>NZ_JBVHCY010000003.1:0-393808 GCF_057922445.1 Flavobacterium sp. UM26 | reverse complement strand
AAATAACTTATGAAAGGCACAACAAACCTTCGTGTAATTCTTATTCGAAGGCTTGTTATGTCTTTTTTTAAACTAAAAAATAAATAAATTTTTAGTTTGTATATATCATAGTAATCGGGGCTAGATACACCTTTTGTCATTCATAAGAACAAAAAAATTACGATATCAATTTGATCACAAGATTTAAAAAAAAGCAACTATTAAAAAACATTTTGTAAATTAGTTAAAGTTTTAAAAATCAACACCTTAATACCACAACTCTAAAATAAAAAAACATGAAAATTCAATTAGTATTCAGTTTAGCCCTTGCGTTGGTTATTACGTCTTGTAGTACAACGCGCACTGCCACTAGTACAACATCACAAGAAAGCTTAGAGGCCACACTTGATTTAATCACAGTAGAAAATGACCAAGTAAAAGTTACAGTCAAATCACCTCCCTTTTCGGTTCCAACAATCAGTTACCATTTTGCAAAAATCATCCCTGGTACATATGCCATAGCAGATTATGGCCGTTATATCGAAGATTTTAAAGCATTCGACAAATCTGGCAATAGTCTTACTATCACAAAAAAAGATGTCAACACTTTTGAAATAAGCAATGCACCCAGCTTAGCCACCATAACTTATAAAGTCAATGATACTTTTGACAATGAAGAAGGGCAAGCTTTTGATGCCAATAGTAAGACCATTTTTTCTCCTGCTGGAACAAACATTCTCGCAGGAAAACAATTTTGGCTAAATATGTGTGGTTTTTTAGGATACTTCACAGACAAAGCAAACATAACTTATAAAGTGGCCATAAATCATCCAGCGGATATCGTAGCAAGTTCAGCATTAGATGATAAAAACTCCTCTGCTACAAGCGATTTATTCATTACTACACGTTATGCAGAATTAGTAGATCATCCCATCATGTATGCCAAACCTGATATCGCAACCGCACGCATTGGTGATATGGAATTATTACTGAGCTTTTATTCTCCCAACAAAAAAAATTTAAATGCTGAAGCATTTATGCCAGATATAAAAAAAATGATTAGTGCTCAAAAAGCTTATTTAGGAAAAATAAACAACACAAAAAAATATGCTATTCTAAACTATATTACCACAAATAATAAAGATGATGCTCATGGAATTGGCGCTTTAGAACACAACACCTCTACCACAGCTGTTTTTACAGAAACAATGAAAAGCAAAGATTTGATTCATACCATTTCTCATGAATTTTTTCACACACTTGTACCTTTGAATGTTCACTCTAAAGAAATTCAAGACTTTGATTTTAATAACCCAAAAATGTCACAACATTTGTGGATGTATGAAGGATTTACAGAATATTTTGCCAATCATTTCCAAGTACATGAAGGATTAATGAACGAAGAACAGTTTTATGCAAAAATGGCTGCTAAAGAAAAAAACTCCAAAAAAATGTATAATGACAACTTATCATTTACAGAAATGAGCAAAAATGTTCTGGAACCCAACATGAAAGCACAATATCCAAATGTTTATGAAAAAGGCGCTATAATGGCCATGTGTATTGATATCATGCTTCGGGAAGCTTCGGGCGGTAAAAATGGCGTATTAGAATTAATGGGAAGATTGTCAAAAAAATATGGCCCAACAAAACCATTTGATGACCAAGATTTAATTCCTGAAATTACCGCAATGACCAACCCTGAAGTGGGTAACTTTATTCAAGATCATATCGTTAAAGGAATTCCTATTGATTATGAGAAATACTTAAAAAAAGTTGGTGTGAGCAAAGTACCTGCCAAAGAACCAACTTTGGTCGTATTCATGAATAACAAAGGACCAAATCTTAAAATTGATACTGTTAACAAAAAAGCAATTGCCGTACTTTCTCCAGACAATACCAATGTATTTATGACATCAATTGGAATGCAAGATGGAGACGAAATCATTGAAATGAACGAATCTGCTATAGACGCTTCGAACCCAACCAATGTATTAATTGCCGGTTTCGGGATTGATGAAGACGAACCAGTGAGCATGAAAGTAAAAAGAAATGGTCAAATCATCGAGTTGAAAGGCAAAGCCAAACTAAACTATGTAGACGGAATAGGATATAAATTCACCGACGAATCCAAAAAAGCACTAAACCAGGCTTGGCTGAAAGGATAACTATAAACATATTTGCTAGGAAAAAGTCATGATTTGAATAAAAATCATGACCTTTTAATTTTTATCCCATCAAAAAAGTTACTGCGAATAAGAGTTCTTCTCAAATTCAACAGTAAATTACAAATTTGAAAAAGTATGAAATACTCTCATTTTTATTCCTCTCTTTTACTGATTTTCTTTAGCTTTGCTGACAACCTATAATGTAGATTACACTCCAAGGGTCATAAAATGAAATGTATTGTACAATCAATAATGTAGAGAATGGATATTGTTAAATTTAAAATCACCCCAAAAACCATCAAAGTAGAAGTTCGTAATTCCAACAATTACGTCTTTAATTTTAACAGTGCGGTGGAAATTGATAAACAAGACCGAGACGTTTTATTAAAGTTATACAATGCCTTAGATCTTCTTTTCAAAAAAGAAACACCTATTGAAACAAAAAATTACATTTCTCCGAATCAAACCAACATTTTAGACCAAATAAAAGAAGTTGGTGCCGATGAAAAAATATAAATCTTATACATTTTTCAAATAAAAAAAGGCTGTCTCAACAATACGAGACAGCCTTCCTAATTTGATAAAGCCCCCAATCAATCTCTAGTATAAATAGTTAAGAGCTGTTATATCATTGCTGTTAAACGCACCCGTCTCGCTTCCGCTAAAACAAGCTCTCATGTAGGACGTAGCATCGTAACCTGTTGGTGTACCAGGAATATGAACAGCACCAACACCCGCTGTACCTTCACTTTGATTTGATCCACAACTTTGACGGCTAAACCAATCGGTATGACGCAAACCTATACAGTGTCCGATTTCATGAGCTGAAACGTGTGCATTCACTCCAGTTGAATAACTATCTAATCCTGAGTACAATGTTACAGTATTGTAAGGTAATCCTCCAGAAGGGAAACCAGCTACACCACCTGCAGATCCTGTTTGTCTTCTTACCACTATATTTGCACCAGTAGTACTTGAACTAAAAGTAAGCGTAAAAGTAAGAGACAATCCTAGACTATTATATCTGTTAATTGCAGCTTGTAATCCCGCACGCATATTTGTAGATAATGCAGAAGTACCAGTTCCGGTAAGACCAACAACTCTAATGGTTCTTGGTGCAGACACTAAATTATTTGTACGATACTGTTCAGTAGTTATTCCTCCATGAAGGTCCATTTTGTCCAATTGTTCTTTGGTCATTAGGATACACCCTTCAATCAAAAAGGCATCTTCTGTAGTACCGTCTAATTTGGTGTTTTTTACCACTTTAACATCTTTATTATTTAATGAAAGTGAGCTAATTTTTCCCAAAATTTCAGGAGAAATTTGAGTAGCTTCTTGGTTTAATGAATTAGTATCATCTTCTTTGTTGCAAGAGAATAGTGTCAATAGAACTAATGACACTGCGAAAATTGTTTTTAATTTTCTCATTTGTTAATTTTTTAGGTTAGTTAATAGGTTGATTTTGAGGGGGCTCTACCAAAATATTATACTCAAAGCTAAATATTATTAGTATTATAAAACTTATGAAAACAAAAAAATTAACAAAATATTATGATTTTGTTAAGCCAATGTTAATCAGCATATTAGCAAAAAGCCAGCAAAATCAATAGCTCACATAAACAAAAGACAATCAAGCTTTTAGACACATGAACACATTTTTTAGCTTTAAAAAACATTCAAGTCTGTAATTACTATTGAACACATCAGAAAAAAAATGAATATTCAATACTAATCAATCACAAGTAATAACCTTAAGAAACTTGTTGCTATTTATTCAAAGAACATTCAATAGGTATATTGTTACAAATATTTTAATAACTTTGATTCAAACAGAAAAAGGTAACTCATTAAATAAGAAGATAATAAAAATTAAACAGTGCCTTTTGTGTCAACAAAATGTAAGCCCCAAACCTTACTTTTAGTTTTCATTAGATTTAATAAAAATGTAAAATGTTCCAACATACATGAAAACACGAATTATCTACCTACTACACTTTTTAGTTACAACTCTCTGCTTTTCTCAAAACGTTGGTAAATGGAAACAATATATAGAATACGATAACCAAAAAAGGAGTCAAAAATATTATTTCACAACTTTGCAAAATGCCTATAGCCAGCAATACAAAGTAGTGAAAAAACTAGACGAAAACTTTGGCATCATTGAAAACAAAAGCACTACTATCAATAGGCTATCCAAGGAAATACTTCCAATAAATAACCTCTGGAAACTACCCGTTGACTTTTCCATACACCAGCGAGACGAACAATACATTTTAGGCACTGATGATTTGAAATCGCTACTCGCTGATTTGAAATCAATTTCTATTGTACCAATAACATTTATCAACGACAAATTAATAAATGTAAAATGCAATTCTGATAAAATACTGCAAATTATAGCTTTCAACAGCGTTGTGTCTGTAACCCAAGAATCATTTCAACCTAAAACAGAAAGCAAAATAGTAGATCAAAACTTCATAATCAATACTATTACCAAAGCAAACACCTACTTTCCAATAGCAACTGGGGAGAACCAAATTGTATCTATCAAAGATGATTTCTTCGATTTAAATGATATTGATTTATTGAACAAACATATTCCTTCAACTACGCAGCCAACTTCCGTATCAAGTCACGCGAGTGCAATGGCTACAATAGTTTCTGGCCTAGGAAATAGTTCTGTGTTAGGAAAAGGAGTTGCCCCAAAGTCAAAAATACAATCCTCTGATTATTTAAAGATATTTCCTGATGACATCAGTTCTTTTCAAGGTTTGACCACTCAGAATCATTCGTATGGTACCTTCATTGAAAACTTTTATGGTTCTTTGGCCAATGCCTATGATGAACAACTCTTTCTCAATCCCAATTTGACTCATTGTTTTTCATCAGGAAATAAAGGAATCGAGGGGTTTAAATCTATTACAGGAAATTTTAAACAATCCAAAAATAGTATCGTAATAGGTTGTATAGACCAAAATGAAGCAATCTTGCCCTTTTCCTCCAAAGGTCCAGCATACGACGGGCGAGTAAAACCTGAAGTAGTAGCCTATAGCACACTAGGAACATCTAACGCTACAGCAATAGTTACTGGCGTCATAACACTTATGAAACAACATTATCAATCTATCAATAATGCCACATTGACCAATACACAAACCAAAGCCATTTTAATAAATAGTGCCAAAGATGTAGGAAATATTGGCCCTGACTTTAATTATGGTTACGGAAATGTTGACGCTTACAAAGCCTTAAAAACTATTAGTGATAATAGAATACTTAACGGGACTTCAATTTCTAATCAAACCAATTCACATTTTATAACAATTCCCTCAAATATTAAGACCCTGAAAATAACAATGGTTTGGAACGATTTACCCGCAGCGATCAACAGTAATATCAGTTTGATTAATGACCTTGATTTAGAACTAATTGCTCCAAACAATACAACTTATTTACCTTGGGTACTTAACCCAGAGACCCCACAACAACCCGCAACAAGAGGAAAAGACAAAACCAACAACATAGAACAAATTGTAGTAGAAAACCCTACAACGGGAACGTACACCATTCAAATCAGTAGTAAAACTCTCGCCTCAGTTTCTCAAGAGTATAGCATTGCTTATGAATACGAAGTAAACAACCATTTTGAGTGGAATTATCCTTTGCAAAACGATAACTTCCCATATGATGGAAGGACAATATCGCCTTTCAAATGGGCTTCCTCATTTGTAGGTACTTCTGGGCAATTATCTATTAGTTATGATAACGGACAAACTTGGGAAATCATTGCCAGTTCAATTCCTCTAGATAATAAACAGTTTACTTTTACTCCTGCTGAGCAAAAATTTACTAAAGCAAAACTAAAGATGAACATTGGAGGCGTCGATTACCTCTCTGAAACGTTTACTATTTCTTATGATTTAAACATCAACACCTCTTTGGTTTGTGATGGAACAACCGAAATTACTTGGGAAAAACCTAAAAATGTAGTATCATTTAACCTTTATGAATTAATTGGGGATAAAATGCAGTTTAAAACACAAACCACCAATACTTCTTACACTTTTAGCAATGAAAAAACGGTTACTGTAGCTCCCCTATTTAACAATAATGAAGGGATCAAAAGTGAAGCTACTCTACAATTTCCAGCCAATTCAAATTGCTACTTTGAGTTTTCTTTTGCCGAAATTTTTGAAGAAGATAAAATCAAAATAAAAGCAAGTCTTTTCAGCTTGTATAACATAAAAAAAATTGAACTTGCAAAAGTGGTCAATAACGCAGAAAGTATCCTCGCTACAATAGATAACATCAACTCCAAAGAGTTCTTTTTTCTAGATCCAAACCCAACCAAAGGGAATAATAAATATCGAATCAATATCGTTTTGCAAAACAACAAAATCATAAAATCTTCAATTCTGGATGCTAACTATCTCGGAAATGATTTCTTTTTTGTGTATCCGACTTTGTTGAAAAAAAATCAAGAACTCATCGTAGAAGCCAAAAAAGAAGATCAAGCTACGTTTTATTTATACAATCTAAATGGTCAAAATAAAATGACCTGTCCTTTGTATTCAAAAACCAACACAGTCAATTTAAAAATTAACTCCACAGGTGTTTACATCTATAAGATCGTAACCAGCACTGGCGAAGCACAAACTGGAAAAATTGCCGTGTTTTAAAACTATTTAAAAATTACTTTTTCATTATAAAAATTATCTTCAACCTATAAGAAGTTGATTCTCTTTTTGATTAAATATTTCTATCTAGACAATTAATTCAGATGCTTCCTTATCACATATAAACAAAAAGAAAGAGCTTTAAAAAAAGTGAAATTTATCTAAAAACGAATGGAAATTCAATCAAAAATGTAGTAGTTTAGCTGAATCAATAAACAAAAATCAATAATAAAATTAGCTCTTTAGCTATAACTTTAACTAAACCAAACAATTATACATGGGATCAGGTTTTTTTGCACTTTTAGATGATATCGCAGCAATTATGGATGATGTGGCAGCAATGAGTAAAATTGCTACCAAAAAAACAGCTGGAATTTTAGGAGACGACTTAGCCGTTAATGCCGAAAAAGCTTCAGGATTTGTTTCTTCAAGAGAATTACCCGTTTTGTGGGCTATTACAAAAGGTTCTTTGTTGAACAAACTAATCATTCTTCCCATAGCTTTTGTGCTCAGTGCTTTTTCTCCTATCGCCATTAAAGTAATTTTAGTTTTGGGAGGTCTTTATTTAGCATATGAAGGTGCCGAAAAAATTTATGAATATTTCTTTCCGCATCATCATCACGAAGCTGAGATTTCTATAACGCAATCTTTCACTGAAGAAGAAATTCTAGCACAAGAAAAAGGAAAAATAAAAGCAGCTATTGTTACAGATTTTATCCTATCTGTTGAGATTGTAATCATTGCTTTAGGAACCGTTTTAGAGCAATCAATTACAACTCAAATTGCGGTAGTTTCTATAGTTGCCATCATTGCCACTATTGGTGTATACGGTATTGTAGCTTTAATTGTTCGTATGGATGATATGGGTTTCAAACTAATGCAACTTAGTAGCAAAGAAAATGGATTTTTGACCAAAACGGGAAGCTTCTTAGTAAACGCATTGCCTAAAGTTATTAAAAGCTTAGCAGTAATCGGAACAATTGCTTTAATTATGGTAGCTGGTGGAATTTTTGCTCATCAAATCGATTATTTACATCACATTCTGCCACAAGTTCCTAGCTTCATCAAAGAGCCTTTATTAGGCTTAGTATTTGGCGCCATTTCACTACTCGTAGTAACAATTATAAAGAAATTTTTGGGCAAAAAATAATTAACAACCCTATTTTCAATTAATTACAAGTTAGCTTTTGTTTTATTTACAAAATAAAAGCTAACTTTATTTTTAAATAAAAATTAAAAAAAATGGCACAAAAAACGATCGAAACCAATCAAAGTGTAGCTGATTTTATTGAAAAATTTGCCGATTCAGAACAAAAGAAAAAAGATAGCCATCAATTGATTGAAATTATGCAGGCAGTTTCTGGTTGCGAAGCTACAATGTGGGGAGCATCAATCATTGGTTTTGGCAAATATCATTACAAATACGAAAGTGGACACGAAGGATATGCGCCTCTAATTGGTTTCTCACCACGAAAATCCGCTATTTCGTTGTATGTTTTTACCGGACTCGAGGAGCACGAATCCCTTTTAACGAGTTTAGGAAAATTCAAAAGAGGAAAAGCTTGTTTATATGTTACTAAACTCACTGATATCGATCTAGAACAATTGCAAATAATTATGAAAGCCAATATCGAATATTTAAAGACTCGCTTCGCGTCATAAATCAAGAATTAGAAAGACTATTTCAAAAAAGCAAAAAGACTATTATACTGCTTTTTAACGTTCTAATAGATCCAATTAAAGCAACGTTACTAAACTAAACTAGAAAAATAAATTCAATCAAATGAAAAAGGTTTTTATTGTTTTACTATCCATTCTATGCCCTTCAATTGTTATCTGTCAAAATGATAGTAGAAAAGAAAAAGACAGTTTATACATTGAAGCTGTAGAAAACAAATTACATCCAGACAAAGTACTTCACGCAGAACCACTTTATATTGATTTAATTAGAGATTTAGGTGCACGAAAAGGAGAAAAAGAATGGAACGTCGGTTTTGAATTAAAAGATAACAATTCATTTGACTCTTACAATGGATTTGTAGAATATGAGTGGGCAGTAATTGATCGTTTAGGTTTAGAAATTGAAGTTCCATTCACTTTTTATTCTCCAAACAACAGCGGCGCAACCATTCCGAAAAATGCCATAGATGGATTAAAACTAGCTACACAATACTCGTTTTATGTATCTGAAAAAAACAAAACCACACTAGCAATTGCCTACTTAAACGAATTCGAACTACCGAGTTTTTCAGATTATGGAAAATCGAAAGCCATAATTGGTAACATTTACAATCCTTTTTTTGTTGCTGCAAAACGATGGGGAAACAATTTTCATACTTTACTTTACACTGGGCCAGTGATAGAACACGAATTTGAAAACAATCATATCGAAACTACGTGGCAAATCAATACTAATTTCCATTATATGATTCCTGGAACTAGTAACTTTATTGGAATAGAATTGAATAAAGAGATTCATAATGGCGCTTTCGATATGGTCATAAGGCCTCAAATGCGTGTTGGAATAATTGACAATTTATTGATTGGTATCGTTACCGGAATTCCTATAAGTAAAGAAAACGAACGGTTTAGTACTTTCTTCCGTCTCATTTATGAACCAAAAGGAATACACTAAAAAAATCAGAAAAAATGCAATTCAAAACCAAATCCATCCGCCCCTTTATAGGCTCAAAAAATTACACAGAATCGAGATTATTTTATAAAGAACTAGGCTTTAACGAAAGTATAATCTCTAGCAATATGAGTTATTTCAGCACCGCTAATTTTGGTTTCTATTTACAAAATGCTTACGTAAAAGACTGGGTCGACAATACTATGGTTTTTATGGAAATTGAAAATGTAGAAGAATTCTGGGAATCATTAAAAGCTTTGCATTTAAATGAAAAGTATCCAACTGCGAAATTAGTTCCTATTCGATATCTCGATTGGGGAAAGGAATGTTTTTTACACGATCCTTCGGGGATTCTTTGGCATTTTGGAGCATTTAATCCTTGATAAAAAATAAATTCTATTTACAATTAAACTTCAACAAAACCAATGATAGCTTGGCAACAAACCCAACTTTCATTTTCCCTCATTAGAACTCTTTAGAAAAAATAACTACTTTTGCACTCTAAATTTTAAGTTATGCCTAATAAAAAATACAAAATAGCGGTTATTCAATTAAACCTCAACGATGTTGCTGAAAACAACTTAAAAAAATGTTTACACTGGGTTCGAGAGGCAGCAAAACAAGGCGCAGAAGTTATTTCGTTACCAGAATTATATAGCAGTCATTATTTTTGTCAAAGCGAAGACGTAGAAAATTTTGCCTTGGCAGAACCTCTGTACAGTACTTCATTTACTGCTTTTTCGGCTTTAGCCAAAGAATTAGGCGTGGTAATCATTGTTCCTTTTTTCGAAAAAAGAATGGCGGGAATTTACCACAATAGCGCTTACATTATTGATACTGATGGAACCGAAGCAGGATTATATCGCAAAATGCACATCCCAGACGATCCGCACTTCTATGAAAAATTCTACTTTACACCTGGCGATATAGGTTTCAAAGCTTTCCCAACACAAAAAGGAAAAATTGGAACATTAATTTGTTGGGACCAATGGTATCCAGAAGGAGCGAGACTAACTGCTTTGCAAGGAGCTGAAGTATTGTTTTACCCAACTGCAATTGGATGGCATCCTTTAGAAAAAGAACAATATGGCGAAAACCAACACGGCGCTTGGATGAATGTGATGAAAGGTCACGCGGTAGCCAATGGTGTGTATGTAGCAGCAGCCAATCGTATTGGTTTGGAACAATACATCGAAGGAACAGCTGGAATTGAATTCTGGGGCTCGTCATTTATTGCAGGACCACAAGGCGAAATTTTAGCGCAAGCTTCACACGATAAAGAAGAAATACTAATCGCCGAAGTAGATTTGGATTTACAAGAAAACGTTCGTCAGAATTGGCCGTTTTTCAGAGACAGAAGAATCGATGCTTTTGGAGATATAACTAAAAGAGCTATTGACTAAATAACAATCTTATGAAAAAAGGTGCTAAATTAATTTTTAGCACCTTTTCTTTTTTAGTTTTCTAATAAATTGGGTTGGTAAATTTTAATTGTTCCATCCCCTTCACTACTGACCACTAGCAAACTTCTTTTAGTTGGGCTTTTATCAGCTGGAATAAATAATAACCCTTCTGGAGCATCACCTGTTTTTAAAGTTTGTAAATAAACGGGAAGAAGTGGATTACTTATATCATAAATCATTACTGCATCAGAACGTTCTAAGCCTACAAACAAAACATTTAGTTCTCCCATAGTCGCAACATGCACTGTTTCTGGTTCTGTTCCTTTATCGTCACTTCTATTGTCATCATAAAGTCCCAATTCGAAGGCTCTTTTGTCTAATTCGTTTTTGCTATCGTAAACCAATTGACCTGTATTTCCATTCCAAATTGCAAAAGATCGTGTACCAAAAGTGATTAGTTCATCTATATCACCATCTCCGTCAGTATCACCCATTTTTACATTAATATTTAACCTTCCCATTACGTTATCAGCTTTGAGTGCTGCAGCATTCGGAAATAGAAAGGGATCCAAAACTACTGAAGAATGATTGATTCTTCGAACATTTACAAAACCTGAATATTCACGTGCATCTCCTTCATTAGCTGTTACTAAATATGGAATAGCATTAAATTCAAAGTAGCTTATCGCGTCAGGTTGATACATTCCCTTGAGTTTCCATGTACCAAAAGAAATCCCACCATCCTTATCACTAATATCAATTGCATTATTAGGTAAATTAAAATCATTAAATCCTAATGGAAAAATTTGCAAAAGGGTTTTAGAAGTTAAATCAATTTTGGCGATACCATTATTTTCTTGTAATGTTACCCATGCTGTTTTAGAATCATTAGAAACTGTAATATATTCAGGTTCTATATCCGAAACAAATTGGTTAGAAAAACTAGCAATTTGAAACCCTTTCGTTTTTAAACTACTGAATTGATTGGAGAATCCGCTAAAATTAATAGTTGTAACCGAATAATTATTCGCTACATCAATGATTGATACAGACCCATCAGGATCTGAGGTATAGGTATCATTAGGTTCTCCTTCATTAGCCGTAATAATATACCTCCAATTGGGTGAAAATGTAATCATATCTGGAAGAGCACCTACGGAAAGTTCTTTTAGTAAAGTTTGTGTAGTTGTGTCAAAAACCAAAACTTTACCATTATCTTGTTTATTTGATTTTGATTCTAATGCTATTACAAGTTTCCCATCTTTGACTGCTACACTATTGGCCGCTCCATTGAATTTACTCAAATCAATATTTGAAATTAAAGTTGGTTGAGAAGGATTTGAGATATCAATTACACTTATTTGATTAGTAACGCTATTGTTAACAGTATACAAACGTCTAGTTTTTTCATCAAAAGCACTAATTTCGGCGGCACCAGCTCCACCTAAGGCAATAGAACCAATTTCTTTAAAAGTACTCGGGTTTTCTAAAGCCATTTCTTCATCAGTACCTGCAGAATTGCTAGTGTTATCGCAACTTATTAGAGTAAAAAGGGCTAACAATATTATGAAATTGCAATTTTTCATCATAATTTTATTTGGTTAATTAATCCAAAAATAAATTACAAATCACAAAAGGATATTTACTAATGAATATGAAAACATTAACAAAAAGGCTTATTTTGTTAATGTTTTCTGAGTAAATATTAACATAAGGTTTAGTTTTTATTTCATTTAGGTTAACTTGAATTCATTCAGAATTACGCAAATTACCTCTAAGGAATCTTTATATTTGCAAACTATTAGCAAAACAAATATGATTACAACTTCAAAAAGACGATTCCCAGCAGAATGGGAAAAACAACAAGGAATCCTATTATGTTTTCCACATAACGGAAAAGACTGGCCTGGAAAATACGAAGCGGTACAATGGGCTTTCGTAGAATTCATCAAAAAAGTAGCCACCTACGAAACTGTGTTTTTGGTAGTTGCCGATGAAAAACAAAGAGAGAAAGTTACTGAATTGCTAACAATGGCTACAGTAAATTTAGAGCAGATATCCTTCATCATTCATAAAACCAATAGAAGTTGGATGCGTGATTCTGGTCCAATCATTGTAAAAAATGGAAATCAGAGAGAGGCCTTAAACTTCAATTTTAACGGCTGGGCTAAGTATAAAAACATCAATTTAGACAAACACGTACCGAGCAAAATAGCCGAACATTTACATCTTCCTTTAACTCAAGTTACCTACAAAGGAAAGCCCGTAATTGTAGAAGGTGGCGCCATTGATGTAAACGGACGTGGTACCTTGTTAACTTCAGAAGAATGCTTGATGCATCCTACGATTCAGGTGCGTAATGAAGGTTTTACCAAAGAAGATTACGAAGCGGTTTTTAAAGAGTACTTAGGCATTACCAATGTCATTTGGCTTGGAGATGGTATCGAAGGAGATGATACTCACGGACACATTGATGATTTATGCCGATTTGTAAATGAAGATACGATTGTAACCATTGTTGAAACTAATCCAGAAGATAGCAATTACAAACCTTTGCAAGACAACTTAAAACGTCTACAAAATGCGAAACTAGAAAATGGTCAAGCACCTGTGATTGTTACTTTACCAATGCCTAAACGTATTGATTTTGATGGATTGCGTTTGCCAGCTAGTTATGCTAATTTCTTAATTTTAAACCACTGTGTTTTGGTGCCTACTTTCAATGATGCTAATGACCGAGTAGCTTTGAATATTCTTTCAGAATGTTTCCCTGATAGAGAAATCATAGGAATTAGTGCTATTGATTTTATTTGGGGATTTGGAACTTTGCATTGCTTGAGTCAACAAATTCCAGAGTAAATACAAATTAAAGAACATAAAAAAACGACTGATAGACAAATTCTAACAGTCGTTTTCATTTAATGACAATTGATTATTTTTCTTTGGTAAAAGGAATCACTTGTCCGTTTCCTGTAATCACCATATCAAATCCTGTTTTTGCATCATTGAACTTGAATTTTAATCCAGCCGCAGGGGCTTCAAATGTATTTGCTTCACCAGTTGCTGGAGTCGCCGTAAAAGAAGGATATCCTGATATTTCAACTTTCAAAGCACTATTCTTTTCTGTCAAAGTTATTTTCAAAGGAGCATTGGCTGTAGCATAAACACCTAAATAATCATCAAGAATCACATCTTTTTCTAACTTACCTGTAGCAGCAGTCCAAGTATTATTGGCTGTATTTGAATCTGGGAAAACGTGATCTGGATCAATAACAACACTTTCTATTTCTTCTGTAGAATTGTGTTTGAATGACCAATCCTTGTTACGTTGCCAAATTTCAACTGGTAATTTCACTCGAGTAACTTTACCACTTTTAGTTTTAATATCAACAACTATTGGCATCGCCATTTTTTCGAAATTCTCAATAGTAATAATGATACCTTTTTTTGGATCATTTTTCACATATTTTACTGAATTTACACCTTGATCCAATCGCCAGTTGTATTGGAACCAACCTCTCCAAAACCAACTCAAATCTTCACCAGCAACATTCTCCATAGTTCTAAAGAAATCATCAGGAGTAGGATGCTTAAAAGCCCATCTTTCAATATATGTTTTAAAAGCCGTATCAAAACGCTCTGGTCCTAAAACTTGCTCTCTTAATATAACCAAACCAGAACTTGGTTTAAAGTAACACAACACCCCAATATTTTTCTCTTTCATATTGTCTGGAGAACTCATAATGGTTTCTAGTTTAGGGCTAGTCAACACCTCGCTAATTTGGTGCAAATCTGATGGTCCTTCTTTATATTCTCCTTTATTAAAATCAACACCACTTAATGTATTAATGAACGTGTTAAATCCTTCGTCCATCCAAGCAAATAAACGTTCATTAGAACCAACAATCATTGGAAACCAAATGTGTCCAAACTCGTGATCCGTAACGCCCCATAAATCTTTTCCTTTGGATTCCCAACTACAAAAAACTATCCCTGGATATTCCATTCCACCCTCATTTCCTGCAACATTGGTCGCTACAGGATAAGGATATTCTAACCAACGTTTAGAATAATTTTCGATAGAACCTTTTACGTACTCTGTAGAACGTCCCCAAGCCTCGTTACCGGCAGACTCTACTGGATAAGCAGATAAAGCTAGTGCTTTTTTGCCGCTAGGCAAATTCATTCTCGCTCCATCTAAGATAAACGCTGGTGAAGAAGCCCATGACAAATCACGCGCATTTTTAATTTGATAATGCCAAGTTTTAGTAGCCGATGTATTGTTTTTTGCTGTTGCATTTACTTCATCAGCAGAGCGAATCACTACCGTTTTATCACTAACCAAAGCTGCTTTGTATTGTTTGAATTGCTCCGCAGTATACACTTCAGCTGGATTCAACAACTCACCTGAACATACCACCACATGATTGGCTGGTGCCGTAATTTTAATATCAAAATTTCCGTACTCCAAGTAAAATTCTGAAGCACCTAAATAAGGATTTGTATTCCATCCACGAACATCATCGTACACACACATACGAGGATACCATTGTGCCATTGTAAAAATCTTTCCGTTTTTGGTCTCCAAAACGCCCATACGGTCCGATCCTTCGTTCGGTGCAATAAAAGAAAACTCGATTTTCAATTTCACACTTCCACCTTTAGCAGCAATAGCTTCTGGTAGAAATACTTGCATACGAGTATCCGTAACTACAAATTTTACGTCGGTTGCCGTTTTAGCTTTGCCTGAAATAGCTTTAACCGATTTAATTTTAAAACCCGCATCAAAAATTTGTCCTTGACCGCCATTTCTACTTCCTGTCAAAGGAACTAAAGCGGTTCCTCTAGAATCTTGTTTGAACAAGTTTTGCTCTAAATTCAACCAAAGAAAACTTAATTTATCCGGACTGTTATTAGTATAAGTGATTTCATCTGTACCTATAACTTCATTGGTAGCATCATTTAATTTAGCCGTTAACTGATAATCAGCACGGTTTTGCCAGTAAGCAGGTCCAGGTTCACCACTTGCTGAACGCGTAGAAGTACCGTTTTTAGTATAAAAATGCGGTGCAAATGCATCGTGATAATCGTACTTAGAAACTAGTTCTTTTGTTTCAGCGGGAGCAGGTTGCTGAGCAAAAACGGAGAGTACTCCGAAAAAAATACCCAAGCAAGAAAGCCACTTTGTCTTCATAATATCTATAATTTGTGTTAGTGTAAGCACAAATTAAATGAAAAAATAATTATTTATAACATTAGCAGGAAAGAAATTAAGATAATTCTTAAGGTTTAGCATAATCAACTTCTCTGTTTATAAGAATATCAATATCTTTACCTTTCATTTATAAAAAAAGATCGTGACTACAATTTCCATAACTAACGAACAACTAACGGCACAATTTAAAACTCTTGGAGCCGAATTATTTTCTTTGAAAGATAAAAACAATAAGGAATTCATTTGGGAGGGCAATCCTAATTTTTGGGGCAAGCACTCACCAATTTTATTCCCTATCGTTGGCACTCTAAAAAATAATACTTTTGAATATAATGGTACCTCCTATTCACTACCTCGTCACGGGTTTGCTCGTGAACTGACTTTTGAAGTAATAGACAAGAAGGCGGACAGCGTTACTTTTTCATTACAATCCAACGAAGAAACGTTACAAAAATATCCTTTCTCGTTTGAACTTCAATTGAGCTACACCCTAATTGATCGTTCCTTGTATTTAGGATACAAAGTCATTAATAATTCAGAGACTATACTTCCATTCTCGATTGGTGGACATCCAGCCTTTGCTTTACCAAAAACATTCGATAGTTACCAATTACAATTTGACGGTTTAGACTCTTTGACTTTTAACTTATTAGAAGAGGGGTTGATTTCGGATGAGACTAAAACCATCGAAATTCCGAATCAACAATTGAATTTGGAGTATCAGTTATTTGAAAATGATGCTTTGGTGTTCAAAAATATACCTTCAAAATCTGTAACAATTTTAGAAGAAAACCAACCCATACTCAAAGTAGACTATGCCGATTTTCCAGACCTTGGCGTTTGGACACCAGTAAATGCTCCTTTTATTTGTATTGAGCCTTGGTTTGGTTATTCAGATACACCAAATAATTCAGGAAAAATATTGGAAAAAGAAGGTATACAGTTAGTAGCGCCAAAAGCTTTTTTCCAGTCAAATTATACAATAACGCTTCTTTAAGTAAGAAATATGTTGACCATAAACTTCTCTCCTTTTCCGAATTTAGAAACTGAAAGACTCATCTTAAGAAGAGTTTTGCCCTCCGATGTTAAAGAAATGTTCGAATTGCGTTCCAATCCAGATACTATGAAGTACATTCCTAGACCTTTAGTTACTAATTATGATGAGGCTTTGGCACATATTAAAATGATGGATGATAAAATTGAGACTAATGAAGGAATCAACTGGGCTATTACATTAAAAGGTGATGACACCATGCTGGGAGTTATTGGGCATTATCGCATCAAACCCGAACATTACAGAGCCGAAGTTGGGTATATGATATTACCTCAGTACAATGGAAAAGGAATTACTACAGAAGCGGTACAATGCGTTGTAGATTACGGCTTTAAATTTATGAAATTGCACTCTATAGAAGGCGTAATCGACCCTGAAAATGAAGCTTCTGAGCGAGTTTTACAAAAATGTGGTTTCGTCAAAGAAGCACATTTTAAAGAAAATGAATTTTTTGATGGAAAATTTATTGATGCTGTAGTATATTCGAAACTTAACCCTATTTAACATTAATGATACCAAAAAAGAAACATAAAAAGATTCTAGGCACATACGCAATGGTCGTAATGTACTGTTTGGGTCTTTTTTTTTCTTTTACCCTGTTAATTTTACAAGAATGGCAGCATATTCATTATCAAAATCAGCTTAACCAAAGTGACAAATTTCAATGGCTCCGTTTTACGGCAAAAGAATGGAGGGCAAAAGACAATAAAAGAGAATTTCAAATTAATGGCATATATTATGACGTAAAGGCAATAACTTACGAAAAGAATTATATCGTTGCCAAAGTAGTAAAAGACGAACTGGAAAACGAAATCCGACTTTTGTTGACACAAACTTTTCAAAAACAAAAATCCATTCCTGCACACAAGAAAAAAGGGCATTTTTTATCCATACACGAACCAACTTCAACCCAATGGAAAATCGAAGTTTGTCCAATTTTTTTCATAACTAAAAATTCGATAAACAATAAAAACGACATCTGTAATTGGCTTTTGAGCCGAAAACTATTGCGTCCACCCTGCTAGTTTAATTTTTTAAAATCGATTTTTTATTAAATTAAACCAAAGCAACTATGAAGAAAACAATTACTTTGATAGCTTGTCTATGCTCATTTATGGGCTTCTCACAAACAACAAAAGACAGCGTGAATGCTGTTGAATTAAACGAATTAGTGGTAAGTGCTAGACGTTTTGCACAACCTAAAAAGAAAATGACACAGCAAATAGAAACGCTGTCCAAAAAACAAATCGAGTTTCAAAACTTTCAAACCAGCGCTGATGCACTGGCAAATTCTGGAACATTGGCGGTTCAAAAATCACAACAAGGTGGCGGTAGCCCCATCATCAGAGGATTCGAATCCAGTAGAATCCTATTAGTTGTTGACGGAATCCGAATGAACAATCTCATTTATCGCGCTGGGCATTTGCAAAATATCATCACCGTTGATAAAAATATGCTCGAAAACATTGATGTGCTCTTTGGTCCTTCATCTACTATTTATGGAAGCGATGCAATGGGGGGGGCAATTTTTTTGCAAACCAAAAATGCCCGTTTGCTTGAAGAGAATGGCAACAAAAAGTTTTCTGGAAACGTATTATCTTCCTACAGCACGGTAAACGAAGGTAAATCGGGGCATTTTGATTTTAATTATGCTGGCCATCAATGGGCAAGCCTAACCTCGTTTTCTTATAATGAATTTGGCGATTTAAGAATGGGGAAAAACAAAAATGGAAACAACCCTTTCTTTGGCGAACGCCTTTTCTATGTAGAAACCAAAAACGGAATTGATACACAAGTGGCTAACCCCAACAAATACATTCAAAAATTTTCGGGCTACACCCAATATGATTTGATGCAGAAAGTGGTTTTTAAGCAAAATGAATCTACAAAACACGCATTGAATATTCAATACTCCACTACTTCTGATATACCAAGATACGACCGTTTGACGGACACGAATGCAGCAGGCAGATTAAGGTCGGCCGTTTGGAATTACGGTCCACAAGACCGGTTTTTATCAGCCTATAAACTAGTAAAAAAAGACATTTTCGGGTCCACAACCTTGAATTTGAACGCTAGTTATCAAAAAGTAGAAGAAAGCAGAATTACCAGAAGTTTTGGTAGTGCCAATCAAACTTCAAGAATAGAAAAAGTAAACGTGTATGCCTTGACTTCAGATTTTAAAACCAAAATTGGCAATGGAGACTTAGTATACGGTGCTGACTTTTACTATGATGATTTACAATCCAAAGGAATTCGTAAAAACATTCTAACTGGCACTGAATCCGTTACAGATTCCCGTTATCCTGATGGAAAAAACAATACACTTAGAGCTGAAGGCTTTGTGTATTACAACGATGAAATCAATTCCTTGACTACTTTCAACACAAGTCTAAGAGGTGGCTACACACAATTGAATAGTGAATCGGATACTAATTTTTTCAAACTTCCTTACACCACAGTAAAACAAGAAAATTTCACATACAGCGGTGCTATGGGAATTGCCCACAACCCAAGTAATAATGTAAAATTTGTATTCAATTTAGCCTCTGCTTTTCGAGTACCAAATATCGATGATTTGGCTAAAATCTTCGAATCGGTTCCCGGAAGAGTTATTGTTCCTAACCCAAACATAAAACCAGAACAATCCGTAACTGCAGATATGGGCATCACCTTCTGGGAGGGCAAACGCCTTCAACTAGAAAACACTTTCTTTTATACTCAATTGTACGATGCCATTGTTACTTCACCTTTTTCACTTAACGGTCAAAACAGCATAATTTATGAAGGACAAGTAAGTCAAATCTACGCGAATCAAAATCAAGGAAAAGGTGAAATTGTGGGGCTATCAACTTCACTCAAATGGTATCTACTACCAAAATTACTTTTGTATGGTAACTTCAATTATACCAACGGAAGGGTTGAGAATAATACAGGTAGATTTCCATTAGACCATATTGCCCCCACTTACGGAAAAGCCGGTTTAAGTTATGAAGCCGATAAATGGATGCTAGAGGCTTACCTTTTATACAATGGAAAGAAAAGGTTAAAAGATTATTCTCCAAGTGGCGAAGATAATCTACAATATGCGCCAGCCAACGGTATGCCTGCTTGGGAAACCTATAATTTGAAAGGAGCTTATAAATTAATAAATAATCTTACTCTTTTTTCTGGTATTGAAAATATGTTGGACACACAATACAGAACGTTTGCTTCAGGCATAAATGCTGGAGGTAGAAATTTATATTTTGGAGGAAAGTATAGTTTTTAAACTACTGAAACACAAGTGTTGTGCATTTTTTTAAAACAAATTAACAACACTTGATGTTTTTTTAACTCAATTAGCTTAAGAATTTTCCCAAAATTAGGTATACCTTTGCCAAAAAATATTGATTCATGAAAAAGAATATTGCTTTTATACTCCTACTAATGGTTAGCACCAGTTTTGGTCAAACCTATATAAAATTTAATGGAGTATCTGCATTAGTAGGAGTTCCAAATGTTGGAATAGAAACAAGTATTGGCAAAAAAACAACATTTAGCTTTGACGTAATGGCATCCTTTTGGAAATCGTTTGCTGGACATAATCCTATGCAATTTTACACCTTTACTCCAGAAGTTCGCTATCACTTTAAAGAAAAATATAATGGTTGGTATTTTGGCGGACATGTGGGTCCTGATATCTATAAAATTCAGAAATGGAATTATTGGAATACCAATTTATATGAAGATGGCTTTGGATATAGAATTGGGGGTACAATTGGTTATAATTTTAAAATCACCGAAAAAATTAATCTAGATGCTTTTGTAGGAGGAGGTTGGCATCAAGGATTTTATAGAGGATACTACAATGATGGTACACCAGGGCGCTATGAAAAAGCAGAAAAATTCAACAAAAGTGGTGAATGGTTACCATATAGAGGAGGCTTAATGATAACTTATAAATTGGACTAAAATTTTGACAAAGAACGCAAGTATAATTCTTCAACTTTTTTTCTAGCCCAATCCGTTTTTCTCAAAAAAGTCAAACTAGATTTTACACTTGGATTCGTGGTAAAGCACTTAATTTTTATTAACTCACCCAAAGTATCAAATCCATAAAAATCTACAAGCCGCTCTACAATCATTTGTAAAGTAACACCATGCAAAGGATCATTTGATTGTTGTTTCATGCAGCAAAAATACAATTTATGATCCAAAAACAATATAAAAAAAGGTGCTTACAAAACGTAAACACCTTTTTCTTTCTAACTAATCTAAAACAACATACCAATTTCCATTTCAAAAGTTAATGGACTCATCATAACATCAATTGGCATGCTTAATATTGATGCTATGTTTTTATAATTTACGATAACTTCGTTTTTAATCAATAACCTCTTTAGATTCATACCGAAAAGAAAACACCTCTCATTATAACAAAACTTATTTTGACCTTTGTAAAACAACCTATTTTGAGTCAAAATAGCTTTAACTTTTTTGAAGTTATAGTTTAATTACAAATCAAAAGTAAAAACTAGGCTTCAATCAATCAATGATAAAAATCAGGTATTAAAAAAAGAAACAAAAACATATTTCCAATATTTTTAATTTTGTTCTACATTTGCTGACCTATGCAAAAAACAGTTAACATACTCAATAAAAGAGCTCGTTTTGATTATGAAATAATCGAAACCTATATTGCCGGTATTGTTTTGGCAGGCACCGAAATCAAATCTATTCGTTTAGGAAAAGCTAATATTACTGAAAGTTTTTGTGAATTCAACAATAATGAATTGTTTGCAATAAACACTTACATTGAGGAATATGCTTTTGGAAATCAATTCAATCATAAATCGAGAAGCGAGCGCAAATTGTTATTAAACAAAAGAGAATTAAAAACACTTGCTAGAAGTGTACAAGCCAAAGGTCTTACCATAATACCTTTAAAGTTGTTTACCAACGAAAAAGGATTGGCAAAACTTCAAATAGGGCTTTGCAGAGGAAAGAAAAACTACGACAAAAGAGAAGCTCTCAAAGAACAAGATGCCAAACGAGATTTGGATCGAATAAAAAAAGCCTTTTAATATTTTTCGATTCAATAAGTGTATTTATTAAGTATAATCGCTATTTTTACGTACAAACAATTAAAAACTAACCGATTATGAAACACTTATTATTTGCGTGTGCATCATTTATTATGTTGAGCTGCGGGAGTAACACAGCAATTGTAAACAGCTGGAAAGATCCTGAGACATCCATCAAAGAAGAACAATTCAAAAAAGTGTTAGTTGTGGCTTTAGTAAAAGACGAAGCCACTCGAAGAACAACTGAAAACAGAATTGCATCAGCTAATCCTATTTTTAAAACTTCTTACCAATATTTAAATGGTACCAATTTACAACTAACCAACGAACAAAAGCTTAAAATCCTTAAAGACGAAAACTTTGATGGAGTATTAACTATGCGTTTGGTAAGTACAGAAAAAGAAACTAATTATGTTCCTGGCACTAATACTTCAATTTATTACGGCGGAATTGGAGGGATGTATACAGGAATGTATGGATATGGTTTCGGTAATTGGTACGGCTTATATTCCCCAAATTTCTATACCCCAGGATATTACCAAGAGACCACCTATTACATGGTAGAAACCAACATTTTCTCATTAAATAAAAACAAACTCATTTGGACAGGTACAACCAAATCTTCTTATATATCAGACATAGGATTAACTGTAGATGAAATTATGAAAACACTTTATAAGCAAATGATTAAAGACGGTTCTGTCCCTCAAAAATAAGAACATAACAAACAAAAAAGGGTTTTGAAACTATATTCGAAACCCTTTTTATTTTTAATTTTAATTTTTATCTTCTAATAAAGGAACAAAACGAAATTCTCCAAATTCGTGCTTTTCGAATTGCGTAGCGTTTTTTCGGATTAACAGTGTCATTATTTGAACCTCTTCACCTAAAGGAATGACCAACCTTCCTCCTATCTTCAACTGAGCCATTAAAGGTTTTGGAATAATCGGAGCACCTGCAGTAACAATAATACTATCAAAAGGAGCATGAAGTGGCAAACCTTTATAACCATCACCAAAAGACAAATGTTTTGGTCTTATGCCTAATTTAGGGAACAAAACTGAAGTTTTTTTGAACAATTCATTCTGACGTTCTACACTATAAACTTTTGCTCCCATTGTACACAAAACAGCCGTTTGATAGCCCGAACCTGTACCAATTTCTAATACTTTGTCATCTTTTTTAACCTCCAACAATTGGGATTGAAAAGCAACAGTGTACGGTTGTGAAATCGTTTGACCAGCTCCAATAGGAAAAGCCTTATCTTGATAAGCATAATCCTCAAAACTAGAATTCAAAAAAAGATGTCTTGGAATCTTACTTATCGCATCTAATACGTTCTTATCAGATATTCCTTTTTGTTGCAAAAGGCTTACTAATTGATTCCGAAGTCCTTGATGTTTGGCAGTATCTTTCAAATCTAAAACAAATTATTTCGGTAAAAATAAACTAAAAATTCAAATTCCAAATGAAAAAGAAAATCAAATAAAAAGTGGCTTTTTTTAATAAAAAGTGGCTTTAATTTGGAATTGTAAAAATTGGAATTTCTCATTAAATTGTTATTTTTGTAGAAAGAACATTCTTATGCTAAAAATTGGAGTATTGGGTGCTGGTCACCTAGGAAAAATACATTTGCGTTTGTTGCAACAATCTGAAAAATACGAGTTGGTTGGTTTTTATGATGAAAATCTAGAAAATGGTCAAAAAATCGAAAAAGAATTTGGCTACAAACAATTCAAAACTATCGCTACTCTAATTCATGCTGTTGATGTCATTGATATTGTTACACCAACGCTTTCTCATTTTAAATGTGCCAAAGTTGCCATCAAATCTGGAAAGCATGTCTTCATAGAAAAACCTATTTCTAATACCGTTGATGAGGCTCTTGAAATTATCGCTTTAGCCAAAGAAAATAATGTAAAAGGACAAGTGGGTCATGTAGAACGATTCAATCCTGCGTTTATCGCTACCAAGAACATGATTGAAAACCCAATGTTTATTGAAGCCCATCGACTTGCTGAATTCAATCCTCGTGGTACAGATGTTCCTGTTGTACTCGATTTAATGATACATGATATCGATGCTATTTTAAGTGTGGTACAGTCCAAAGTAAAACATGTAAGTGCTAGTGGTGTATCCGTTATTAGCGAAACCCCAGATATTGCCAATGCAAGAATTGAATTTGAAAACGGTTGTGTAGCTAATTTAACAGCTAGCCGAATTTCAATGAAAAACATGCGTAAATCAAGATTTTTTCAAAAAGACGCGTATATCTCTGTTGACTTCTTAGAAAAAAGATGCGAAGTTGTTAAAATGAAAGATGCTCCAGAAGTTCCAGGTGATTTTGACATGATTTTACAAAATGCCGAAGGTGTAAAAAAACAAATCTATTTTTCTAATCCTGAGGTAGAACAAAACAATGCTATTTTAGACGAATTAAATTCTTTTGCAGATGCCATTAACAACAATACTACACCAGTTGTTACCTTAGAGCAAGCAACAGAAGCCCTAAGTGTAGCCTATCAAATTATTGATTGTTTTAAAAAATAATACTACTACAAATAAATAAACAATTTAAAACAAAGCTTGAAGTTGTATACTATAACTTTGAGCTTTTATATTTAAACAAAAACTTATGAAAACAATAGCTGTTATAGGTTCAGGTACTATGGGTAACGGAATCGCCCACACCTTTGCACAAAGCGGATTTACAGTAAAATTAATTGATGTCTCTGAAAAAGCATTAGATAAAGGAATGGCAACCATTGCAGCCAATTTGGACCGAATGGTAAGCAAAGGCACCATTACAGAGGAAGACAAAGCCAAGACCATTACCAATATTATTACGTATACAGACATCAAAGACGGAGTCGTTGGTGTAGACTTAGTGGTAGAAGCCGCTACTGAAAACGTAGAGCTTAAACTAAATATCTTCAAACAATTAAATGAAATTTGTTCTCACAACACCATTTTAGCGACCAATACCTCGTCAATTTCAATTACACAAATAGGAGCTGTGGTAAGTCATCCAGAGCGTGTTATCGGTATGCATTTTATGAATCCAGTGCCTATTATGAAATTAGTTGAAATCATTAGAGGATACAACACTTCTGATGAGGTCACGGAAATCATCATGAAATTATCCGAAAAACTAGGAAAAGTTCCTGTTGAGGTGAACGATTATCCTGGTTTTGTAGCGAACCGAATTTTAATGCCTATGTTAAATGAAGCTATTGAAACTTTGTACAATAAAGTAGCTGGCGTTTACGAAATAGATACAGTAATGAAACTAGGTATGGGACACCCAATGGGACCATTACAATTAGCTGATTTTATTGGTTTGGATGTGTGTTTAGCCATTTTAAATGTAATGTACGAAGGATTCAAAAATCCAAAGTATGCTCCTTGCCCATTATTGGTCAATATGGTACGCGCCGGAAAACTAGGAGTAAAATCAGGCGAAGGATTCTATGACTACAGTGAAAGTAAAAAAGCAGAAAAAATTTCAAAAATGTTTTTGTAATTTTTTATTCCCTAAAAATAACAAACCCCAAAATCTGTTGATTTTGGGGTTTGTTTTTATATAAGCTTTCCGGTTTACAACAACGAATGACTCGTCATCACAGCAGGTTTTTCAATTCCCATCAATTCTAAAATTGTTGGAGCGATATCACCTAATACACCATCATTAATTTTTTTCAATTCTTTGTCAACTAAAATAATTGGCACTGGATTCGTAGTGTGAGCAGTATTTGGACTGCCATCAGGATTAATCATCGTTTCGCAATTACCGTGATCCGCAATTACGATAGTAGTATAATCATTGGCCAATGCCGCTTCAACTACTTCTTTCACACAAACATCAACTGCTTCACAAGCTTGAATGGCAGCACTCATTACTCCTGTATGCCCAACCATATCACCATTAGCAAAATTCAAACAAACAAAATCTACTTCGCCTTTATTCAATTCAGGCACCAAAGCATCTTTTAGCTCATAAGCACTCATTTCTGGTTTCAAATCGTAAGTAGCAACTTTTGGTGAATTTCTTAAAATTCGTGTTTCGCCTTCAAATGGAGTTTCTCTACCTCCAGAGAAAAAGAAAGTTACGTGTGGATACTTTTCTGTTTCAGCAATACGTATTTGTTTTTTGTTGGCTTTTTCTAAAACCTCACCTAAAGTCTCGGTAATATTGTCTTTGTTGTAAACTACTTTTACATTTTCGTATGTTTCATCGTAATTCGTCAATGTGACATAATACAAAGGCAGTTTATGCATGTTTTGCTCATGAAAATCTTTTTGTGATAACGCTTCTGTTAACTCACGACCTCTATCTGTTCTGAAGTTAAAAAAGATTACTACATCGTCAGCTTGAATAGTTGCTAAAGGTTGATTAGTAGCATCAACAACTACTAACGGATCGATAAACTCATCTGTAACATCTTTTGCGTAACTTTCTTCAATAGATGCAACTGCATCTTGAGTTGGTTTTCCTGTTCCCTTAACCACTAAATCGTAAGCTAATTTTACACGTTCCCATCTTTTATCACGATCCATAGCATAATATCTACCCACAACAGAAGCTAATTTAGCTGTAGTTGGTGCCATGAAATCTTGTAAATCTTGGATATATTGTTTTCCTGATTTTGGATCTACGTCACGACCATCAGTAAAAGCGTGTACAAATACATTTTCTAAACCATATTCTTGAGAAGCCGTAATCAATCCGCGTAAATGCGAAGTATGAGAATGTACTCCTCCATCAGAAACTAATCCTAAAAAGTGTACTTTTTTGTTGTTTTCTTTAGCATAAGTAAAAGCATCAATTAGCACGGGTTCTTTTGCTAAAGTATTATTAGCTACTGCTAAATTAATTTTAGCCAAATCTTGATACACGATTCTTCCCGCACCAAGGTTCATATGACCTACTTCACTATTTCCCATTTGTCCTTCTGGCAAACCAACGTTTAAACCATCGGTTCGTAACTGAGCATTAGGATACTTTTCGTAAAGACTATTTATAAAAGGAACATTTGCATTGTCTATTGCAGATACTTTAGGATCAGGCGATTTACCCCATCCATCAAGAATCATAAGGATAACTTTTTTATTCATGATAATTTTTTTATCAAAGATAAAGAATTTTCAAAAGCCGAAAAAGGTTTCAAAATATCCCTGAAAATTTCAATCGTTATAGGGGATAAATAATAACAAAAAAATAGCTAAATATTGAATTTAGCTTTTTATTAGCTGATTTGTGATTTCATTAAAGTCAATAAAATAGCGAACGCTTACAGATAAGGTGTGTTGTAATTTAGCATTAGTCAGAAGTCGATTTATATTATCGCTATAATCTTTATTTATAATATTCTCAAAATTAGCCGAACTATTTCGGTATAAAAATGAAACTTGACTTCCTGGTGCAAACCACCATGAATACGACAAATCCATATTCCAAGAATAAAAGCTAGAATTTTTATTTTTAGTGTATCCTACATAATCTATCAAACGTCCTTTATCTGTCAAAGAAAGAATATTTTTGTTTTCGGCATAAGACCAATATTGACGTAAGGATAAATTAAAATTCATCTGGCTATTAATAGAATATTTCCCTGAAACGTTATGAGCATAAGTAACCACATTTCTATTTGCGAAAATGATTGTTTTATCTGCATTGGGATCAGAAACATTATCAACTTTGTCAATAAACCCTTTATTATTGTTTCGTCTGGAATAACTAAAATCATATACCATTGCCAATTTATCATTAAAACGATATCTAGGACTCAAATTTATCCCAATAAAATCTCTACCTGGCTCATCTGCTTTTGAATATTCTGGATTGATATCAAATGCAAATTTATAGTTATAATTTCGAGAATAATATGCCCAAAAACTATAGCTTGTGGGTGCAATCACAAACCTTCCAGCTTGACGTGGCTCATAATAATCATATCGTTCAAATGGATTGCAATTGATACCAAAACCATAAGAATTGTTTTTTAAAGTTTCGATATTGGTGTTGATGTTGATATTGCTTCCTTGAACCTGTCCCGTTTCCTTGTTAAATTGAATAAAATTATTATAGTTCACTCTAAAACCATTAAAACGCTTGGTTGGGTTTAGAATTCGATAATTGGCATTACCATAAAAACTGTAATAATTCGTCTCAAAATTAATTCCCAAATCATTGTTATCAAAATCTTTGGTATACATATCGGCGCCTAAACTATAGCGATAGTTACCCGAGGTTTCTGCAAAATTTAATTGAGTTGCGATACCCGTTTTAATTTTATCTTCATTGACGTAACTGTATTTAAAATCACCCGATAAATTGTAAGTATTCGCTTTGGTATTCAAGTCCCAAACCAAAGCAGACACATTCCCGTCTCTGAAACTACCATTTCTGGTCACATTTGTATTTACAAAGGCAATAGAAGAATTTTTTCTAAAACGCTGGTCCAAAACCAAGACATTATAATTCGCTAAAGGCTCAACCACTTCTTTTCGTGTATCTCCCGTTACAGTATTTGTAATTGTTGCGGTCGTTTTTTCTGTAACAGCATTTAAAATCCCAATTCCAAGACCATTTTTGGTTCTTCCTGATACTTTTAAAGCATTAATCAAGTTAACACTAGCTGGATTATCAGTAATCACTTCATTTGTTCCTGTGGTAGGATAATTAGTAGGTGCGCCACCAATTCGTCGAGAATACAACAAATTCCCCTTGCTAAACAAGTCGGTTCCTTCTGTAAAGAAAGGTCTGTTTTCGTTGAATTGTTGTTCAAATGGCCCTAAATTTAAAATCACATCGTCATATTTTGTTTGACCAAAATCTGGAATCAAAATGGCATCAAGCGTAAAAGCATCATTAATTCCGTATTTCAAATCTAAGCCTCCTTTTAAAGTACCTTTCGTTTTTTGCTGGTCATTAGCATTTAAATAGAAGGAAGAATAGGGTAACAAAAATAGACGTGTTGGAGTTTCAATATTAGCAATACCGGTCAAAATACCATTTTGCTGTGTAAAAGTCCCTAATTTGGAATCGATAAAATTCCAAGAGTACTTTTGACGGTCTCTTCGTATTTCTCTAAAAAAGTTAACTCCCCAAGTTTGTATCTTTTCAGGTGAAAAACGCAGTGCTGCATATGGAATTCGCATTTCGACCACCCAACCAAAATCGGTAATTACGGCTTTACTATCCCAAACCGCATCCCAAGAATAATCTTCTCCATTGGAATCTGTTGCCAAACAATCGGCTTGTCCGTCGGCGGCATTGACAAAAAATTGAAAATTTTGTTGTCCATCATTATAGCCATTAACAAAAATTCCAAAAAAATCTGCTGTACCAAAATCATCTCTTTTTGAAATTTCTCTCAATATTTTATTGGGCTCATTATCATACATCTTTGCCGCAATGTAAATAGCGGTATTATCATAAAGCACCTTAACTTCAGTTCTTCTTTCAGGAATAACGGGTTTTCCGTTATCTGGTTGAAACATCACGAAATCGGTAGCAGATGCAACTTCCTCCCAAGATTGCTCATTTATTTTTCCATCAATAGTTATAGGATTAGTGATAAACTTTGTTTCAAGCGTTTTCTTTTGGCTAAATCCAAGAAAAGAAAAAAGAACCCCACAACTAAAAAGAATAAATCTCATAAAATACATTTGATTGATAATGGATAAGTCTACATCAACTAAATAGACTTACTATTATAAAATTTGTTACAGTTCTGACCACAAATTTTAAATAGCTTTTTAAAAAATTCAAATCTTACGAATATTGAAGGTTTATCGTACTTTAAAAACTGTTTTTTATAGTATTGTAATCTATAAAGTAACGTATACTTATGGAGAGATTAGATGTCAAATTATTATTTATGACATTTTTGAAGTTGGTTGAAAAATCTTTTTCTACACTATTAGTTCTGTCTAGAGCAAAGTTCCTATACAAGAACGACAATTGACTTCCAGGAGCAAACCACCAACTATAAGACAAGTCAAAATTCCACGAATTGAAATTTCTATCTTTATTATCTGAATAAGTCGAGTTTGTTATCAACTTTCCGTCATTTTGTAATGTTAGAAATTCATGATTTTTAGCATAAGACCAATAATAGCGTGCTGTTAAATTTACAGTCATTTTCTCGTTTATTGCATACTTACCCGTAAAATCATGCTGAATATATTCTCTGTTGCGTTCCGCAAAAATAATTCCGTCAGTTGTTGTGTCCACCCATCCTCTATCATTTTTTTTATTCAAATAATCAACTGCGTATGCCAATGAAAACCTATCATTAAAGCGATATTTTGGACTAGCAAAAAAACCATAATTATACCTACCTTCTTCATCAAATTTTGCTCCAGAAATAGTTAAATCAAAAGTAAATGGACGATTTCTGTTCATTTCGATACCAAAATAAGATGAGATTCTTTTGGGTATAAAAACATAGCGATTATACTCTCTCGGCTCATAAAAATCATAGGTTACCAAAGGATTAGCAATTAATGCAAATTCAAAGTAATCATTATTTAAATTCGTTCCTTTCAAAACGGTTTTATACCAAGCCTCTTGGAGCTTGCCGAAAGTGTTTTGAATCTCGGCATTGACTTCTTGTTCGACTTTGAAAGTATTAAAAACTTTGGTCGGATTAACAATTCTATAACTTCCATTTGCTAGAAAACCGTGGTAATTAGTATAAAAAATAATCCCTAAATCATTGATATCATAATTTTCAGAGATGTATTTACCCGAAAACAAATAACGATACTTCCCGCTAGTTTTGGCAAAATTTATTGCGGTTTTAAAACCGTTGTAATCTTGAACATCATTAATAGTACTGTACTTAAAATCGCCATACAAATTATAGGTATTGGCTTTGGTACTTAAATCAAATAATAACCCAGAAACATTGGCGTCTCTAAAACCTCCATTTCGTGTAGTATTCGTATTGATAAAGGTTACTGAAGAATTTTGATTAAAACGCTGATCAAAAACTAAGACATTATAATTGGTAAGAGGAGCCACAACTTCCTTTCTTTGAGCGTTAGTGACAGTATCTCGGATGGTTGCAAAAGTTTTTTCGGTAACAGCATTCAAAAAACCAACACCCAAACCTTTTTGGGTTCTACCAGAAACTTTTACGGCATTAATTAAGTCAACTGAATTAGGATAATTGGTAATTTCTTCATCTGGATTAAGATTGACCTCGGTTGTAGGCGCGAGACCAATTCTTCTGGAATAAAACAAATTCCCTTTGGTAAACAAATCGGTTCCTTCTGTAAAAAAAGGGCGGTTTTCTTGAAATTGTTGCTCAAAAGGCTCAAGAATCAAAATGGCATTATCGAATTTAGTTTGACCAAAATCAGGAACCAGAATAGCATCAAGAGTAAAGGAATCATTAATTCCATATTTTAAATCTAAACCCGCTTTGAACGTCGTTTCTGAACCAATATCATTTTTTTGATAATACAATGAAGAATAAGGAATTAAAAATAAACGAGTAGGTGTGTCAATATTCGAAATCCCTTCTAATATTCCGGCTTGAGGTATAATCGCACCAATTTTGGTATCTACCAAATTCCATGTATATTTTTGAACATCACGTTTTATTTCTCGCATAAAATTAATCCCCCAAGTTTGCTTTTCCTGATTTGAAAAACGCAAAGCAGCATAAGGAATTTTCATTTCTACTGTCCAGCCAAAATCGGTCAAAACAACTTTACTGTCCCAGATTGCATCCCAAGTAAAATCTTCAAAATCTTCGGTAGCCAGACAATCCATCTGAACTCCAGCGGCACTAACAAAAAAACGAAAATCTTGTTGTCCATCATTAAAACCATTGATAAAAACAGAAAAATGATCCGAAACCCCAAAGACATCTCTATTGGTAATTTCTCTTTGAATTTTCGAAGGCTCATTGTCGAACATTGTTGCTGATATATAAATCGCGTTGTTATCATAAATAACTTTGACTTCTGTTTTCTTATCTGTACTTATGGGTTTGCCATTATCTGGCTCAAACATCACAAAATCAGTAGCTATAGCAGCAGTATCCCAAGAAGATTCGTTAAATTTTCCATCAATACTAATACTTTCTGTAGTAGATTTCGTCTCTAAAATTTTTTTTTGCGACCAAGCAGAATTATAGAAAAACAACAATAAAACAAGAATAAATAAGTACTTTTTTTTCATTTTGGGGCTATATGATTAGTAAAAATAAAAAAATTAACATAAAAAAGCGAAAAACGCAACGTTTTTTCACAAAATGATAGTGTTAAAAATTAATCGACTAAGTGTTAAATTTTATCGACGTAATGCACTTTTTTAATCTCAAAAGCGTTTTTATCGTATCTTTGCAATCCAAAAACACGAGATTTAACCAATAGACAATCAATGATTTATAGTACATTCCTTACCCTAGCAATACTCTTTTTGAGTTCTTTTTCTATTGATAATTCTAAAATTAAAGAAACTAAAAAAATTAAAAGCAGAACTGAACATGCTTCAAACATAAAATCCAAAGCTGATTTACTTATTGAATCTGTATATCATAGTTTACATACGAATCAATTTTCTCTTCCTCAATTTGATAGCTTTTCCGAAGCTTTAAAAGGTTACTATAAACTAAAAGAAAAAGGATTGGTCAAAAAAGAAATGCTTACTTTAATTGACTTTAGTTTATCTTCGAACACCAAAAGACTTTGGGTAATAGATTTAGCAAATAATACAATACTTTTTCAGTCATTAGTGGCTCATGGTAGAAATACAGGCGATGAATTTGCATCAAATTTTTCGAATAAACCTTCCTCATTTCAAAGTAGCTTAGGATTTTATGCTACTGGAGAAGTATACAAAGGAAAACACGGGCTATCATTAAAACTTGACGGATTAGAAAAAGGAGTAAATTGTAACGCTCGCAACAGAGCTGTTGTCATTCATGGAGCCGACTATGTTTCTGACTCCTTCATCAAACAACATAAAAGATTAGGTAGAAGTCAAGGATGCCCTGCATTACCGAACGAATTAACGTTACCTATTATCAACACCATCAAAGAGCAATCTATTCTATTCATATATCACCCTTCAAGAAAAACAACAGAGGAAACAATAGAAAAGTTAACTTCTTAGCTTTTCATACAAAGCCAAATCATAATCATAAATATCTTTCCTAAAATGGAGTTCATTGTTTTGACTCCATGCTGTCCAATACCAAATGTAAATATTGTATTTCTTTTCAATCTTTACATATCGTGTTTTTCTTGTTGCCACGACTGAATCAATTTTTTCTTTAGACCATTTTTCAGAGTGATTCAAAAAATAACCAGCTAACTCAAGAGGTTTTTCAACTCTAATACAACCCGAACTCAACGAACGATTATTTAGCCCAAACAAATTGCGATGATTGGTGTCATGCAAGTAAATGCTATGATGATTAGGAAACAAAATCTTCATTTCGCCAAGAGTATTGTTGGGACCTGGCTCTTGTACATATCGGTAATTATGAGGTTTGTTTACATCCCAATTTTCAGGAGCTACTACATTATTATCACTATCATAAATTGTAATGTTTTTATTTGAAAGATAATAACGATTTCTTTTCATAGCTGGAACCACATCTTCTTTCAAAATTGTTGGAGGTATAGTCCAAGTTGGATTCAAAACCACCGTTCTTAAGTAAGAAGTAAGAATTGGAGTTCTTCGTTTAGTTGTTCCTACCACAACTTTTTGAGTAATTGTAGTATCTTGATTTTCTACTACAACTAATTTATAATCTGGAATATTAACAATGATATAATCCGTATCTGGTGTAATTTGAAACCATCTCCAACGCTCTAGATTGGCGATAATTTGTTTTTTTCTGTTTGCTTTTGAAAAATTCAATGCTTCGATTGTTCCAGCCCCAAGTATCCCATCGGGAGCTAATCCGTGTCTTTGTTGGAATCGTTTTACAGCAGCCACAGTTTTCGAATCATAAATAGCTGTCAAACTATCCGAACCTGTAAAATCCTTCCAATATTTTAATCTTTTTTTTACAGCAATTACTTTGACATTGGTATCATTCGCAACTATTTTTTCGGTAAATGCAATTGGAGTAAAATCTACATCTGGATAATTTTCAATAAGCCTTAAAGCTTCTTTTAATTGATTATAAACCAAAATATTAGGCTTACATTCTTCTACAACTACATCCATTTTTTTCTTAGTAAATGCTTCTGCTAGAACTGCATTAACATCAAAAACTTTGTTTTCAATATCCCAATTAGAATACATTTCTTTGGGATTAAGCTTACCTATTTTTAAATGAGTTAATAAAAGCTGTGCATTTACAGTTAACAGCAAATCATAAGTAACTAAATCTTTTTCTTTAAGAAGCGCATGCTTTTTCTCAAAAGAAATCAAAGACTCCAATTGATAATCTTCAGGAAAAAGTCCTTCTTTGTCCGATTCTTTAATTGCATTTAAAATAACTTTACGATATGTTGCAGATTGCCAAACCGTTTTAAAGCTGGTTGCTCGATAAAATTCTAATAACCTTTGATTATTATAAGACCTAACCAAAGCACTATCAAAGGCAATTGCATTGCCCTCTACCTGAATTTTAGGAACAGGTTTAGGCTTTATCAAAATTGCTGAATCATTATTTACTTTATTTTGGCAACTCAAAATAAACAGTAGAATTAAAACAAAGTAAATAGGTCTCATAAAACTAAAATTTAAAACCATAAAATAATGACACTTTTAAATTCATTATCATCTAAGAAAAACGAACATTTTTTTGTCCCTAAAATAGCTTTTGAAAAACAAAATTAACCTTGGCAATGTTTTTCTTTTCTTTTGGAAGTAGCATTCAAAAAAAAATAAATGTATAACAAATTAATTTTAAATTAATTATAAACCCTTTCCTTTTTCTTTCAATTTTTTTCCAAAAAAAATTTGCAAATAACTGAAATGTTTATCTATATTTGCACCACAATAATGCGGAAGTAGCTCAGTTGGTAGAGCTCCAGCCTTCCAAGCTGGTTGTCGCGAGTTCGAGCCTCGTCTTCCGCTCCAAAACCTGATAAAGTTTTAAAAATTATCCTGCGGAAGTAGCTCAGTTGGTAGAGCTCCAGCCTTCCAAGCTGGTTGTCGCGAGTTCGAGCCTCGTCTTCCGCTCTTTAGAAAAGCCGAAACATATGTTTCGGCTTTTTTATTTTAAGGTACTCAAATCAGAATCTGATTCCAACTCAACAGGTTCTTGGTTTTGTAAAAACAAACGAGCTGTCAAATTACCTTTTAATGTAATTATATCTCCTTTTACTTCCAACCAACTACCCTCTCTTAAACCTAAAACTGGTATTGCATTAAAAGCATGAAATTCTTTAATTCTTGTTTCACGTGTTTCTCCCATATGAGTAGAACCTTCAATAGGGTCTAAATAATGCGGATTGAGATTAAACGGAATAATACCTAAGGTTTGAAAACTAGGAGGATAAACAATAGGCATATCATTGGTTGTCTGCATACTCAAGCCACAAATATTACTTCCTGCACTCGTTCCTAGATATGGTGTACCTTTTTTTACAGTTTCAGACAACAAATGCATCAAATCAAATTTGTACAACTGACTTACCAAAAGAAAAGTATTCCCTCCTCCTGTAAAAATACCTTTGGCTTCTTGAATCGCTTTTTTAGGATCCTCAAATTCGTGAATTCCTCGTACTTGAATATCAATTTTAGCAAATGCCTGAGCAACTTTAAGCGTATATTCATCATGCGTTATGCCACTTGGACGTGCAAACGGAATAAACAAAATACTTTGACATCCAGCATAATGTTGCTGTAAATTAGTCAATAAATACTCCAAATACGCCCCACCGTGTAAAGTTGATGTACTAGCAATAATACAGTTTCTCATTTTTCTTTTTTTTTTAAGTGATAAAGGTATAAAAAGCAATTTTTAATTAACAAATTTTTACCAAGCCCTTAATAATTATTTGGCAACGGATTGAAATACTTTTACCACAATTGAATTTAAAAGATGAAATGAAATTTTGGTTGACATTACTTTTTCAGATAACCATTGTAACTATTGCTAAAGGGCAGCCGCAAAAGGAAATGATTTTATCAGGAACTGTAATCTTAAACAACAAAGGAATTGAAGGTGTATTGATAAAAAATGAACGCTCAAACGAAGTAACGAATTCAAATACCGATGGACGTTTTACCATTAAATGTCAATTAGGAGATATTTTACATTTTTCATCAATAAATGTTGAAACAAAAAGAAAAAAAATCACCAAAAGCGACTATCAAAGCAATAATTTAATAGTAAATATGACCTCAAAAACAATAGATTTAAACGAAGTGATTATTAAAAACAATTCAATTACTGCCGAAAAGCTAGGAATCATTCCAGAAAATCAAAAAAAATACACTCCTGCTGAAAGACGTTTAAAAACTGCTGGAGATTTTAAACCCATACATCTTTTGAGTATCTTAGGTGGAACTTTACCATTAGACCCAATAATCAACAAAATATCAGGTAGAACTAAAAAATTAAAAAAAGAACTTGAAATTGAAAAAAAAGAACGTTTATTAGACCGATTAAAAGCGCTTTACCCCGATGATTTTTATATCATGAATTTAAAAATTACAAAAATGTACATAAATGCATTTCGGTATTTTTGTATAGAAAATCAATTTTTAGTTTCTTATCTAACTTCGGGAAACAAACAACAATTAGAACTATTAATGAGTGAATTGGCGGTGACATTTAACAAAAACCTATCCAGTGAAGAATAATTTTACCCTTTTACTATTACTTTTTTGGACATCAATTTTTGTGGGACAAACACTTACTGAAGGAACAATTCAGGGTAGAATTTCGGTAGAATCTAATTTTATTGATGGAGTAAATATCAGGAACGAAGCTACTCGACAAGCAACCACTAGTAGAATTGAAGGTTATTTCAGAATTCCAGCCAAAGAAGGAGATATTGTTGTCTTTAGTGCAGTTAATCTTGAAACCTTAACAAAAGTCATTACCAAAGCAGACCTTTCGAATAAAGAGCTAAAAATAGAAATGACATTAAAAAGTATCGTTCTTAAAAACATAACCATCAATAGTCATCCAGAGATTTCTGCAGAAAAACTTGGCATCCCTAGCGCAACCAAACATTTTACTCCTGCTGAAAGAAAATTACAAACCGCCACAAAAGGTAGCCTTGATGGAATTTTGAATGGCATTTCTGGAAGAACTGCAATGCTCAAAAAAGAAGTGCTTGTAGAAAGAAAAGAAAAACTCCTTGATAAAATAGAATACCTTTTTGAAGAGGAATTTTACATACAAAAACTCAAAATCCCCAAAGATTACATTAAAGGGTTTCAGTATTTCTGCATCGAGGATCAAGCTTTTATCAACTCGATGAAGACCAAAAACAAAACAATGAGTGAGTTTTTGATTATCAAACTTGCCGAACGCTACAATCAAATCATTTCAGATGAAAATAAATAAAACGAAAACGCTTTTTTTCTTTTTAGCGACTCAATGTATTTTAGGTCAAGCAAAAGAGGTAAAAACAATCCGAGGAAGAATTTTAGCCAGTTCAGGTGTTTTTACAGAAATAGAAGTGGTCAACTTACATTCTGAAAAAAGCGCAAGAGTAAATGAAAACGGGGAATTCACTATTGAGGCAGCAATCAACGATGTTTTATTTTTTGCATCCAAAAGTTTTGAAGCCTATCAAAAAGTAATTCAAGCCAATGATTTTTGTGAAGACTTTATTAGCATAGAAATGATTCCAAAAGGCATCGAGTTAGACGAAGTAATTATCAATCAATATGCTAATATCAATGCTCGAGATCTTGGGATTATTCCCAAAAACCAAAAATCGTATACCGTAGCTGAACGAAGATTAAAAGCTAACTCTGGCGGTATAGGAGGTTTAATCAATATGCTTTCTGGCAGGAAAGAAATGCTCAAAAAAGAACTAGAAGTAGAGAAAAAAGAAACCAATTTAGCCAAATTAAAACGCTTATTTACTAGTGATTTTTACACAAAATCATTTCATATTGCTGCTGACAAAATCAATACCTTTCAATATTATTGCATTGAAAACAAAAGCTTTGCCAAATTATTAGAAACCAATAACAAAGCCCAAATGCTGGTGGCTATGCTTCAATTAGCCTCGACCTTTAATGAACTCAATAGCAATGAAGGAAAACTATAAATTAATATTGTACTTCTTTTTTTCTGTTGGAATCACTTTTTCACAAGAAAGAAGCAACTTAAAAGGAAAAGTAGCCAATAGTATGGGAGCTGTTGTAAATGGTTCTGTTGTCAATTTGAGTTCTAAAACAAGATCGGTAATTTCGGAGCAAGGATATTTTGAAATTTTGGCTCAACCTAAAGACACTTTACTATTTGCCAGTTTGGCTTGTATGCCAAAAAAAGTAATTCTTAGCAGCAAAAATTTCGAACTTCCCTTTTTAGAAATAGAACTTGAATTATTTGATAACGAGTTAAAGGAAGTTATTGTTCTGAATCAAAAAGAGATTCGGCCTTTAAATCCTAATATGCAAAAGTATATAGATAGAAAATACTATGATGACGCGCAATCATCTCCTACCAACCCATTGATGCCGCCAACAACAATTGCTAACGGAACTGACTTTGTTCGACTTTTTAAGGATGTCAAAAAGTTATTTAAAAAGAAACCATTACAAAAAGACAGAGAAGAAAAACCCATCAATTACTATGTAGAAGTAATCAATAGCGTACACCCTGACTTTTTTTCAAAAACATTACAACTAAAAGAAGAAGAAATCATCTTATTTCTTTCTTTTTGTGAAGCAGATAAAAACGCTGTAGCTATTTTGACTCAAAACGATTCGTTTCAGTTGCATGATTTTTTGATTAGCAAGAACAAAGAATTTAAAAGTTTAACTACTTTTGAAAAATGAAAAAAACAGTTTTATTCTTTGCACTATTCCTTTTAACCATTAGCCTTTCATCCTTTGAGATGCATAAGTTTTATGTGGCTATATTTCAAGTTCAATTTGTCCCTGAAAAGAAAAGAATTCAAATCACTTCACGAATTTTCTTAGATGATTTAAACAAAGCTTTAGAAAAAAAATACCATAAAAAAACTTCTATTGGAATAGGTACTGAAAAACCTGAGGAACTGATTTTGCTAAAAAAATACTTTTCAGAAAATTTAATTCTAAAAGTAAATGGACAATCTCAATCACTAAACTACATATCAAGCGAAGTTGAAGAAGATGTTCTGGTTACTTATCTGACAATTAAAGAAATCACAAAAATTCAAAACTTAAACATTCAGAATTCTTTATTGATGGATTGGAACTCAGATCAACAAAACATTATGCATTTTACAGCAAATGGCACCAAAAACAGCTTAAACTTTAGTGATTCATCAAAGATACAAATGTTAAAGTACTAATAAAAAGAAAGTAGTTCCGTTAAAATTGCTATTTTCACGGACTTAAATTTCTATTTTATTTATGAAAAAAGCTACCCTACTCTTACTCTTTCCGGCAATGCTATTTGCCCAAGAAAAAACCACCCCAACACCACCAAAACAACAAGGCAAATACGACACTAATAAGTTTAGCCAAATGTATGATTTATTGGCAACTCCAAACATGTTTCGTACTGCAGCAGGAGCCCCAGGACCAGCCTATTATCAACAACAAGCGGATTACAAAATAGACATCGAATTAGATGACAAAAATTCAAGAATAAGTGGTGCAGAAACCATTACTTATTACAATAATTCTCCTGACAAACTAGAATACCTTTGGTTACAAATGGACCAAAATCAAGCCGCTAAAAATTCACAATCACCGCTGGCTGAGAGTGAAAGAATTGAGGCAACCATGACTCCAAGTAAATTTGCTAATGAATACCTAAAACAAGGCCTTGCCCGAGGATTTAAGTTAGAGTATGTAAAAGATGCCAAAGGTAATCCAATGACTTATACAGTAAATCAAACCATGATGCGTATTGATTTACCAACACCAATGAAACCAGGAGAAAAAATCACTTTCTCTGTAAAATGGTGGTACAACATCAACAACTACCAACAAGATGGGGGGCGTTCAGGTTATGAATTCTTTGAAAAAGATGGCAACAAATTGTATGTAATTGCTCAATTTTATCCAAGAATGGCCGTTTACAATGACGTAGAAGGATGGCAAAACCAACAATTTTGGGGAAGCGGAGAATTTGCATTGCCATTTGGAGATTTTGACGTAAACATCACTGTTCCTGCTGATCACGTTATGGAAGCAACTGGCGAATTATTGAACCCAGCAGAAGTTTTTACTGCTGAGCAACTGAAACGTTATGAGTTAGCTAAAAAGACTTATGATAACCCAGTAGTAATCGTAACTCAAGCTGAAGCTGAAGCTGCTGAAAAAGGTTTTTCTTCTCAAAAGAAAACATGGAAATTTAGCGCCAAAAATGTAAGAGATTTTGGAATTGCTACTTCAAGAAAATTCATTTTTGATGCAATGGCAGTAAAACTTGGCGGAAAAACAGTAATGGCTACTTCTGTATATCCAAAAGAAGCCAATCCGCTGTGGGGAGAAACTTCAACCAGAACCGTTGCCCATACATTAAAAAGTTATTCATCACATACATTCGATTATCCTTATCCAAAAGCAGTATCTGTTTCGGCTGAAGACCAAGGTATGGAATACCCAATGATTTGTTGGAATTTTGGTCGTCCTGACGCAAATGGCGTAACTAGTCCACAAGTAAAAAATGGAATGATTGGCGTAATTATTCATGAGGTTGGACATAACTTCTTCCCTATGATTGTAAATTCTGATGAACGTCAGTGGACATGGATGGATGAAGGTTTGAACTCTTTTATGGAATATATGGCCGAGCAAGAATTAGGAACCAATTTCCCATCAAGAAGAGGACCAGCAAAAAACATTGTTCCTTACATGAGTGGAGATCAAAAGTTTCTAGAACCAATTATGAGTAACTCAGAAAGCATTATTCAATTTGGAAATAATGCCTACGGTAAACCTGCGACTGCATTGAATATCTTGAGAGAAACAGTTATGGGGCGTGAATTATTCGATCACGCATTCAAAACTTACGCGAACCGTTGGAAATTCAAACACCCTACACCTGAAGACTTTTTCAGAACTATGGAAGATGCTTCTGCATTTGACTTAGACTGGTTTTGGAGAGGTTGGTTTTACTCAACCGACTTTGTTGACATAGGAATAAATGAAGTAAAGCAATATTATGTAACTGATACGCCTACAACCGAATTAAAAAATTCAAAAGTAAGAAGAGGACGTTTTGGTGAAGAAAAAGGACCATTTGTATATTTGGTTGAAGGAACAAATGCCGAATTAAAAGAATCAGATAAAAAAGCATTAAAAGTTGATGAATTCAAGTTACTAGCCGACTATGTAAACGAAAAACTAACTGCTGAAGAAAAAGCTGCATTAAATGCACCTAAATATTTTTACGAAGTAGAATTCAACAAACCTGGTGGGTTAATTATGCCAATTTTAGTAGAACTAACTTATGAGGATGGTACTACTGAAAACTTCAAATATCCAGCACAAATTTGGAGAAAAAACAATGATACTGCCAAAAAAGTATACGCTACTTCAAAAGCAATTAAAAAAATACAAATCGACCCAAAATTAGAAACTGCAGACATTGATGTTACCAACAACAGTTGGCCAAAAGCAGAAATAAAATCAAAATTTGATTAAGTAAACAATAACATTTATACGAAACAAGCCCGAATCTATCGGGCTTGTTTTATTTTATTAATAAGTACACTAATCAAAATCGTTAAATAAAAGATAAATTTTAGTCACTGATAAAAGAAGACAAGCTGCTATGAATGAAAACAAGTATTAATTTAATAAGTTTGCTTTGTGTTCCTAAATGAAGGAAAACATTCTTAAGAAGAATTAATACTAACAAAATGGCAATAGCTGAAAACTTATTAAAGATAAAAGAATCGCTTCCTGAAAACGTTACACTTGTAGCGGTTTCAAAAACAAAACCCGTAACCGATTTAATGGAAGCATACACAGCGGGGCAACGCATTTTTGGAGAAAATAAAATCCAAGAAATGGTCGACAAATGGGAACAAATGCCAAAAGATATTGAATGGCACATGATTGGCCATGTTCAAACCAATAAGGTGAAATATATGGCTCCGTTCGTAACATTAATTCATGGAGTCGATAGCTTAAAATTATTAGAAGAAATAAATAAACAAGCATTAAAAAATAACCGAATTATTGATTGCTTATTGCAAATTTATATCGCCGAAGAAGAATCAAAATTTGGTCTGGACGAAGTAGAATTACAAAGTTTACTCAACTCTTCTACTTTTAATCAGATGAACAATATTAGAATAGTAGGATTAATGGGAATGGCTACCTTTACGGATAATCAAACCCAAATCAAAAAAGAGTTTACCCACTTGAAATCTATTTTTGATAGCCTACAAAAAATAGAGCTTAAAAACTGCCAACTGAATACCATCTCAATGGGAATGTCAGGCGATTATCCACTAGCTATAGCATGCGGCAGCACTATGGTTAGAATCGGAAGTAGTATCTTTGGCGGAAGATAAAAGCCCCCTAAGCCCCAAAGGGGGGAAAAATAAAAATTGTAATTATGACGAAAATAATTTTAGATATTAACCAAATATATTCCCCCATTGGGGGTTAGGGGGCTATGTACGCAATACTTGACATAGAAACCACAGGAGGACAATTTAACGAAGAAGGAATCACAGAGATTGCGATTTATAAATTTGACGGACACGAAATCGTAGACCAGTTTATAAGTCTTGTCAATCCCGAAATTCCAATTCAACCCTTTGTAGTAAAGCTTACTGGCATAAACAATGCTATGTTGCGTTCTGCTCCAAAGTTTTTTGAAGTTGCCAAACGAATAATCGAAATTACATCCGACTGTGTTTTGGTCGCGCACAATGCCAGTTTTGACTATAGAATCTTAAGAACTGAATTTCGAAGATTGGGCTATGATTTCAATTTAAAAACTCTTTGCACTGTTGAATTGTCTCAAAAACTATTACCAGAACAACCTTCGCACAGCTTAGGAAAATTAGTCCGAGCATTGGGAATTCCAATGGCGGATAGACATCGTGCTAGCGGAGACGCAATGGCCACCGTAAAACTCTTTAAATTGCTACTCGAAAAAGATGTCGAAAAAACAATCATAAAAGAGCTAATCAAAACCGAAATCGAAAAAGGAATCGCTCCAAAACTCTTGGATATTGTACAAAGTATGCCTTCAAAAACAGGTATTTACTACATCCATAACGACAAAGGCAACTTAATTTATATTGGCAAAAGCCGAAACATAAAAAAGAGAATCAACCAACATTTTACGGGGAAATCCAATAAATGTAAAAAAATCCAAACCGAAGTTTTTGCGGTAACTTATGAAGAAACAGGAAGCGAATTGATTGCATTACTTAAGGAAAGTGAAGAAATAAAAGTCAACAAACCAATTTTGAACCGCGCACAACGCAAAAGCATTTTTCAATTAGCACTTTATAGCGAGAAAGATAAAAATGGCTATTTGAACCTAAAAATTCAAAAATACGATGGTCGTAAAAAAGAAATCACCTCTTTTTCATCGTTACAAGAAGCTAAAAACACCTTGTTCAAGATTACGTCTAAATATCATTTGTGTCAAAAATTAACTGGTCTTTACCAAACCAAAAAAGAATGTTTTCAATACGGCATAAAAGAATGTGACGGTGCCTGCATTGGCGAAATCACCCCCGAAGAATACAATCAAAGAGTCCATCAATTCCTCAAAGAAAATGATTTTGAGACGCAAAATATGATTGTAATAGACAAAGGACGCAACATCAGCGAACGCTCAGCGGTGCTTATTGAAAACGGAATTTACAAAGGATATGCTTTTTATGATTTAAACTATCAGATTACAAATCCAGAAATCTTAAAAAATATTTTAGTGCCTATGCAAAACAATCGAGATGCTAAAAATATAATCCAAAGCCAAATTCGTAAAAGTAAAACACTAAAGATTATTCACTTTTAATAAAGAGCTATTCCTGCTGTACATTACAACTCCTCGCGATTAGAGTAGTTTTTCTAAGGCATAAAAGGAGCTTCCGTTGGTCGCTCTTTTCTACCAAGAAAAAACAAACTCCAATCACTCCGGGGTTTTCATTTCCATCAGGGCTAAAAAAAAATGAAACATCTAATCACCATAATAGGACCCACCGCTATTGGTAAAACCGCTTTGAGTATTCAACTTGCGCAGCATTATAATTGCGAAATTGTTTCATGCGATAGCAGACAATTTTTTAAAGAAATGACCATAGGCACAGCCGTACCTAGCAAGGAAGAATTAAAAGCTGCCAAACATCATTTTATTCAAAACAAATCTATTTTTGAGAGTTATACCGTTGGAGACTATGAAAAAGAAGCCCTTTCAAAAATAGACGAATTGTTTACCAATAATGATTTTGTGGTTTTGGTGGGGGGTTCAGGCTTGTATGTAGATGCGGTTTTAAAAGGTTTTGATGCTTTTCCAGATATAGACCCAAACATAAGAGCTACAATTCAATCCCAATACGAAACAAACGGAATTACGTTTTTACAAAACCAACTCAAGACATTGGACCCTGTCTATTTTGAAAGAATAACTAATGAAAACCCACAAACCTTATTGAACCCGCAGCGAATGATGCGTTTTGTAGAGGTATGTGTAGGAACGAAAAAACCGTATTCTTCGTTTTTGAATCAAAAGAAAAACAAGCGCAATTTTACTCCAATATTGATTGGTTTAGAAGCTGATAGAAAAATAATGTATGACAGAATTAATCTTCGAGTAGATCTAATGATGCAAGAAGGTTTACTCTCCGAAGCCCAAAGCTTATATCCACATCAAGCTCTGAATGCTTTGCAAACTGTAGGATATCGAGAACTGTTCAGTCATTTTGATGGTGAATGGGATTTGCCTTTTGCTATCGAAGAAATAAAAAAGAACACCCGACGTTTTTCAAAAAGACAACTCACTTGGTTTAAACGAAAAGAACATACTCGATGGTTTGATTACTTATCAGATAAAAAAGAAATCATAAATTTTATTGATTCACAAATAACATAACAAAAAATCTTAATGTTGGCTCTTTAGCCCCGACAGAAGGGATAAACCTTGTGTGCCGGGGTTCGGCTCACAAGTTTAGGAATGATGGCGGGTACGATGTTTACTGAAAAAGCCTGATGATTCGCTCCTAATTATTACTAATTAACTTTATTTCTATCTTAAAACTTTTTTTTCAAATGCCTATATCTCCAAATTTTACTTCAATCTTATCAAAAAACTGGGACGTCAATTTTACGCAATGCGCCCCAAATGGTTTTTTGAAATATACTGAATTATGTAATTTATTACAGCTAACCGCTGCGGCACACTCTGAACTTGGAGGAATTAGCTTTGCTGATATGCAGGAATTTGATCAAGCGTGGGTATTGAGTAGAATGCGAGTAGAAATCGAAGCTTTACCTAAATGGGGTGATACCGTTACGGTAACTACTTGGATTAACTCTTTGGAAAATTCACGCTCGGTAAGAGCTCTAGCAGTACATGTAAATGGAAAAAAAATAGTGGGTTCTGAGACATTTTGGGCAGTTTTTAACACCCAAAAACGTCGTCCTGAAGCATTGGCCTTACCTTATGAACATTTTGAATTGTATCCTAATAAAAAAGCAACTGCAAGCACGTTTTCTAAAATAGACATTCATCATGAAAAAGAAATTTTGTTTGAAAAAACGGTTTGCCTCTCGGATTTAGACATAGTAAATCATGCCAACAACGTTAAATATCTTGAATGGTGTTTAGATTTGGTGGACCCAAAATTATTGTTAAAACAAAAAGTAGATAGTTTTGAAATGAATTTTTTAAAAGAATTATCACTTGCTGACACTGTTCAAATTCATGAAAACATTGAAGAAAATGAAACCATTTTCTCTATTACAAAGGAAGATAAAACCTGTTTTGCCTTGCAATTGCATTTTAAATAAAAAAAAAGCTTCGAAAAATTTCGAAGCTTTTTTTGGTTTTATGCTGTAGTATTACTTTTTACTACTAATCTGAATCCTTCACCGTGAATGTTTAAGATTTCTACATCTTCATCTGGTTTTAGGTATTTTCTCAATTTAGCGATGTAAACATCCATACTTCTTGAGGTGAAGTAGTTGTCATCTCTCCAAATTTTTGTTAATGCTAGTTCTCTTGGCATTAAATCATTTTCATGCAGAATAAGCATTTTAAGCAATTCATTCTCTTTTGGAGATAATTTTATTGGCTCTTGATCTTGGAAAGTCAAAAATCTCAATTTGGAGTTCAAATGAAACTTACCAATATTGAATTCAAACTGTACTTGATCTGTCTTCACTTCTGAAGATTTTCTTTGAATAATTGCTTTGATTTTCATCAACAACACTTCAGAATCGAAAGGTTTGTTCAGATAATCATCTGCACCAGCTTTGTAGCCTTTCATTACATCTTCTTTCATCGTTTTAGCGGTTAAGAAAATAATTGGCACTTCGCTATTTTTCTCTCTAATTTCTTTGGCTAGCGTATATCCGTCTTTGTAAGGCATCATTACATCTAAGATACAAAGGTCATAATTGTCTTTCTTAAATTTCTCAAAACCTTCCATTCCGTTTTTGGCCAAAACAACCTCAAAGTCATTTAGCATCAAATAATCTTTTAAAACCGCTCCAAAATTCAAATCGTCTTCTACTAGTAGAATCTTTTTATTTACATTTTCCATTAGCTAATTTATTAGTGGTATCTTTATGATAAAGGTACTTCCTTTACCCTTTTCGCTTTCTACATAAACTTGACCATTGTGGTCTTCAACTATTTGTTTTACATAAGCTAAACCAAGACCATGTCCTTTAACATTATGTAAATCTCCTGTGTGTTCTCTATAAAACTTCTCAAACACTCTTTTTTGAGCCACTTTACTCATTCCTAAACCATTATCTTTTACTTTAATCAAAAGCATATCCTTGATGTTTTCAGTAAAAATTTCAATTTTAGGAACACCAGGTGTGTATTTTATGGCATTTTCTAATATGTTTACAATCACATTGGTGAAATGAAAATCATTCAATAAAACCGTTGTTCTAGTGGCATCAAAATGTAAATCAATCGTTCCTCCTCTGTCTTCAAGAATTAGGTTTACATGCTCAATTGCATCTTCAATAACTTCTTGAGCATCAATAGGCTCTTTGATTATATCTAATTCTTTCTTTTCTAACTTTGAAATCCTAAGCACATTTTCAACTTGTGCGTGCATTCTTTTATTTTCCTCTCGAATCATTTCGAGATATTTGTAAACTTTATCTTTATCTTCAATAATTTTTGGATTTCGAATAGCATCTAAAGCTAAATTTATGGTCGCAATAGGTGTTTTGAATTCATGAGTCATGTTGTTAATGAAATCCGTTTTTATTTCAGAAATCTGTCTTTGTCTAATCAACTGATTCAAAGCAGAGGTATACGCAATCAAAATAATTAAGGTGAAAATAATAGACAAAACAGTAATACTCACTAATTCTGACAATAAAAATTTCTTTTTATGAGGAAAAGTTACCAACAGCTTATATTTTTCAACTCCTTCATTATCTGTAAAAATTGGTGTTGAATACGTTGCATCCTTATCATAACTAAAATTTTCAGAACGTATTTTTGTTGCTAGACCGTTACTATAAACTCCAAACTCAAAATGCGTATTGACTCCATTCTCATCTAATTCTTTTTTTATCAATTTATAAAGAACGTCATTAGAAACTCTTTCTTGTATGGGCATAGCCGAAGCTATGTCTTTGTATGAAATCTCAAACTGAGCATTGTCAAGAATATCTAAATTTCCAGATTTTTCAATTTTAACATCGGGTATCAAACTTTTCTGATAACCAGAATTGTCAATGCTATTGTTATTGTAAATTTCAGTTTTTCTCTTGGAATTAAAATTTTTAAACTTTAAATCATCTTTTTTTCCGTTTGAGAACGATGGATTTATTTTATAATCCTCAGAGATAATACTATTAGAATAAACAATGGTTTTATTGGTCTTTTTATTTTTTTGAACCAAAGTGAATTCCATTATATCTTCGCGTTGTGGAATTCTTCCTGTACTATCTTTTAATTTATTATACCTGTCATAAAAATTATATGCCTCTTGTTTCTCTAATTTTTCAGCAACATTTCCTATGACTTGTTTTACATGAAATTTGAATTGTTCATCATTATTGTTAAAAGAGTTATTAAACCAATAAACCTGCACAAGAATTATACCAATAAGGGATAGACTCATTAACAGCACCAATAATCTAAAAAACATTCTATTCATGTCACAAAATTAACATTTTAACAATATAATAAATAATGCATTAACCAAATATTAACATTATATCATCAAATTGTTTTTTCTATAAAATTTTAAGAATTTTAACAATTTGTGCTTTTGTTTTATTAAAATCAGTGTTCTCGATAACAAAATCACTTTTTGCAATACGCTGACTATCTGTCCATTGTGATTTTATACGTTGAAGTACTTGTTCTTTTGTAGTAGTATCTCTTTCCACTACTCGCTCTATTCTCATAGCTTCAGGAGCAGTAACTGTAATAATTTTATCACATTTTTGATCACCACCACTTTCAAATAGGATGGCAGATTCATAAATAATAAAAGGAAACTGTTGATAATTAGACAACCAATCTTTGAAATGCAAGGCTACTGCAGGATGCACAATAGCATTGAGTTGTTGCAATTTTTCTGGGTTGGAAAATACTATCGAAGCTAATTTTGGTCGAATCAAAGTTTTATTCTCAAAAATTACATCGCCAAAAGTTTGTCTGATAGCCGAAAGAATGGCTTCAGACTGCATGACTTCTTTAGCAGCATCATCGGCAATATAAACAGGGACACCTAATTCCTTAAAATAATTAGCCACAGTAGTTTTTCCACTACCAATACCCCCTGTTAAACCAATAATTTTAGTCATTATACTTTAAAAAATAATTCAGGAAAAGCTTCTTGAGGTTTTTGTTTCAAGAGAATAACTTTGATAAAGGATACCAAAAAACCAGTTCCATATCCCCAAAATTGTTTCCATACAGCCACCATTGAAAGATATCCAATTTTTACACTTTTATTTTGAATTGAAGAAGTAACAAAAATTATAATGAAATATAAAAAATACAATTGCAATAAAAAATCAAAATTTTGGCTAAACAAATACATGAATATGGAAAAACCAAATCCTAAAATAAAGAAGGTAGGAAAAAAGAAAGTAAGTTTATTGTATTTAGGATACCAACTATTTAAAATAGGTCTTGCTTTTCCAAACTTATTAACCTGTATCGTAAATTTTTCCCAATCAATACGACGTTTATGATACACGTATGCGTTAGGAATTAATTTGGTTTCAAAACCTAATTCCCACAAACGAATGGATAAATCTGGGTCTTCTCCTGGATGAATATTTCCAAATCCTTTAGAAATTTCAAAAGCTTTACGCGACAAACCCATATTAAAACTACGAGGTTGGAATTTACCTATTTTTTCAGAACCACCACGAATACCTCCTGTAGTCAAGAAAGAAGTCATAGCAAAATTGATGGCTTTTTGAATATCAGAAAAGCTATCCAAAGCTTTATCAGGTCCTCCAAAACAATCCACATAATTTTCATTCAGAGAAGTTTCAACTTCTGTTAAATAATTAGATGGAATGATGCAATCTGAATCGAAAATGATAAAATAATTTCCCCTTGCTTTTTCCATACCAAAATTTCTTGAATCACCTGGACCTGAATTAGGCTTAAAATAGTAAGAGATATTTAATTTATCGGCATACTTTTCTAGAACTTCTTGGCATTTGATAGTAGATCCATCTTCAACAATAACTATTTCGTATACATCATGATACTGCATTTGTGATAAACTCATTAAAAGTTCATCTACTTCATCCGGTCGGTTATATACTGGAATTATTAAAGAAAAAAACATAGTAAAAAAAGTGGTATTAAAATTAACGCTGTTTTGAAATGAGTTGCAAAGATACTATTTATTCAAACATTTCCATTATTTCCTGACTTACACCTACATTAGAAAAACCACCGTCATGCATCAAATTTTGCAGCGTTACTTTTCGTGTCAAGTCCGAAAACAAAGTAACCGTATAATTGGCACAATCTAAAGCAGAAGCATTTCCTAAAGGCGACATCTTTTCTGAATAATTTATAAACCCTTTGAACCCTTTTACGCCATGACCTGCTTTGGTAGCCGTTGGAGATTGAGAAATCGTATTTACTCTTACTTTTGATTTTTTACCAAAAAAATAACCAAAACTTCTTGCTATAGATTCCAAGAAAGCTTTGTTATCGGCCATGTCATTATAATCAGGAAAAACACGTTGTGCTGCCATATAAGATAAAGCGACAATACTTCCCCACTCGTTCATAGCATCTTTGTGATAAAGAACTTGAAGGACTTTATGAAAAGAAACTGCTGAAACATTCCAACCTTTTTCAGTAAAGTCATAATTTTGGTTGGTGTAATGATTGCCTTTACGCACATTAACAGACATTCCAATCGAATGCAAAACAAAATCTATTTTACCTCCTAGAATTTTCATAGCTTGATCTACCAGATTTTCTAAATCAGAAACTGAAGTAGCGTCCGCAGGAATCACAGTAGCACCAGTTTTTAGCGCTAAGTCATCAATGTTCCCCATTCTTATGGAGGCAGGAGCATTAGTTAATACAAAAACACCACCTTCTTCATGGACGCGTTCAGCCGTCTTCCAAGCAATAGAATTCTCGTCTAAGGCTCCAAAAATAATTCCTTTTTTTCCTTTCAATAAATTATACATAGGTCTAGATTTATGTCAATAAAAAAACACCCTATTCTGTATTTTATTATAAATAAAATCAAAAATAAGGTGTTTTCAACTTCTCTTTATTATTATGCTATACTTGGCACATTTACCAATTCGTTAGCTTCTGCTTTGTAATCTACTCCGTCAAATTCGAAACCAAATAGATTATAGAAATCATGACGATATCCTGCTAGATCTCCAATTTCGGATAAATTTTCGGTAGTAGCCTCAGGCCATAACTTGGCGACTAATTCCTGAACATCTTCTCTCATTTCCCAATCATCGATACGGATACGTCCTTTTTCATCAGTAGGAATGTCTGCATTAGTATACAAACGTTCGCTATACAAACGTTGAATTTGCTCGATACAACCTTCATGAATTCCTTTTTCTTTCATGATTTTATACAACAAAGAAATATACAATGGAATTACTGGAATAGCGGAACTTGCTTGTGTTACCAAGGCTTTATTTACAGAAACAAAAGCTTTTCCATTTATATCCTTCAAACTATCAGCGATTGTAAATGCAGTTGCTTCTAAATGGTCTTTTGCACGACCAATAGTACCTTTTCTATAAACAGCTTCTGTCAAAGCAGGCCCAATATATGAATAAGCAACAGTCATTGCGCCTTCAGCTAATAAATTCTCTGCTTTTAAAGCCTCAATCCACATAGACCAATCTTCACCTCCCATTACAGCAACTGTATTTTCAATATCATCACCTTCACAAGGTTGGATTGAAATTTCAGACACTTTACCTGAATGAAAATCAACTGTTTTATTAGAATAAACACCTCCAATAGGTTTTAAAGTAGATCTATGTAAAACTCCTGTTACTGGATGTTGACGCACTGGAGAGGCTAAACTGTACACTACTAAATCAACTTGACCTAAGTCTTTTTTTATTAAATCAATCGTTTGTTGTTTCACTTCATTAGAAAACGCATCACCATTAATACTTTTTGCATACAAACCGGCTTTGTGTGCTTCTTTTTCGAAAGCGGCAGAATTGTACCAACCTGGTGAGGCTGTTTTACCTTCAGCAGCTGGTTTTTCGAAAAAAACACCAATTGTTGCAGCATTCGACCCGAAAGCACTAGTAATTCTTGAAGCTAATCCAAATCCTGTTGAAGCACCAATTACTAAAACTTTTTTGGCTCCAGCTATTGTGCCTTTTGATTTGATGTATTCTATTTGATTTTTTACATTTTGTTCGCATCCATCTGGGTGAGATGTCAAACAAATAAATCCTCTCATTCTTGGTTCTATAATCATAGTATTGAAATTTCTTTTTGTAAAATAAAAAAGCTATTAATTTTTTTTTGAACAGTGGTCTTTTTATGAATCAACAAATATAGCCCATTTTTTTAGTTCAGCAAGGCTTTGGCATGATTTAGAGCCGATTCAGAAACAACGGTTCCAGAGAGCATTTGAGCAATTTCAAGCACTCTTTCCTCTTCGGTTAACAACTTCAATTCAGAACTAGTTACTTCTCCTGCTGTACTTTTAGCTACTTTAAAATGCGAATCTCCTTTAGCTGCAATTTGTGGTAAATGAGTAATCGCAAAAACTTGCATACTTGTACTCATTTGTTTCATAATTTCTCCCATTCTAATGGCAATTTCGCCAGAAACACCCGTATCTATTTCATCAAAAATCAAAGTAGGTAATTTAGAATATTGTGCTAATATAGCTTTGACAGCCAACATAATTCTTGACATTTCTCCACCTGAAGCTACTTTTTTTAATAACCCAAACTCTCCCCCTTTATTAGCCGAAAACAGAAATTGTAATTCTTCTTTTCCATTAGAAAAAAAAGTTGGCACTAAATTTAAATCTATTTTAAAACGCACATTAGGCATTCCTAATTTTTCCAAAATCTGAATCATTTTTTCAGTCAAAACAGGAATGGCTTGTCCTCTCTTCTCATGAATTACTTGTGCCAATGCATCTAATTCTTGTTCATTTTTAGTAATAAGCTCCTGGAGCTTGTTAATTTCAGATTCGAGATTACTAATCGACACCAAAGATTGATCTAACTCATTTTGAATTACCAATAATTCAGCTACTGTCTTAACCTGATGCTTTTTTTCTAAAGTATAAATCAACTGTAACTTTTGATTCGTATACTCTAATTTTTCAGGATCGTTTAGTAACTGTTCTGCATGCTGGTTCAATTCCAAAGTAATATCATCAAACTCAATAATAATACTATTCATCCGCTCAAGCAATTCTTGATACTTACTTCCAAAAGGAGCTATTCGCTGGAGTGTACTTTTGATTTCCTTTAAATGATGTAAGGCACCAATTTCCTCTTCATGAGCTATGAGTAGCGCTTTATCAATAGATTCTTTGATACTTTCAACATTATTTAATCGTTCAAAATCCTCTTCTAATTGTTCTTGTTCCCCATCAATTAATTTGGCTGATAACAATTCATCTAATAAAAAAGAATGATATTCTTGTTCTTTAAGAGATTCGCCTTGTTTTCTTTGTAGCGAAACCAATTGAGATTTATTGTTTTTGTATTTTTTTAGAATTTCCTGATATTGTTCAAGTTCATTCTTATTATCAGCAATCGCATCGATAATTTTAAATTGGACATCTTCATCAGATAACTCTTGTGTTTGTTGCTGCGAATGAATATCTATTAAAAAAAGGCTTAAAGCTTGTAATTCCTGAAGATTTACTGGACTATCATTGATGAAAGCTCTAGATTTTCCGGTAGGTAAAATTTCTCTACGAATGATGGTTTGTGCGTCGTAGTCTAAATCATTTGCCTCAAAAAAAGATAACAAATTGTACTTTGAAATATCAAATTGAGCCTCAATAACGCATTTTTCATCAGTGTTTTTTAGAGAAGACAAATCAGCTCTTTTACCTAAAACTAATCCCAGAGCTCCTAAAATAATAGATTTACCTGCTCCTGTTTCACCCGTAATGATAGATAATCCATTAGTAAAATCAATCGCTAGTTGATCTATTAAAGCAAAATTTTTGATAGAAAGTGAGGTTATCATTAAAATAAGTTTTGAATAAAGCTACTAATATACTGCAAAAATATAGGTTTTATTAGTATTTAATTTGACTCCATTTACTGGAATTCATGGGAGATATTTTATTTAATGTATCGACTAAATCAGAAATAGTTATACTAGGTCCTCCCGAAAAAATTAACACTATTTCATCAGCTTTGGCATCAAAAAACACGCGAGTCAGAAAAGCATTTGGTCGCGTTTGATTCAATTTGGATAAATTTAAAATAGCAGTCTTAATTTTTTCTTTAGCTGTTTTTAAATCGGAACTCATCAAATCTAAGCCTTGATGATAATCTGCCAAAGCTTGACGGTAAGGTGCAAAAGTAGGAGATAACAAATCGTTTGTTAAGAAAAATCTATTCTGTACACCATCTGCTTGACTCCATCCCTTGTACCCACCTTGTTGCGCCACATTCAAAATGTTTTGAGCAGTTTCAAGAAAAGTATTCCCCCCAAACGCTTGAAAAGTATCCATATTCAAGCCTAAAATGATGTAACTATAATACGCGATTACTGAAACCAAATTAGATTCAAAAACAGATGGATTAAAAATCAAATTTTCAAACTCAACATATTTGAAATTAAAATCCTTATCATTAAAATTGAGTACGGGAGAACTATACGTAGAATTATATATCAACCTAGAGGACTGTACCTGAATAGTTCCTGTAAACTGGTCAGAATTAATTGCCGAAAGCGTTATAAACATAGAACACTTTATCTTCTCATTTTGTTTTAATGCTTGCCCTGTCCAATCTGTTTTGTTTACAAATTCATTCAAAGCAAATTCTAAATTCTTAATCAATTGCTGATTAGTGTTTGTAACCTTTTGAGCATTAATAACTACGGAACAATTTAATTGCTGAGCAAATAAAAAAGTGGTATTGAAAAAAAACAAGAAAAAGACCCCTATAAATCTATACATATTCAAAAGTATTGTTTGGTTAGAAACGGCTAATAAATCGAAAAAGTATACTATTTTAAATTATCTTTTTGTTGTGTAAAATGTTCACATACTTTGTCGATGATATCGATAGCTACTGCAGTTTTAGATTTTAAATCCATGGGTTCTACAGCAAAATTCTTGTCAATAAAGGTAATCTTATTCGTGGATTTACCAAAACCAGCCCCTTCATCTCGTAAAGAATTCAAAACAATTAAATCCAAATTCTTTTTTTGAATTTTAATCTTGGCATTTTCAATTTCATTCTGAGTCTCTAATGCAAATCCAATTAAAAATTGATTTTTTTTGCAAGCACCTAAAGAAGCTAAAATATCTTGGGTCTTCTCTAATTCAATAACAAAATTTTCTGCCGATTTCTTGATTTTCTGATCAGCTACCATTTTAGGTCTGTAATCCGCTACGGCAGCCGCAGCAATAGCTACATCGACTACATCATACAACTCATGGCATTTTTCATACATTTCTTGGGCAGAAAGTACGGAAAAAACACTAATCGAAGAATACAAAGGCTTACAATGTGTTGGCCCTGAAACAAGATAAACTTTAGCACCTAACTCTGCAGCTCTATTGGCAATATCGAACCCCATCTTACCAGAAGAATGATTTCCTATAAAACGGACAGGATCAATCGCTTCATAAGTTGGTCCTGCAGTAATCAAAATTGATTTATTGTATAGGGGTAGTTTTTTTTCAATATCTGCTTCAATAAAAGCAATAATATTCTCAGGTTCTGCCATACGTCCTTCACCAGAAAGCCCACTTGCTAACTCACCACTTTCAGCTGGAATCATTATATTACCAAACTGTTGTAACTTTTGAAAACTAGAAAGTGTAGAAGGATGCTTATACATATCCAAATCCATTGCGGGAGCAAAATAAACTGGACACTTAGAAGAAAGATATACCGCTAATAGTAAATTATCACAAACACCATTTGCCATTTTAGACATAGTATTAGCGGTTGCCGGAGCAACTAGCATAATATCAGCCCAAAGCCCCAACTCTACATGATTATTCCATAATTCTTTAGCCTCTTCTTGTTGAGTTAAAGTATCGGCAGTTTCTTTATCAAAAAAAGTAGAATAAACAGGATTTTTGGACAAAACGGATAATGTCAATGGTGTGACAAAATCCTTAGAAGCAGGTGTCATAATCACTTGGACCTGTGCACCTGCTTTTATAAAAAGTCGTACTAACGAAGCGGTTTTATAGGCTGCAATTCCACCAGATATTCCTAGTAAAACCTTTTTGCCTTTTAAAACTGACATCAATACTATTATTTGTTTGAATCTCTATGGTAGATTTTTCCATCCAACCACTCTTGTACCGCTAATGCGTGTGGTTTTGGTAATTTTTCATAAAATTTAGAAACTTCAATTTGTTCCTTATTTTCAAAAACTTCTTCAAGACTGTCATTATAAGTAGCAAACTCTTCTAGCTTCTCGGTCAATTCTTTTTTAATTTCAGAATTGATTTGATTTGCTCTTTTAGCCATAATGGTTATTGCTTCATATACATTACCAGTTGGTTCTTCAATTACAGTTTTGTTGTAGGTAATTGTATTTACTGGAGCATTCGTCTTCTTTAAATCCATGACTTTTTTTATTTAGTAAATTTTTGTAAATCGTTTTCAATTCTAGCCAACATTTCATCAGCTTTTTCTTTGTATTCAGTATCTGCTTTGTAACGCATTAAAGTTGCATGAGCCAATTTCGCTACTTGTAGTCTTTCTTCCATCTTCTCAGGAACACTGTTAATAGCTAGGTGATAGGCAGAATCTAACTTGTAGTACAACGCCTTTTCTTTTAATGGAGTTCCTGGGTAATCTGCAATAAAATTATCTAAAGCAACTAAAGCTGACTTATAATCCATAATGGTATTGTAACCAATAGCATTCTCGTAGACTTTCTTTTCAATTTTTTCATTCAAAGTACGCATCGTTTTATTCGCTTCTGCTAAATAATCTGAGTTGGGATAATTATCAATAAAAGCTTGTAATTTCTCAATTGCTTTGAATGTATCTACTTGATCTAAGCTATATACTGGAGAAAGCATAGAATAACATTTAGCTCCCAAATAAGAAGCTTCTTGCACTTTTTCACTTCTAGGATAATTAGAAGCAAAACTTTCAAACTGATAACCAGCCAAATAATATTGTTTGGTTTTATAATAAGCTTGAGAGTACATGTAAAACATTTTCTCTGCTTGAGGTTTCCCTCTGTAAGCTGGAGCTATTTGTTCAAAAAGTCTAATAGCCTTGGAATATTTCCCTGCATCGTATAGCTTTTCTGCTAATTCATACTTAACCCCAATATCTTCAGATTTTAATGCCTTTTGATATTCTCCGCAAGAACCTAAAGCAAGGGCAAGAATTAATAATGCAACTATTTTCTTCATTTATTTTACTTTTATTACAATTTAGCACCAAATAGTTATAAATCAAACTCAACTTTGGGTGGCAAATTTAGTTATTAATTTAGCGACTACAAAATATATTTTTATTTAAAAAAAAGCCTACTTTTTTGTGTTTAAATTTAGAACTTTTTTACAAAATCATAAATTCTTTTCGAAAGCGAATCATCGACAGAAACTAGTGGCAAACGCACTACATTTTCAGCAATTCCAAGAGCCTTAAAGATTTCTTTTATCCCCGCTGGATTTCCTTGCTCAAAAATCATATCAATACTATCCGCAATTTTGTATTGGATTTCGAAAGCCGCATCAACTTTTTTATTCAGCCCAAGACGAATCATTTCTGAAAATTCTTTAGGAAAACCTTGTCCAATTACTGAAATCACGCCAGCTCCACCAGCCAAAACCATAGGTAAAGCAATCATATCATCGCCAGAAATTACCAAAAAATCTTCAGGTTTGTGCTGAATAATCTTCATCGCTTGAACCAAATCACCCGCTGCTTCTTTTATTCCAACAATATTAGTAAAATCTTTGGCTAAACGGAGAACCGTTGAAGGCAACATATTACTTGATGTTCTCCCAGGTACATTATATAAAACTACTGGAATTGGAGAGGCCTCAGCTATCGCTTTAAAATGTTGATAAATTCCTTCTTGTGTAGGTTTGTTATAATATGGAGAAACGGATAAGATAGCAGTAAAAGCCGATAAATCTCTTGTTTGTAACTCAGCGACAACCTGTGTTGTATTATTACCTCCAACACCCAAAACTAGTGGTAATCTTCCATTGTTCGTCTCAACTACAGTGGTTATTACTAACTCTTTTTCTTCTGCACTTAGGGTAGCATTCTCAGCTGTTGTCCCCATTACAACCAGATATTCTATCCCATTCTCTATTGAAAAGTTTACTATACTTTTTAACGCCTCTACATCTACTGAAAAATCTGTTTTGAATGGCGTAACTAATGCTACACCTGTGCCTATTAATGCTTGCATAATGGTATTAAATTTTATTAAATAATTGTAAAACTCGCACAAATTCTTGAACGAATTCTTTGTAATTCATGATTTGAGTATTGATCAATATATGATTTAAACGCTTATCTACTGAAAAAAAACCAACTTTGAGTGAGGCTTTAGACTGAGAAGTAATCCATTGTAAGAATCCGTTATTGGTATCGTAATAACTCAACAATACATCAAAAGGATGCTTCACAAAATCTAACAATAAGGCTTCTTGAATTTGAAAACTCCAATTAATATGTTCCCAACCAAAAACGGGGTATTCATTGACTTCTTTTACTTTAAAAGGATCTCTAAAAGCAACAATTGAAATGTTTTTTTCCAAAAAATTATAATCAATTAGTGCTTCTTTTAATGCTAATGTTTGAAAAAAAGAACGCTCATCTACAAGAATTCCAATAGTTTGAACTTTATTATTCGATGGAATCACTTCAGCATTTGACAAGCTGTTTTTTAATTTCTTTTTTAAGAAATAATCTTTAAAATAATTGAAAAACATACTACTTTTACTGAGGTTCAAAATTAATTAATAAAGTCGCATTACAAATGGTAAATTTAAAAAAGTATAATGGTGTTTTAAAACTTTTTGTTATATTCTTAACATTTTTTTCAATTCTTTCCTGCGCTACCTCTCCATACAGTTTGACAAAAATAGAAGGAAAGCGTGTTCCTGTAACAAATAATTACGCTTCAAATCCTGAAATAGATAAATACACTGCGCCTTATAGAGATCATATCGACAAAGACTTAAATACTGTTTTAGCATACAGCCCCGAAACATTAGACAAAAGCACCGGAAAATGGCAATCTACCTTGGGCAACTTAATGGCAGACGCTTGTGTAGCTCGAGGCAATACCATTTTGTATGCTCGTGAAAAAAAGAAAATTGATATTTGCATACTGAATCACGGTGGTATTCGTGCCGCTTTACCAAAAGGTGATGTAACACCTCGGACAGCTTTTCAGATCATGCCATTCGAAAACAGCTTAGTAGTGATTGCTATGAACGGCGAAGTTGTTATGGATATGATTCGTTATTTTATCAAAACTCAAAAGGCACAACCGTTATCAGGTTTAACTTTTACTATCGATAAAAATAATCAAGCTAAAGATATCAAAATCCAAGGAAACCCAATCGATACCACAAAAATTTATTATGTAGCCACAAATGATTACTTAGCAAACGGAGGAGACGACATGAATTTTTTTCAAAAGGGAATCCAAACATATGACCTAAACTATAAATTACGAAATGTATTGATTGATTATTTCAAAGAAATCAAAACCATTCCCGTTTTAAAAGAAACACGAATTACTGTAGAATAAATTCAAAAAGTAAATAAAAAACAAAACTTTACAACAGTCGTAAAAAATACAAAATGAAAAGAAGAGATTTTATTCAAAAAACTGCTGCTAGTTCTGCCTTATTAGCGTTACCAAGTTTACCACTAATGAGTTTTGCAAAGCCTGAAATAAAAAAAATAACTATCCTACATACCAACGATGTTCACAGTCATATCGATCCCTTTCCTGCTGATGATCCTCGCAATGCCAACATGGGTGGCGTTTCCAGAAGAGCTGCTTTAATTGAATCAATACGAAAAGAAAATCCAAACGTTTTATTATTAGATGCTGGAGACGTGTTCCAAGGAACACCTTATTTCAACTACTATGGAGGAGAATTGGAGCTGAAATTAATGAGTATGATGAAGTATGATCTTGCCACTTTGGGCAATCACGATTTTGACAATGGTATTGAAGGTTTTTATTCTCAATTGCCTCATGCAAATTTTGATTTTGTTTCAGCCAATTACGATTTCAAAAACACCGCCTTAGACACTCACATCAAACCCTACAAAATCTTTCACAAGGACGGAATCAAAATTGGCGTTTTCGGATTAGGTATTGAACTGCAAGGTTTGGTAGATAAAAAGAACTACAAAGAAACGGTTTACCACGATCCAATAGAAATTGCACAAGACATGACTCGCATTTTAAAAAAAGAAGAAAAATGCGACTTAGTAATTTGCCTATCTCACCTTGGCTATGATTATAAAAAAAGTGACGAAAACAAAATCTCGGATTTGAAATTGGCTCAAAAAACACAAGACATTGATTTGATTATTGGTGGCCATACCCACACTTTTCTGGACAAACCAACTGTTGTGAAAAATGCTGCAGGTCAAGAAGTTTTAGTTAATCAAGTGGGCTGCTACGGTATTCATCTTGGAAGAATCGATTTCTATTTTGACAATAATAAACAAAACATCGCCAAAGGAAAAGCGATAGTAGTCTAAACAAATTTCTATCAAAACACAAAACACCTTTTACATCAATAAAAGGTGTTTTTTTTTAGGATTAAACGAAATCTGCATTTCAACAACAGTTATCCCAAACTTGGTTGCCACTAATTGCTAGCGAATTGACGAAGTAATTTTTGGTGGCGAGCCCCAGCAACAAATAATTTCCGCTACAACATGAACAAGAGGCTTTCTTCAGAACTTATCCAACTATGCTTCAAGCATTTTGACAAAATCTTGTTCTGACACAATAGCAATTCCTAATTTGGTAGCTTTTTCTAATTTAGAAGGTCCCATGTTATCTCCCGCTACCACATAGTCAGTTTTCGATGAGATAGAACTTCCTACTTTCCCACCATTATCTTCAATTGCTTTCTTTAAGTCATCTCTAGAAAATTGCTCAAAAACACCAGAAACCACAAAGGTTTTTCCTAAAAACTTAGTTGTAGCATTAGGATTTACTTTTTCAACAATTTCCATTTGAACACCCTGCAATCTCAATCTTTCAATAATTACTCTATTTTCTTCATTTGCAAAAAATTCGATTACGCTTTTGGCAATTCGTTCTCCAATCTCATCCACCAAAATCAAATCCTCAAGAGTAGCTTGCTCTAAAGCCGTAATCGTTTTGTAGTGCTTGGCCAATTTTTTTGCAACCGTTTCCCCCACAAAACGAATTCCCAAAGCAAACAAAACACTTTCAAAAGGAATTTCCTTTGATTTAGCTACACCATTAACTAAATTCTCTGCAGATTTCTGAGCCATTCTTTCCAGCGGCAACACTTGATCCACTGTCAAATCATATAAATCGGCATAGTTATGAACCAAACCATTATTGTATAATAAAGCCACTGTTTCACCACCCAAACCTTCAATATCCATTGCCTTACGGGAAATAAAATGTTGAATTCTACCAATGATTTGAGGAGGACAACCATAAAAATTAGGGCAATAATGATTGGCTTCGCCTTCAGTACGAACCAAAGCAGTTTGGCATTCTGGGCAATTTGTAATATAATGCGTTATTTCCGAATGTTCAGGACGCTTATCCAAATCAACAGCAATGATTTTTGGGATTATCTCCCCTCCTTTTTCTACAAAAACTGTGTCTCCAATTCGTATATCCAATTTTTCTATTTGGTCGGCGTTGTGCAAGGAAGCGCGTTTCACAACAGTTCCTGCCAATTGTACTGGTTCTAAATTAGCAACTGGCGTAATAGCACCTGTACGTCCCACCTGATACGAAATTGAATTCAATTTGGTACTAACCTGTTCAGATTTGAATTTATAAGCTATCGCCCAACGAGGAGATTTTGCAGTATAGCCTAGCTCGTCCTGATATGACAAAGCATTTACTTTGATCACTACTCCATCAGTTTCATAAGGGAGTTGATGACGATGCACATCCCAATAGTCAATGAATTCAAAAACTTCGTTTATATTTTTGGCTAGTTTAGCTTCCTTTGGCGCCTTGAACCCCCAATCTCTAGCTGCCTGTAAGCCCTCAAACTGAGATTGAAAAGGTAAATTATTTCCAACTAATGAATACAACAAACAATCCAATGGTCGTTTAGCCACTTCTGAGCTGTCTTGCAATTTCAAACTTCCTGAAGCTGTATTTCTGGGGTTGGAATATGGAGTTTCACCAATTTCTATCAACTCTTGGTTCATTTTTTCAAAACCAGCAAAAGGCAAGATAATTTCCCCACGAATAGCAAAATGAACTGGATAATTTCCTTTCAATTGTAAAGGAATTGATTTGATCGTTTTGATATTATTTGTTACATCATCCCCTTGAAAACCATCACCTCGCGTAACTGCTCGGGTTAACTGTCCATTTTCATAAGTAATACTAATTGAAGCTCCATCATATTTTAATTCACAAGTATATTCAATTGGAACGTTTCCTAAAAATTTCTGAATACGCGCTTCCCAATCCGCTACATCTTCTTTAGAATACGAATTATCCAAGGAATACATGCGGTAATCGTGAACAACTGTTTGAAAGTTTTTAGTGATTGTGCCACCTACTCTTTGAGTCGGAGAATTAGCGTCGAAAAACTCTGGATGCGAAGCTTCTAACGTTTGTAGTTCTTTCAATTTTTGGTCAAATTCGAAGTCCGAAATTTGAGGTTGATCCAATACATAATAATTGTAATTATGCTGGTTTAATTCGGAACGCAATTGCTGAATCGTATCTTGAATATTCATGAAATAAAAAGGCTATTTTAGTATTGAAACAAGGTACTAAAATAGCCTTTTTATCGATTACACGCTAGCTTTAGGACTCAATAATTGAATTTATTTGATTGAACAATTGTCCATCGCTTAGGAAAGCGCCTTGTTGAATTAATTGAAACAGAGAATAATTTCGTTCTTCGGTAAATACTTTTTTACCCACTTTCATTTCAATGGTATCCGTAAACATATTATCAGAAAGCCATTGTAATCCTTCTTTGGTCAAAAAATCGACTTCCGGAACCAACGATTTCAGAACAATTGATTTTACTTCCGTATCAAAACATTGAAATAGAAAAATATGATTTTTAGAAAAATGTTCTAAAAACTGTGCCTTAGTTAACACACCCTCCCAAATTAAATCTGAAAAAACGTCCAATTCTTGTTCGGCTACCTCTGGTTTATCTCTTTTGATGGTATCCCATTCTGCTTTATCAATAGACTGAGTTGCTAAAAAAGTCGTAAATTCTTGGTGTAACTCTTCGAACTGTTCTTTTGTAAGTCTTGTATATTTCATATCATTATGATTTAGCCTAAAACACTTATACTATATATCATCTTTAAAATAAAAAAATCCCGATTCCGTTAGTAAAAACGTATCGGGATTTTAAAATTTTAAATCTGAAATTATGCTTTCTCAGCAACGATTTCGTAAGGAATTTCAACAATTACATCTCTGTGTAAACGGATAGATGCAGTATATTTCCCGATACGTTTTACGATACCACTAGTGATAAATTTACGATCAATTTCTTGACCTGCATTTGCTAAAGCAGCAGCAATGTCAATGTTTGTGATAGAACCGAATAATTTTTCACCACCAGCTTTTGCAGCTATTTTAATTTCTAATGCTTTTAATGCTTCAGCAGTAGCTTTAGCATCAGCAACGATTTTAGCTTCTTTGTGAGCTCTTTGCTTTAAATTCTCAGCTAATACTTTTTTTGCAGAAGCAGTAGCCAAGTGAGCAAATCCTTGAGGAATTAAATAGTTACGACCATAACCATTTTTTACAGTTACGATATCATCTTTAAAACCTAAGTTTTGCACATCTTTTCTTAAAATAAGTTCCATGTTGTTGTCCTTATATTGCAGAAGTTAGGTTTCATTTTACCGAAAACCAACAACTATTAATTAATTAATTATTATTTTAATAAATCAGCCACATATGGCATTAAAGCTAAGTGACGTGCTCTTTTTACAGCTACAGACACTTTTCTTTGGTATTTCAATGAAGTACCTGTTAAACGACGAGGTAAGATTTTACCTTGTTCATTCACAAATTTCAATAAGAAATCAGCATCTTTGTAGTCTACATATTTGATACCTGATTTTTTGAAACGACAATACTTTTTAGTTTTATTGATTTCTATGTTCAAAGGCGTTAGATATCTGATATCTCCGTCTTTTTTTCCTGAAGCAGATTGTTGTAATGTTGCCATGATAATTAAGCTTTAGTAGATTTAAGTTTTGCTCTTCTTCTTTCAGCCCAAGAAATAGCATGTTTGTCTAGAGCAACAGTTAAGAAACGCATTACACGCTCGTCACGTCTAAATTCAGTTTCGAATGGAAGTAAAACCTCACCAGCTACTTTGTATTCAAATAAATGGTAAAAACCACTTTTTTTGTTTTGAATTTCGTAAGCCATTTTTTTAAGACCCCAGTCTTCTTTCGATACCATTTCAGCTCCTCTACTAGTAAGAAATTCTTCAAATTTGCTTACTGTTTCCTTTACCTGAACCTCAGATAAAACGGGATTTAAAATGAAAACAGTTTCATAATGATTCATAAATAAATTATTTATTTGTTAATTTGGGTGCAAAAGTAGTGTTTTTATTTTATTACACAAATGTATTTTTGAAATAATCGACAAAGTGCAAAATTTATGTTTGTAAATTTGTTTTACATAATAAAAAAAAATATATTTACCTAACCAAATTTTTAAAGAGCCTAATTATGAAACTAAACTGTGTTGTTGTTGATGATAGTTCCATCCAACGAATGATCATAGCTAAATTAGTTAATAATCATCAACATTTACACTTGATAGGCGATTTTTCAAATGCAATAGAGGCAAAAAACTGTATGTCAATCCATACAGTGGATTTGATTTTTCTTGACATTGAAATGCCTGTTATAAGTGGATTTGACTTTTTGGATGGGTTAAAAACAAAACCCCAAATCATTTTCATCACCTCAAAAGCAGAATATGCTATGAAGGCTTTTGATTATGACGCAACAGATTACTTACAAAAACCCATAGCTCTAGAACGGTTTAATGCTTCTGTAAAAAGAGCTATCGACTTACACTTATTAAGAACCGAAAACAAAGAAGAAGAAGGAGAACACATCTTCATCAAAAGTAATCTGAAGAAACTAAAAGTTTTTACTTCAAAAATCAAATGGATTGAAGCATACGGTGATTACGTAAGAGTAGTCACTGAAGAAGATAGCAATTTAGTTCTCTCTACCATGAAATCCTTCGAGAACGATTTGAGTAAAGATAAATTTATTCGTGTTCACAAATCCTATATTGTCAACATTGACAAGATAGATCGTTTCAATAGCAAATTTGCTGAAATTGGAGTAACCAAAATTCCATTAAGTCGGAATAAAAAAGAAGATTTAGTAAGAGCTTTATCTATGTCCTAAAACTTACCTGAATTAATAAAAATCTACATTTGTACTCACTTTAATTGCTCTGTATTGAGCCACAGCTTCAAAACTATTTAGCACTTTTTGAAGCATTTTTTTTGTCCCACCGATAGGTTTATCTTGAGGGATTTTAATCATTATAGTTCTAATATACTCATTTCTAATTCTATTGACAGCAGGTTCCTCTGGACCTAAAACAGGCATAGCTAAAGACTGACTCATCACTTGATATAACCACATCGAACCTTCTTTTAGTTTGTCAAAATCTCGATGCTTCAATGTTATTTTAATCAATCTATAATAAGGCGGATATTTATAGATTTGCCTGTCATATAACTGCTCCTTATACATGCCTTCAAAATCATTTCTAGTGACTTGTTGAATGGTATTATGTAACGGATTATAGGTCTGAATAATAACCTTTCCTTGTTTTTCAGCTCTTCCGGAACGACCAGCCACCTGCGTCATCATTTGAAAACTACGTTCAAAAGCTCTGAAGTCAGGATGATACAACATTGTATCCGCATTCATAATTCCAACTAAACTAACATTATCAAAATCCAAACCTTTGGCTAACATTTGAGTTCCTACCAAAATATCAATTTCTTGATTTTTAAAACTATCTATTATCTTTTCAAAACCGTATTTTCCTCTAGTTGTATCTTGATCCATTCTTCCACATTTAGCATTTGGAAACAATGACAACAATTCGAGTTCTATTTGCTCAGTACCAAATCCTTTTGTTGTCAAATCGATACTTGAACACGAATGACAATTGGTAGGCTTCCCAATGGCATATCCACAATAATGGCAGCGTAACTGATTTTTAAATTTATGATAGGTCAAACTCACATCACATTGTGGACATTGAGGGATATGACCACAAGTCATACATTCAATCACTGGAGAAAATCCTCTCCGATTTTGAAACAAAATCACTTGCTCTCCCAACGACAATGCAACACCTATTGCTTCAATTAGGGTATCACTAAAATGACCTTTCATTCGCTTACGAAAATACTTATCCTTTAAATCAACCAACTCTATAACTGGCATTTGACTATTACCAAATCGTTCTTTAAGTGTAACCAATCCGTATTTAGCCGTTTGTGTATTATAGTAAGTCTCCAAACTTGGCGTTGCAGACCCTAAAAGCACTTTAGATTTATGAAAATTAGCCAAAACAATAGCTGAGTCACGAGCATGAAATCGTGGCGAAGGATCGGTTTGCTTGAAGGTTTGTTCATGCTCTTCATCAACAATTATACCTCCTAATTGCTGAAAAGGTAGGAATAATGCCGACCGAGCTCCAATTACAATCTGAGCTTTTTCAGAATTATTCAAAACCTGTTGCCAAACTTCAACACGTTCATTGTTGTTGTATTTTGAATGAAAAACAGCTACTTTTTCCCCAAAATACAACCTCAAACGCCCCACTAATTGAGTTGTTAACGCTATTTCTGGCAACAAATACAATACCTGCATTCCTTTAGCCAAAAAAGTTTCAATCCATTTAATATATATTTCTGTTTTCCCACTAGCCGTAACCCCGTGAAGCAAGCAAACCTCTTTTTGAGAAAACTGATTTTGAATAGCATCAAAAGCAGCTTGCTGCGAAACGCTTAACCGCAGTCCTTGTGAAGAAACTTCTCCAGAATAGACAACTCGATCTTGTTGAACATAGTATTCTTCAAACACACCTTTATCTACCAAAGCCTTAATCGTTGTAGAAGCAACTTTTGCAGATTCAACCAATTTTTTGATTGAAATTGGTTTTTTCTCTGAAGCATTCAATTGAAAATACTGTAGAACAATTTCTTTCTGTTTATGAGCATTTTTTAATTGATCTAATAAAGCAGTTAAACCATCTTGTGAATCATATTGAGGATGCAAACGAATATAGCGTACCAACTTAGGTTTGTAACTTTCGGATATTTCTTCTTGTAAAATCAGTATGTTTTTATCAATCATTTTATGAATAATTGGAAAAACATTCTTTTTATTCAATACAGCAATAATATCATCTATTTTTAACGAACTTTGTTGTTGCAATGCTTGATACACCAAAAACTCATCATCTGAAAGCTGCATTTCATCAACAAAAGTTGATAATTGGGCTGTAACCACTGTTTCGCTTTCTAAAAGCAAAGCATTAGGCATTGCATTTTTGTACACATCACCAATACTACACATATAATAGGAAGCAATCCAAAACCAATGTTCAATTTGAATTGGTGTTACAATAGGCTCGTGATCGAGGATTTGATGAATTTCTTTGGCTTGATATAAAGCTGGTTCATTTTGATGTAATTCGACTGCAATTGCGGTGTAAATTTTGCTTTTACCAAAAGGCACCGCCAAACGCATACCCTTTTTTATGAAATGGTATTCGGTTTCCGAGACTTTATAGGTAAAGGTTTTAGCTAAAGCTAATGGCAAAATTACTTCTACGAAGAACATGTGGTTTAGAATTTTGTCAAGCGACAATTTTTGAATGATTACTGTATTGGCTAGGCACCAAAAATAATAAAAAAACACCCTTAGAACTCTATTTCAAATTATAATCTGAACTTTGAGTTACAAGGGTATCTCTTATTGAGCAAAAAACTATTTTACTCTATGCCAGTATTGCGTTCTTCCGATTAAAGAAAAACCTATATAACCTCTTACTTTTAATTTATCTTTACCTTCAAGCGTAATAAAACATTTGTATTTCTTTCCTGTTACCGGGTCTGTAATACTACCTCCGTTGAATTCTTCAGCGTCTTTTTGAAGCCCTTTTACAATAACCATTCCTAAAACAGGTTTATTTTTTTCATCTCCTGTACACTCTGTACATAGTTTGTCTTTTTTTTGGGGATCCAAAATATCCACAATTTTACCATAAATCTTTCCAGATTTTTCATATACTTCTACGATAGATTTTGGTTTTCCTGTTTCGTCATCGATGGTTTTCCATTTACCAATTACAGATTGGCTACGAACGGTTGTTACTACTGCAAAGCACAGAACACTTGCTACTAGAATGATTTTTCTCATTTGTTATTAATTTCTTGGTTTTTTATATTTTTTATAGCCCTGATGGAAGCGGCATCCTTTTTTGGTCTCTTCTTTAGAGAGCAAGCAAGATATAGCGTACAGCAGGACACAAGCATCGCGAACTGGCGAAGCAAATAGCTCCAAAAAGAACATTTTCTTATTTGTAAAAAGGACTTTTGGAGTTCCAAATTTATTCAAAAATAAAACAGTTTGTCGTATTTATAACACAACTATAACGTTTTTTTTGATTTTATTTGGTTGCGATGGGACTGAATAATTGCATTGAGCTCAAAACCAAGCAAGAGCAACATGCAGTTAATCCAGATGTAAAACATAAGAATTAAAAGTGTACCGATAGAGCCGTACAATTCGTTGTATTTGGAAAATTTCACTACCCAAATTCCAAAGCCGTAAGAAGAAATAATGATTAAAATAGTAGTAAAAACAGAACCTACTGAAATGAATTTAGGTTTGTGTCTTTGTTTGATTCCGAATCGCAATAATATAGAAGTAGTAAACAAAATCATCAATGAAAGGAACAAGTAACGTCCGAGTTGAATGAGCGGAATATTGTCACTTAGTACATCTTGTATTTTCGATTTTTGGATGAAAACTTCGAAAACTACGATAATGGCCACTGTAAAAATCAATAAAAAAGACAGGAAAATGGACATTCCAATTGCCACAAGGTACTGGTCAATAAAACCACGCTTCTCTGTTACATGTCTTGATTCTTCAAACCCTCCAAGGATAGCATTTAAACCATTGGCCATTAAAAAAATAGATAAAATAAATCCAGATGACAACAATCCCGAGTGGCTGTTATTCAGAATATCATCAATGATTCCAGCAATTGCATCATAGGTATTGGGTGGTACGCTTTGTTCTACAAATCGCAAAAAATCATTTTGAAAGCCTTGAATTGGAATATAAGGAATTAAGTTTAAAATATAAAGAGCGAAAGGAAATAATGCCATAAAAAAACTAAACGCGATAGCTCCTGCCCTAACGTTTAACTTTCCGTTTAAAACGCCCACTATATAAGAACGCAAGAAGTCATATAGTGAAACCTCTTCTAGCCAAAGGAGTTTTTGGCTTTGCAAGAAATGCATCAATTTACGAACCAAGCCATTCGCTTTGATTTTGTTTTTGACTAAAATTTCAAAAGGAACTTTATTTTTTGGGGTCATTTGAATATCTTTTTTTATGCAATCAAATGGCTTTCAAACTCAAATCCATATTGTACACTGAGTGTGTTAACGCTCCAGAAGATATAAAATCCACACCACAAGCTGCATATTCGCTAATAGTCGTTTCGTTAATATTTCCTGAAGATTCGGACTGGCATTTGCCGTTAATCATAGCCACTGCTTTACGGGTATCCTCGTAATTAAAGTTGTCTATCAAAATTCTGTAAATACCCTCAGACTTTAAAATTTCATCAATTTCAGCTAAATCTCTAGCTTCGACGATGATTTTTAAGTCTAAGTTGTTTTCCTTTAAATAGGCTTTTGTTTTGTCGATAGCTTTTGTGATGCCTCCGGCAAAATCGATATGATTGTCTTTGAGCATAATCATATCATATAAAGCAAATCGATGGTTCACTCCACCCCCAATGGTTACTGCCCATTTTTCGGCAGCACGAAATCCTGGCGTAGTTTTACGAGTATCTAATATTTGAGTTTTCGTACCTGCTAACAAACGAACATAACTGTTGGTTTTCGTCGCAATGGCTGACATTCGTTGCATAGTATTCAACACCAAACGCTCTGATTTTAATATAGATTGCGAACTTCCTGAAACGTGAAAAACCACATCTCCATAACGCACAGGCGTTCCGTCTTGTATAAAAGTTTCTATTTGTAAGGAAGGGTCAACATAATGAAAAATCATTTTGGCCAAGGTAACACCTGCAATTATTCCATCTTCTTTTACTAACAATTTTGCTTTTCCTGTGGCCGATGAAGGAATACAAGCTAAGGAGCTGTAATCCCCTGGACCAACATCTTCACGAATACCATTGGCAATAAACAATTGTAACTCTTGTTGAAACTGTGCTTCTGAAATCATTCTCTTATTATTTTGTGGCGCTAAATTAATCAAAAACGATGGCAAAAGCTAGTCTAAAAACCAAAATAAACTATCAAAATTCCCCGAAAAAAAACCAGCAAAAACAAGGGTTTTCATTAGGATTACAACTTTTTTTAAATCCTTCATTTTCACTATTTTCCGAATTAATATTTTCATTCAAATGAATTAAAATAATAAATTTTTATTGTTTATCAATAAATTTTTATTATTTTTGAATCAACAAACCTAAAAAAACAAACTGTTATGGAAATCAGAATTAGCACCGAACAGCTACTCAAAATTCTATTTTATGTAGCCCTTTTACTTTTTGTTGGCATTTGCATTGAGTCGGGAATGTACATTTTTAATGGCATTTACACCTTCACCATCAATTCGTACAACGCCAATTTTTTGAGTCTAAAAGCACTCTATCAATTTGACCCAGGACATTATGGTGTAGTGATGCTACTGTTAAGTATCGTTACTACCTTAAAAGCCGTACTTTTTTTTGTTATCGTAAAACTATTGCACGATAAAAACCTCAATCTCTACCAGCCCTTCAGCACAAAAATGTATCATTTTCTCTTAACCTTAAGCGGTTTAAGTGTAGTAATCGCCTTTTTCTCCAATTACGGTCTCAACTACTTGAAATGGCTGCAAGAAAAACCCATTAGCCTTCCTGACTTAAGTACATTCGCAGTAGGCGGAGGCGATGTTTGGTTTTTTATGGGCATCATCTTATTTCTGATAGCAAAAATCTTCAAAAGAGGCATCGAAATCCAATCCGATAACGAATTAACCATATAATTATGCCTATAGTAGTCAACCTAGATGTAATGATGGCCAAAAGAAAAATGTCACTCAACGAGCTATCCGAAAAAGTAGATTTAACGCTCTCCAATCTTTCGATTTTAAAAACAGGCAAAGCCAAAGCCATTCGTTTTAGTACCCTCGAGGCCCTCTGCAAAGCCTTAGATTGCGAACCTGGCGATTTACTTGAATATAAAAAATAACCTTTCTCAAACCATCACAAAACCTCGACTTATATATTTAACAAGTCGAGGTTTCTTTTTTTAGGAGCACAAAACAAAAGGCTTATTTGTTAGCAGGATACTTGCTCTCCGCTATATCTTTGTCTTTTTAAAGAAAAAAGACAAAGGATGCCGCTGCGATCAAGGCTAAGGAGCAGCATTGTTGCTTTTTTGGTTTTATTCCTAATAATCAAGATAATAGCTTTTTGATATTTTTAACGTAGCTTCATTACAGAAATAGTACCTTTGCAAAAAAATTGAAAGATGTCAAATAGTTACATAGGATACCATTTTACTATTGAACCCAAAGAATTAGGTTCAGAAATTCTAATTGCCGAATTGGGCGAAAAAGCATTCGAAAGCTTTACTGAAACTGAAACAGGAATTGACGCCTTCGTTCAAAAAGACCTTTGGGACGAAACTATTTTAGAGGATGTTTTTATTCTACAATCCGAAGAATTCAAGATTAGCTATACCTTCGAAGAAATCGAACAAATCAATTGGAACGAAGAATGGGAAAAAAACTTTGACCCAATTGATGTAGACGGAAAATGCCATGTACGAGCTCCTTTTCACCCAAAAACAGATGCCGAATTTGATATTGTCATCGAACCGAAAATGAGTTTTGGTACAGGCCATCACGAAACCACACATATGATGATTCAGCACCTACTCGATATGGATGTTGCCGGTTTAAAAACACTAGATATGGGATGTGGTACTGCTATTTTGGCCATTTTAGCCGAAATGAAAGGAGCTCAACCCATTGATGCTATCGATATCGACAATTGGTGTTATTTAAATTCCATAGAAAACGCACAACGCAATAATTGTGAACACATTAGCGTTTACGAAGGTGATGCTGCTTTACTCGCTGGCAAACAATACGATTTGATAATTGCGAACATCAACAGAAATATTTTATTGAACGATATGCAAAGTTATGTTGATTGTTTGAATCCAAAAGGCACCTTACTATTAAGTGGTTTTTATGAAGAAGACATTCCGTTCTTAGACGCTTCTTGTACAGAAAAAGGACTAACTTTTGTAAAAAAACTACAAAGAAACAATTGGGTTTCGCTTAAATATAATAAATAAATATTTTACACCATTCCTAGTATCAAAACACAGCATTATGAGTACTAAAGAAAAAGTAAGAGAAAAAGTCAATATCAAGGAATTGATGGGACTCAACAATGAAATTATAGTATACAATGACGATGTTAACACTTTTGACCACGTAATTGAGACTTTAATTCGAGTTTGTGATCACACCCCTGAGCAAGCAGAACAATGCTCGTTAATCATTCACTATAACGGAAAATGCACTGTAAAAACAGGACCTTATGACAAATTGAAACCGCAGTGTACGAAACTATTGGCGGCAGGTTTAAACGCTGAAATAGTCTAAGAAAAAAACTTTCATAAAAAAGCAGAATTATCAATAGTATTGGTAGTTCTGCTTTTTCTTTTTTATATATTTGGTAAAAAAAAAGCACTTTATGGAAGAATACGGCAAAATATTGGTATTAGTAATGCCTATATTTTTACTACTCATTGCGATTGAAAAAATCTACGGGCATTTTAAAGGTTATGACACTGCACCTTATATGGATACAGTTTCAAGTGTAAGTTCAGGAATGACCAATTCGGTCAAAGATGTTTTGGGGATTAGTGTTTCCATTCTAACTTATGAATGGCTTGAAGCCCATATTGCCCTATTTCATTTGGAAGCCACTGTTTGGGCGTATATCATTGCCTTTATTTGTATTGATTTTTACGGATATTGGTCGCACCGATGGGCGCATCAAATTAATTTTTTATGGAACAAACACGCTATTCATCACAGTAGTGAGGAATTCAATTTGGCTTGCGCGCTGCGTCAAACTATTTCTAGTTTTGTCAATCTCTTTACGTTTTTGTTGATTCCAGCAGCAGTCTTGGGAGTTCCTTCAGTCGTTATTGCCGTTACCTTACCCATTCACTTGTTCTTGCAGTTTTGGTACCATACCAAACACATCAAAAAAATGGGCTTTTTAGAAAAAATATTAGTAACACCCTCTCATCATAGAGTGCATCACGCCATCAATCCAGAATATATTGATAAGAATCATTCCCAAATCTTCATTTTTTGGGACAAACTCTTTGGCACTTTCCAAGAAGAATTGGATGAAGTCCCTCCTGTTTTTGGAATTACCCGACCTGCACAAACTTGGAATCCTATCCGAATTAATTTTCAGCATTTAGGATTGCTTATTTCGGATGCTTGGCGTGCCGAAAATTGGAAAGACAAACTCACCATTTGGTTCAAACCAACCGGTTGGCGTCCAGAAAATTTTGAAGAAAAATATCCTGTTACTAAAATTAGCGATGTCTATCATTTTGAAAAATATGGGACTCAGCATTCTAAAAAACTGATGTACTGGTCTATTTTTCAAGCCTTGGTTACTTTGCTTTTGATTACCTATATGTATGATTCAATAGGAACGATTGGCTTACCACACGTATTTGTGTATGGCGCCTTTATCTTTGTAACCGTTTACAGTTACACCGAATTGATGGATGCCCGAAAAACAGCTGTATTTTGGGAAGCTTTACGATTCCTTTTTGCTATGGGGCTGCTCTATTTTTATGGTGATTGGTTTGGATTATCTAATTTATTACCTGTGAGTACCTTTATTTTAATTGGGTATTTTTCGATTTCCCTTGCTATGAGTATTTACTTTGTGGCTGTTGATTTTGAAAAAGAAAAAATAGCACTCGCCTAGTTGCTTTAACATATTTTAACCCGTTGGGTGAAATTCTAATTAAACAAAATTTAACCACATAGGAGCAGCATAGATTAAAAGCAAATCAACTAAGAAAAAACAGAAATAGCACTATTTCCCACAATAGATAAGCTATGCAATTAGTAAAACATCTATTTATCTTTCTAAAAACTATAAATTCTATGCTTCTATCTAGAACTGAAGCATAGAAGTGTTAAAAAACAATTTCACCTAATGGTTTTATTCCAAACTAATTTAATTTCCATTCCGTAGTCGCATAGACTGCTTATTACTTCTTGTGTCTTATGAAAACATACAGCATCCTTAACAGCTACCTTATTTTTAGTATACTCTACTTATTATTACCTTTTATTGGACTAGATACTGTTAACTGGTATTTAAAGCCTTTTTTGTTGCCCTTTTTGCTAGGAACTGTTCTCCTTACAGCCGATTTCCAAGGCAAAAAATTATTGCTAAGCGCTTTATTGTTTTCTTGGATAGGAGATATCATTTTGATGTTTGCAGACAAAGCCGAAATTTATTTCATTTTGGGATTGGTTTCCTTTTTACTTTCTCACATCCTTTACATTATCCTTTTTAGCAGACAACCCAAATCAGCACTTAAAGGTACTTCCGTTGTTTTGTATCTAGGAGCTATCCTGATTCTTGGTTACTTCTTTGGTATGGTTGGTCTATTGTTTCCGAAATTAGGCCCTTTGCAAATCCCTGTGATGGTTTATGCTGCTGTTATTACTACAATGCTCTTTGTTGTTTATAAAGGAAGTTTGACTTGGGAAAAACCAGCTGCTTATTTTATCCTAGCAGGCGCTATTTTCTTTGTGCTTTCGGACAGTATTTTGGCTATTAATAAATTCTACCACCCCATAGCTCAATCAGGTTTTTGGATTATGAGCACTTACATCTTGGCACAGTATCTTATAGTTTCGGGCCTACTTCGCCTAAACCAAAAAAAGTAGTCTTTTCAGCACAGAAAAGGCTACTTTTTTTTATCAATTTTTAACTAAAATTCTACTCAGAAGTTTAATGAGGCAGTTTGTCTTTGAATAATCCGTAGACAAAAGTCCCTAAAAGTGCTCCCAATAGTACTAGCACCACTGGGAAAAAGCCAGCGCCTAGTAATATAAAGATAGGTCCAGGGCAACAACCCACAAGCGCCCATCCTAAACCAAAAAGAATGCCTCCAATCCAATAGCGGGCTGACCCTTTTTCTTTGTCTTCAACTTGCATAAGAGTCCCTTTGATATTCTTGATTTGAAACCGTTTCACCAATTGCATTCCGATTAATCCAGTGGCTACGGCAACACCAATTATACCATACATATGAAAGGATTGAAAGTGAAACATCTCGTAAATACGGTACCAAGAAACGGCTTCCGATTTCGTTAAAACAATTCCGAATAGGAATCCAACGAGAAGGTATTTTAAAGCTTTGAACATAACGTAATTATTTTAAAAGTAAAGGCAACAAGAGATGCGCCATAATTAAACCACCAATAAAGAACCCAATTACCGCTTTGAGCGAAGGCAATTGCAAATTACTTAAGCCTGTAATGGCGTGTCCTGAGGTACAGCCACCGGCATAACGAGAGCCAAAACCAATTAAAAACCCACCTAAAAGCAAAAGCGCGATTCCTTTTGGAGATTGAAACACCGAACTGCTAAAAAGCGCATCAGGCACTAATTTCCCATCCGGAGCATCTATTCCTAGCGTTGCCAATTGCTCGACAGTTTGAGGATTGATTGCTACGTTGCTTGGAGCACTCATATAATGTACCGCCACAAATCCACCTAGCATTGCGCCTAGTACCACGACTAAATTCCAGCGGGAGGCTTTCCAATCAAAATCAAAGAAAGGCACTTTTTTGCCAGCACCAGCCAAGGTACATAAAGAACGAAGGTTAGAAGACATACCGAATGTTTTTCCAAAATACACCAAAAGAAGCATGACACATCCGATGATAAAACCAGAAACGTACCAGGCCCAAGTTTGAGAAATAAAATCCATAAATTACTTTTTAATTTTTGCAAAGATAAGACCCTTTTTACTCTTTTTTGTGAGTTATGTCACAAACCGATACAACATAATTGCTACTAGCAGAAATAAACTTCTCAAAAGTTTTATATTTGCTCGAACTACGCATTTAAAGTTGGTATTATTATTGTTTCATCAAAAAATAAATTTGATCCCTATGAAAAAAATCAGTTTACTAGTGTCCTGTATTTTCTTATTCACTTCTTGCATTAGTACCAAATCGACTTTGAAAAATGTGGACAACAATGCGCCAGTTCCGCAACTTACTAAGAACAATACGTTTGTCATTACAGCCTTTAGTAAAGACAAAAAGTATGGTTATGACAAAGATTACCCGATTAATATCTTTTACCGTGGTACCAAGGACGATGTCATCAATCAGCAGCGCTTTTTGAATGCATTGGCTGGGCCAAACGGGGAAGCAATTACTTTTTCGAAACTAGAAAGTTGTTGTCCTTTCCCTTCAAAAAATACGGAAATGGGTGCTGGATTTCTAGATGTCTATGAAATAAAATGGGAAGGACTTAAAAAGCCAATTTTATTGTATTTGAATATCTATGAAAGAGGCCAATTGATGGTTCCTGTTGGTTTTAGCTTGAAGAAAAATTAGTTTGCGTTTGCTGCAATCCTTAAGACTTTCTTAACTACAACTCTAAAAACAATATTTCCCCTTTTTTTTAATCAAAAATCGCAAAAGCTAATTACCTTTGCACACAAAATTTAAAAAAATGAACATACATCATATCCCGCAAATTAAGCATACCGATAGTGGTAATTTCTTTGTTTTAGCAGGTCCTTGCGCCATTGAAGGAGAAGAAATGGCTTTGCGTATAGCAGAGCGTTTGGTTGGCATCACTGACAAATTGCAAATTCCATACGTTTTTAAAGGTTCTTTCAAAAAAGCCAACCGTTCTAGAATTGATAGTTTTTCTGGAATTGGGGACGAAAAAGCTTTGAAAATTCTTCAAAAAGTTTCTGAAACTTTTGGTGTTCCAACCGTTACAGATATTCATACTAATGAGGACGCGGCTATGGCTGCTGCTTATGTAGACGTGTTGCAAATTCCTGCTTTTTTAGTAAGACAAACTGACTTAGTTTTAGCTGCTGCCAAAACTGGAAAAGTAGTCAACTTGAAAAAAGGACAATTCATGAGTCCAGAGAGTATGAAGCACGCTGTTCAAAAAGTATTGGATTGTCAAAACGAAAATGTAATGATTACAGACCGCGGTACTATGTTTGGCTACCAAGATATGATTGTAGATTATAGAGGTATTCCAACGATGCAGCAATATGCTACAACGGTTTTGGATGTTACGCATTCTTTGCAACAACCTAACCAAACCGCTGGTGTAACAGGAGGTCGACCAGACATGATAGAAACTGTAGCCAAAGCTGGAATTGCAGTAGGTGTAGACGGCATCTTTATTGAAACTCATTTTGACCCAGCTAACGCTAAAAGTGATGGCGCGAACATGTTGCATTTGGATTATTTTGAAGCCTTAATGACCAAACTTGTGGCCATCAGACAAACTATCAATCAATTTTAATTTTTTTTATACTTTACAAGCTCCTTGAAAACATCGTATTTTTATTTTGTTCTTTTTTTAACGACAACAATTGCCATTGCACAAGAAAACACTCCTGTAAGATACACTGCTCACAATAAAGGAAAATTCTTTATCTCGTGGGGAGGAAACAGAGAATCCTACAGCAAATCTGACGTTACTTTTACCGGTAAAGATTATCGTTTTACGGTAGCTGATATGCGAGCTCATGACAAGCCCAAAGGTTGGCATGTGGATTACATTAACCCTACCAAAATGACGATTCCACAAACCAATTTGCGTTTGGGGTATTTTTTCTCTGATCATTATAGTGTGGCTATTGGAGTAGACCATATGAAATATGTGATGACTCAAAATCAAACAGCTAATGTAACAGGAACCATTAACTTACCTGCCTCAGATCCAGGATCTGTGTTTAACGGTACTTACAATAACACTCCGGTTAACTTTACTGATGAACAGTTTTTAACTTACGAGCATACTGATGGTTTGAACTATATCAATACCGAAGTTTCTCGTCATGATGATATTTCTAAGTTGTTTAAAATTGGGAATACGGACAAAATTCAGGTTAACTTGACAGAAGGTATTGGTTTTGGGGTATTGTATCCAAAAACAAATACCAAATTACTTGGAAAAGAACGTCATGATGACTTTCACGTATCCGGTTTTGGAACTTCCTTGAAAGCTGGTTTGAATATTACTTTCTTTAAATATTTCTATATCCAAGGAGAATTAAAAGGCGGTTATATCAACATGAATGACATCCGAACTACAATGAGTACTGACGATAAAGCATCACAAGATTTCTTCTTTTTTCAGAGAATCCTTGCTGTAGGGGGAAAATTCAGAATTTAAGCCCCATACGATAAAAAGAAAAAGCGATTTGAACTCCTTCAAATCGCTTTTTTTATCTATGAAATCGTATTAAAACACGAACGTTTGTTTACTAATATTGTTCTTTCAGGACTAAACGAAACTAATCATTCATCGAGATCAGAAATTCTTCGTTATTGCGAGTCTTTTTAAATCGATCATTAATAAAATCCATTGCTTCTATAGGATTCATATCCGAAAGGTATTTTCGCATAATCCACATTCTGTGCAACGTATTTTGATCCAAAAGCAAATCATCACGTCTTGTACTAGAAGAAGTTAAGTCGATAGCTGGAAAGATACGTTTATTTGCGATTTTTCTATCCAATTGCAACTCCATATTACCCGTACCTTTGAATTCTTCAAAAATAACTTCATCCATTTTGGAACCAGTCTCTGTCAATGCCGTGGCAATAATACTTAGAGAGCCCCCGTTTTCAACATTTCTTGCTGCTCCAAAAAAGCGTTTTGGTTTTTGTAATGCATTCGCATCTACACCACCACTTAGTACTTTCCCTGATGCAGGTTGAACCGTATTGTAAGCTCTTGCTAAACGAGTAATTGAATCCAATAAGACCACAACATCATGACCACATTCTACTAATCGCTTGGCTTTTTCAAGAACAATGTTCGCAATCTTTACGTGTTCTTGAGGCTCTCTATCGAAAGTAGATGCAATCACCTCTCCTCTTACACTGCGTTGCATATCGGTAACCTCCTCTGGTCGTTCATCAATCAATAAAACTATTAAGTATACTTCTGGATGATTGGCAGCAATAGCATTTGCTATATCCTTCAACAACATGGTTTTACCAGTTTTAGGTTGTGCAACGATCATTCCACGTTGCCCTTTTCCTATTGGAGAAAATAAATCAATAATTCGTGTTGAAATGGTACTTTGCTTCTCGGCTAACTTAAACTTTTCTGAAGCAAAAACGGGTGTTAAATGTTCAAAAGAAACTCTATCTCGAACTACTTGTGGATCGTGACCATTAATTTTTAAAACTCGAACTAATGGAAAATACTTCTCCCCTTCTTTAGGTGGACGAACCACACCTTTTACAGTATCACCTGTTTTTAATCCGAACAAACGAATTTGAGAAGTTGATAAATAGATATCATCTGGAGATGCTAAATAATTATAATCTGATGAACGAAGAAAACCATAACCGTCAGGCATCATTTCTAATACACCTTCACTTTCAATAATACCATCAAATTCAAAATCGGCATCTTTAAAGTTATTTTTTTTGTTTTTAAAATTAGGGTTCTGGTTGCCATTGCCGTTACCATTATTACCATTCCCATTAGTATTTTGATTGGGGTTTCCGTTTTGCTTTTTATTATGATTCGGATTAATCTTTTTTGCTGGTAAAGGGTTTTCAGCAATTTCAGTTGACTGAATATCAACTATTTCTTCCGAAACCAAAGTAGCAGTTTCATTTGATATTTCGGGCGCTTTTGGTGCATTTTTGGCTTCTTCTTTTTCCCTCTGAAGTGCCACTTTCTTCTCGTATGCAGATTTATTAAACTTTACAGCTTTGTTCGTTTTCCCTTTTGCGGCATCAACTTCTTTGGGCTTTTCTACTTTGCTAAATTCTTTAGTAGGAGATGCTAACGTTTCAGAATTAGACGAAACTTCACTTACTTTCAATGCTTTACCGTCTTCTTCTTGAAAAGAAATACTTAAATTATTATCAGGAATATTTGCTTTTTTTGCGGGTACAATACGAGCTCTTTTAGGCTTTTCTGTATCTACAGCATCTTTAACAGCAACACCTTCATCAACTTTGACAGTTGCAGCTTGATGCTCTAAAATAAGACCAATTAAAGTTTCTTTTTTGACACCATTAAACTTTATTGTTTTTGCTGTTTTAGCAATTTCTTGAAGCTCAGAAAGCTTCAATTCTTTTAATGCAGAAATATCAAACATGAATGTTCTATTAGATTATTTATTTTGGGAAATCGTGTGAAGAATAGAATAGATTTTTTTTCTTGAATCGACCGCAGTATGAAGTGCTTACGGATTTGTAATGCAATAATACGAATAAAATTCAATCATACAATAGTATTTATTAAAAAGAAAAATATATTTTTGCGTTAGAATACTAGTAACAATGATACAGAGAATTCAAACCATCTATTTATTTTTAGCTTTTTTGGTTACTTTGGTTGTACCGTATATTTTTCCTTTATGGACTACAGCTGATGCCAAAGACTTTTATTTTATGCAAAATCCAATTTATGTTGGTTTATTTGGATTAAGTACTACATTATCTTTGGTTAGTATTTTTTCATTTAAAAAGAGACAAAATCAATTTGTAATAGGCAGATTGAATATGATATTAAATTTAATTTTATTAGGATTGTTTGTATATCGTTCGCTAAATTTATCTGGAGAAACCCCTTTGGTTTCAGAGAAAGGTATTGGGATGTTTGTACCTGTCTTGGCTATCGTGTTATTAGTTTTAGCTAATAAAGCCATCAAGAAGGATGAAGATCTTGTAAAATCTGTGGACAGATTGAGATAAACCTATAAACTTAGTTTATTTGTGCGAAGGAAACCCGAATTTATAATTCGGGTTTTTTTATTGAAAAATACTACTAGTTTTAATTAAAAATAATACATTTGAAAAGAACTATACCTACAATATGCAACCGATTAATATTCATTTAGCCGACGACCATCAAATACTTATTGACGGAATTAAAACCCTATTAAATACCATCCCCGGATTTACTATTGTTGGCACTTCTTTAAATGGTACCAATATTTATGAAGAAGTTACCCAAAACAAAGCCGATGTACTAGTTCTTGACATAAGTATGCCAGAAAAAGACGGTATTCAAGTACTTAAAGAATTCTCCAAAAAAGGATTCCCATGCAAGGTAATCATTTTATCGAGTTACGATGATTTAAAAATTGTAAAAGAAGTCATGAAGCTTGGTGCTAATGGCTATTTGACCAAACAATGTGCTAGCGAAAGTATCATTGAGGCTATACAAGTTACAATGATGGGTCAAGAATACTTTTGTAAAACAGTGCAAAATAAAATCTTTAACACTGCTACAAAAGACAATCCAAAGTTGAAATCGGTTCCACAAGTAATACACCCTACACTTACTGAACGCGAAATAGAAATCATTATATTAATATCACTTGAATATAGTGGCAAAGAAATTAGTGAGCAGTTGTTTATCAGTACCAATACCGTAGAGACACACCGAAAAAACATTATGAAAAAAATTAAAGCCAAGAACACCATAAGTATTGTGAAATATGCGTTAAAACACAAATTGATAAAGTCATAATTGGTAAACATTCACTATGCATTTTTTTTCACAATATTCAATTAGCTTTAGACTGCAAATGATAAGTTCATGGGTAGTTTTGCTATTAGTATTAGTATTTGCATCAGTGCCTTCATTTTCTCAAGAAAAAAAACTTCCTAGAGAAAAACTGGTTAAGCTAGCAAAAGAGGCTGTAGATAATATGAATAATGAATTGTATGAAAAATCATTAATTCAATCTCGAAGTGCCTTGCGTTATGCCATTTTAGCAAAGGATGTTGAATTAATCGCCCAAATTTATAACATCATTGGTGGAAATTTTGATGGCTTGTTAGAATATGAAAAAGCAATGTTCTATTATAAAAAAGGGCTGATTTTTGCTGAAAAAACCAACAACAATATCTCAAAATACTCCATAAACAACAATCTTGGCAATATCTATTTTTTTGATAAAAAAGATTTAAAAAAAGGAATTTACCATTATACAAAAGCATTAGAATATAGTGCAAAAATGAAGGACACTACCAAAATGGTATTTACCAAAATAAATATGGCTTGGGCTTTTTTTGATATTCAAAAATTTGACAAAGGTTATCCTTACTTACAGTTTGTAAATAACTATTTTTCAAAACATGGAGATACTTCTTTAAAGTGTATTGCCAACATGCTAAATGGTATGTATCACAGTAATAAAAAAAACACCCAAAAAGCAACTTCATTTTTTGAGAATGCCATAAAGTACGGAATAGAAGAAGAAGAAAAATCCGATCTTTCCTATGTATACCTCGAATATTCTAAGTTTTTAAACCAAAATGGAGCATATAAAAAAGCTTATGCATATCTTGAAAAATATAACAAACTAACAGAGGAAATTAATTCCGAGGAAAAAATCAAAAAAGCCAATGTTGCGGGGATAAATCTTGAATTAGATGAATACAAAAGAGAAATAGACAAAATATCAAACACCTACAAGTCAAAACAAACGTATTGGCTAGAACAGCAATCTCGCAACAAAAAAATTGTAATTTTAGTCGTTACGCTTTCTCTTTTAGTTTTCTTAATTTTTTATGCTTTTTCACAAAATGAAAAACTAAAACAATACAATCGATTAAAAGAAATACAAAGTAAAGTACAACAAAACATCATCAATGCAACCATTGATGGTCAAGAGTCCGAGCGTAAAAAAATTGCGGCTTTTCTACATGACAACATTAGTGCTTTATTGTCTTCAGCAGGAATGCATCTCAATGTTTTTAGTGCTATGAATCAAAATCAATGTGATGAAATCATAAAGACAAAATACATTCTTGAAGACGCCCATCATAAAGTACGAGACTTATCTCATGAATTGATGCCTTCACTTTTGGTGCGATTTGGTTTATTATATGCCTTGGATGATTTGTGTGAAAAAAACTCGAATTCAAAAATTAAATTTGAATTTTTCAATACCATAGATACGCAAACCCGATTTGATGAAGCTTTTGAGATGAAAATTTATTTTATTATATCAGAACTGCTCAATAATATTTTAAAACACAGTAAAGCCAATTGGGCTAGAATCGAAACCAATCTAGAAAACAACCAACTATCCATCAAAATAAAAGACAACGGAAAAGGATTTGATGACCTTCAAAAAAACAGTACTGATGGTTATGGTATTAATCGAATCAAAGCTCGAATCAATAACATGAAAGGTGAATTTGTTATCAACTCCAAGAAAAATCAAGGAACTACGATTGAACTTCAAGTTCCTGTTAGTTAAATTTATTTTAATAATATTCTTGAAATACATTCTTATTTCCCTTTACAAACGCTAATGAATGCATATGGTTTTTAGATTAAATTCTTTAATAAATTTCATTTTAATTCTTTTTATATTTCCAACTTTTGGTTTCGCTCAACATGAGGGTATTACTAAAAAAAGCACCTACATTTTACTCAACAAAGCCATTGAAAACTGGAAAAGTGATCATTATGAGACTTCTTTAAAACAGGCTAATTTAGCCCTAAAACAGGCTACACTTTTAAAAAACCAATACTTAATTGCCAAATCATACAATGTTATCGGAGTTAATTTTGACGATCTTTTTATGCTTGACAAAGCATTCTTTTACTACGAAAAAAGTTTGAAACATGCTATCAAAACAACTGACGACACCTTAAAAGGTAAAATTTATAATAATTTAGCTAATATTTATTTTTTCGAAAAAAAGGACTTCAAAAAAGGCATTGAATATTATAAAAAATCCTTAGTTCACACCGAAAAAATTAAGGATACATCTAAAATATTTTTGAGAAAACTAAATATTACTTGGGCTTATTTTCAAGAAAGTCAATACAAAGTAGCTAAACCTTTTCTTGATTATTTAAACAAATATGAGGGTAAATTTGCCGATGAATCAACTTTAGTCATCTTGAATATGCTAAATGGATTGTATGCAGAATACAAGAATGACCCCATAAAAGCAGATGCTTTTTATAAAAAAGCAATTCAATACGGTGAAAAAAGCAACGAGAAATTTGATTTATCGGTAACCTACTACAATTATTCCTTGTTTTTAGCCAAAATCAAGAAGTTTGAAGAAGCCTACAAGTTTAGCAAAAAACACGATGATTTAAACAACCAAATCTTAAACGATAGCAAAGTAAAAACTGCTAAAAACACTGGAATTAATCTAGAGGTAGAAGAATACAAAAGAGAAATAAATAAAATATCAAACACCTACAAATCAAAGGAGACGTATTGGCTAGAACAGCAATCTCGCAACAAAAAAATTGTAATTTTAGTCGTTACGCTTTCTCTTTTAGTTTTCTTAATTTTTTATGCTTTTTCACAAAATGAAAAACTAAAACAATACAATCGATTAAAAGAAATACAAAGTAAAGTACAACAAAACATCATCAATGCAACCATTGATGGTCAAGAGTCCGAGCGTAAAAAAATTGCGGCTTTTCTACACGACAACATTAGTGCTTTATTGTCTTCAGCAGGAATGCATCTCAATGTTTTTAGTGCTATGAATCAAAATCAATGTGATGAAATCATAAAGACAAAATACATTCTTGAAGACGCCCATCATAAAGTACGAGACTTATCTCATGAATTGATGCCTTCACTTTTGGTGCGATTTGGTTTATTATATGCCTTGGATGATTTGTGTGAAAAAAACTCGAATTCAAAAATTAAATTTGAATTTTTGAATACCATCGATACTCAAACCCGATTTGACGAAGCTTTAGAAATGAAAATCTATTTCATTATCTCAGAACTACTAAATAATATTTTAAAACACAGTAAAGCCAACTTGGCAAAACTAGAAACTAGTCTTGAAAACAATCAATTATCCATCAAAATAAAAGATAACGGAAAAGGATTTGATGACCTCCAAAAAAACAGCATCGATGGTTACGGAATCAACAGAATCAAAGCACGAATCAATAATATGAAAGGAGAATTCGTAATCAAATCCAAAAAAAATCAAGGAACAACCATCAAACTTATTATTCCTGTTACGTAATTATTTTTTCATTTCCACTATCTCTAAGTCTTTAATTTTATCGCCATCAATAACAAATCGCAACAGTGTACGAACTTGATGGAAACCACTTTTCCCAGCAGCTCCTGGATTCATGTGCAACAAATTATGCTTCTTATCAAATTGAACTTTCAAAATATGAGAGTGCCCACATATAAATAATTTTGGCGGATTCGTAGCCATTTCATCTCTAATGGCAGGATTGTATTTACCCGGATACCCACCAATGTGCGTAATCCAAACCGAAACTTGCTCACACATAAACCGATTGTGTAACGGAAATTCAGTTCTGGCTTCCATTCCATCGATATTACCATACACGGCTCGCAACGGCTTATGTTTTTTTAGCGTATCGGTCACACTCAAATCTCCAATATCCCCCGCATGCCAAACTTCATCGGCCCAAGCTACATGTTTCAAAATCGCCTCATCGATGTGGCTGTGCGTATCCGAAAGCAAAAGAATTTTGGTCATACCAATGGAATTTAAAAGTAAAAAACAGCAAAAATAAGCGCTTCTCTCCCATTCTAACCAAAATTTGAAGTTCTTTTTTTTTGGAGCCAAACAAAAGGCAAAAATAAACAGGGATTCCCGCTGTCCTTCCTATCTTTTTTCTACACCTCTCCGGTTTAGCAACCTACAAGGTCTAGAAAAAAGGATATTCCCTCCCATCGGGGCTAGAATCAAACATTCGGCATTTTTTCAGGCAGTTACAAAAATGATATAAAATCAAAAAAATCAGTCTAAAGATTGTAAATTTGCAGCCAATAAAAACAAGAAATCGTTGCCATATCATTGTATAACAAGTAAACGATTTCAATCCAAAAATCACAAAACATCTTGAGGTACTTTATACAACTAGCCTATAACGGAACTGCTTATCACGGTTGGCAATACCAACCCAATGCCAGCTCTGTACAAGAAACGCTGAACAAAGCCCTTTCGGTGCTATTGAACACCACAATCAATATTATGGGTGCTGGCAGAACTGATACTGGCGTGCATGCCAGCCAAATGTATGCTCATTTTGATAGCGAAAAAAAACTGGAAACAACATCGCTAGTGCACAAACTCAATTCGTATTTACCAAAAGACATCGCCATATTTGACATTATCCCCGTAAGCGATGAAGCGCATTCCCGATTTGATGCTACCAAACGCACGTATGAATACCATATCAATACCATAAAAAATCCTTTCCTTGAGGGACTCAGTTGGTATTACCATCAAGATTTAGATGTGGCATTAATGAATGAAGCTGCTAAATTATTGTTAAATCATACCGACTTTCAGTGCTTTTCGAAAGTGAATACCGACGTAAATACATTTGATTGCACTATATTTGACGCTGTTTGGAGAAAGGAAAACAATCGATTGATTTTTACCATTTCGGCCAATCGTTTTTTGCGAAACATGGTGCGTTCTATTGTAGGAACATTAGTCAATGTGGGATTACATAAAATCACTTTGGATGATTTTGAAAACATCATAAAAAGCAAAAACAGAGAAAAAGCAGGTTTTTCGGTGCCAGCACATGGTTTGTACTTAACCGAAATTAATTATGAATACCTAAAATAGCCCCGATAGTAGTGGAAATACTTTTTTGTTTTTCCTTTAAAAACAAAAAAGATTACTTCACTCAACTTTTATTTACATAGGAGTTCAGTGAATTACATTTGCACGAATAGCGGGAAATAGCTCCTAAACATGAAAGCAAAAGCATTCGATACTCGATTATTCAAGAGAATTTTAAAATACACCAAGCCATATCAGTTGCGATTTAATGGAGTGATAGCATTTGCGATTTCCCTATCTATTTTTGCTGCCTTACGCCCCTATTTGTTAAAGCAAACTGTCGATGGGTACATCAAAACGCATGACCAACAAGGTTTACTGTTGTATGTTACCTTAATGGGAATTGTGTTGCTTCTTGAAGTTTTTTCGCAATTCTATTTTGTGTTTTGGGCCAATTGGTTGGGACAAGATATTATTAAAGACATCAGAATTAAATTGTTTGCGCATTTGCTCAGTTTTAGGATGAAATACTTTGATTTGGTTCCTGTTGGACAAGTCGTAACCCGATGTGTATCGGACATTGAAGCGATTGCACGTATTTTTAGTCAAGGACTTTTCATGATTATTAGTGATTTGATGAAAATGCTAGTGGTACTTATTTTTATGTTCTACATGAACTGGAAACTCACTTGGATTGTTATTGTAGCCATGCCAGTTTTGGTCTTTTTCACGCGTATTTTCCAAAAGAAAATGCAAGTGGCTTTTGAGGAAGTACGTACCCAAATTGCGAATATGAATACATTCGTTCAAGAACGCGTAACAGGAATGAAAATCGTTCAGTTATTCAATCGTGAAGATATTGAGTTTGATAAATTCAAAAACATTAATGATAAACATAGAAAAGCGTGGATTAAAACCATTTTGTACAACTCTATTTTCTTCCCTATTGCAGATATTATTTCTTCGCTAACTTTAGGATTTATCGTTTTGTTTGGGGGTATTAAAATCCTAAATGGTGATAACTTTACCACATTTGGTGATTTATTTTCCTATACTATGTTTATCGGAATGCTATTTAACCCCTTGCGCCAAATCGCGGATAAATTCAACGAAATGCAATTGGGAATGATTGCAGCCAATCGCGTATTTGATATTTTGGATACAGAAGACCAAATTCAGGATACTGGAACCGTAGAGGCGCCTATTTTTGAAGGAAACATTCTTTTTAAAGACGTTCGTTTTGGTTATATTCAGGATGAAGAAGTAATCAAAGGCATTGATTTAGAAGTTAGCGCAGGACAAACCATTGCTATTGTGGGTTCTACGGGCGCAGGAAAATCGACTATAATCAATTTATTGAATCGTTTTTACGAGATTAATAGCGGTTCTATTGATATCGACCATCACAATATTGAAAATTATACTTTAAGTTCACTACGCAAGCAAATTGCTGTGGTTCTTCAGGATGTGTTTTTGTTTGCCGATACTATTTACAACAACATTACCCTTAATAATCCAGAAATCACGAGAGAAGAAGTAATAACTGCTGCCAAAAAAATTGGGGTGCATGACTTTATTATGAGTTTGCCTGATGATTATAATTTTGACGTGAAAGAACGCGGGGTAATGCTTTCTTCTGGTCAACGTCAATTAATTGCTTTTTTACGAGCTTTTGTGTCCAATCCAAGTATTTTGATTTTGGATGAAGCCACTTCATCTATCGACACCTATTCTGAAGAATTGATTCAGCGTGCTACCGAAACCATTACACAAGGCAGAACATCTATAGTGATTGCGCACCGTTTGGCTACGATTGTAAACGCCGATAAAATCGTAGTCATGGACAAAGGTTTGATTGTAGAACAAGGAACCCATCAGGAATTAATCAATCTAGAAAAAGGATTTTATAAAAACCTATACGATTCGCAGTTTTCAATAGCGAATTAGTTTTGAAGTTCTTTTTAGAAATTGCAAAAAATTAAATAACTGACTAAATTTGTTAGATTGTCACATTCTATTAATGAAACTTTCTCAAAACAGAATAAATCCTTAATTTTGTGACCGAGTGAAAAAACACCATGATTTTTTTACACACAAATTCATCCTATTTTAAAAATTAAAATTAAAAAAAATGAAATACGATATTATAGTTTTAGGAAGTGGTCCTGGAGGTTATGTTACAGCAATTAGAGCTTCACAATTGGGTTTTAAAGTAGCTGTAATCGAAAAAGAAAACTTAGGCGGCGTTTGCTTAAATTGGGGATGTATACCAACTAAAGCCTTACTAAAATCAGCACAAGTTTTTGATTATTTAAAACATGCTTCTGACTATGGATTGACTGTAAAAGAATTTGATAAAGATTTTGGTGCTGTAGTTAAAAGAAGCCGTAATGTAGCTGACGGAATGAGCAAAGGAGTTCAGTTCCTTATGAAAAAAAACAAAATCGATGTTATTGAAGGCTTCGGAAAAATAAAACCAGGTAAAAAACTAGACGTTACTGATAAGGATGGAAAAGTAACGGAATACAGTGCCGATCACATCATTATTGCTACAGGTGCTCGTTCTCGTGAATTACCTAACTTACCGCAAGATGGTGTAAAAGTAATTGGTTACAGACAAGCCATGACTTTACCTACTCAACCTAAATCTATGATTATTGTAGGTTCTGGAGCAATTGGAGTGGAGTTTGCACATTTCTACAACTCAATGGGAACAGATGTTACTATTGTAGAATTTATGCCAAATATTGTTCCTGTAGAAGACGAAGACATTTCTAAACAAATGGAACGTTCTATGAAAAAAGCAGGAGTTAAAATTATGACTAACTCTTCTGTAGAACGCATCGATACTACTGGTGCTGGCGTGAAAGCGTTTGTAAAAACCGCTAAAGGTGAAGAAGTTTTAGAGGCAGATATCATTTTATCAGCTGTTGGAATTAAAACCAACATCGAAAACATTGGATTAGAAGAAGTAGGTATTGCTACTGATAGAGATAAAATTTTAGTAAATGCATACAATGCTACTAACATTCCAGGTTACTACGCTATTGGAGATGTAACTCCAGGTCAAGCTTTGGCGCACGTTGCTTCTGCAGAAGGAATCAACTGTGTTGAAAAAATTGCAGGTCTTCACGTAGAACCAATCGATTACGGAAATGTACCTGGTTGTACTTATGCAACACCAGAAATCGCTTCTGTTGGTTTGACAGAAAAACAAGCCAAAGAAAAAGGATACGAATTGAAAATTGGAAAATTCCCATTCTCTGCTTCAGGAAAAGCAAAAGCCGCTGGAGCTGCTGATGGTTTTGTAAAAGTAATTTTCGATGCCAAATACGGAGAATGGTTAGGATGTCATATGATTGGTGCTGGTGTTACGGATATGATTGCTGAAGCAGTTGTAGCTCGTAAATTAGAAACTACAGGTCACGAAATCTTAAAAGCTATCCACCCTCACCCAACTATGAGTGAAGCAGTTATGGAAGCCGTTGCTGATGCTTACGGAGAAGTAATTCACTTGTAACATTTTGTTTTAAATCTTCTTAAGTAGATTATAGATAAATATAGAATCCGTTTTGTTCAACACAAAACGGATTTTTTTATGTAATTTCATTTTATCATAGAATTAACGGTTAGCTATTTGTTAAATACAATTTATTCTATAAATTTACTAGGATTTAAAATTTAAAAATACAACTATGAATTATAACAACATACTCGAAACGATTGGCAACACGCCTCATGTAAAAATCAACAAACTATTTGGAGAAAAAAACTCGGTTTGGATAAAATTAGAACGCGCCAATCCTGGGGCTAGTATCAAAGACCGTATTGCTTTAGCCATGATTGAAGATGCTGAAGCAAAAGGAATTTTACAAAAAGGCAGCACCATCATCGAGGCAACCTCAGGCAACACCGGAATTGGTTTAGCTATGGTGGCTGCAGTAAAAGGATATCGCCTTATTTTGGTAATGCCGGAATCCATGTCGATAGAAAGACGTCGCTTAATGAGTATCTACGGTGCAGAATTTGTATTGACACCACGCGAAAAAGGAATGAAAGGCGCTATCGAAAAAGCACAAGAATTAATCAACGAGATTCCTAATTCTTGGTCACCGCTACAATTTGAAAACCCAGCAAATATAGAAGTGCACAAGCAAAAAACTGCCCAAGAAATCATCAATGACTTTCCAAACGGAATTGACTATCTCATCACCGGAGTAGGTACTGGTGGACATATTACAGGTTGTGCAGAAATCCTAAAACAGCACTTTCCCAATCTAAAAGTTTTTGCGGTAGAACCAGAAGCTTCACCGGTAATTAGTGGTGGTGCTCCTAGTCCGCACCCTATTCAAGGGATTGGTGCAGGTTTTATACCCACCAATTTACACACTGAAATACTTGACGGAACCATACAAATTAGCAAAGACGAGGCATTTTCTTATGCACAAAGAGTCGCTAAAGAAGAAGGAATCCTTTTAGGTATTTCATCTGGTGCATCTTTAGCTGCTGTGGCCAAAAAACTAAACGAAATCCCAGAAGGGGCAACGGTACTAACTTTTTGCTACGACACTGGGGAACGCTATTTGAGCATCGAAGGATTGTTTGAATAACAATTATATACTTCAATACTTTGAGTAAATAAAAATTAACCACATAGAATCATAGATTGAATACAAACCCGAAAAGAAAAAATAGAAATAGCACTATTTCACACATAGAATAAGCTATGTGAATAGCAAAATGTCCATAATAATCTTTTGACAAAGTAAATTCTATGTCTCTAGCCTGCACTGAGGTACCGAAGTGTGGTAAAAAAAGTTTAAACAAATAAAAAAACCTGACAACTTTTCAATTGTCAGGTTTTTTGTTTTATAAAAGAGCCTTAAACGCCTTTCAACGCTTCAATCAACAAATCTACTTCTTCTTGAGTAGATAAATGACTGAACGATATTCGTAAACTTGGTTTTTTCAAATCTTCTTCCGAGAGCATTTCAGCCAACACATGCGAGGGCTTCACACTACCCGACTGGCAAGCACTTCCTCTCGAAACAAAAATCCCTTTCATATCCAAATAAAACAAAATCATAGCCGTTTTATCCGCTGAAAAAGGCAATTGAACATTCAAAATCGGATAAAAAGTAGCAGTTCCATTTTCTTTTACTCCAGGAAAGTGCAACGCTAATTGTTCCAAACAATACTGCTTTAGAGCACTGATTTGCTGCTGTTCAGCTTCTAAATTAGCATAAGAAACTTCCAAAGCCTTTGCCATTCCTGCAATTTGATGAATTGCTTCCGTTCCAGAACGCAGTCCTTTTTCTTGCTCTCCACCAAAAAACAAAGGCTGCAAACCCGAATTTTTTCGAATAAATGCAAAACCAACCCCTTTGGGGCCGTGAAATTTATGAGCGCTGCTCACTATAAAATCGATAGGTACTTTTTGCAAATCCAAAATCGCTTTGCCTATAGATTGCACCGTATCAGAGTGAAACAACGAATGATGCTCTTGACAAATTTGTGAAACGCGTTCCAAATCCAAAACCACGCCCGTTTCATTGTTCACATGCATCAAGCTCACCAACGTTTTCTCTGTAGATTCCGAAAGCAAGTCTACTAAATGCGTCAAATCAAGAACGCCATCAGCCGAATTTTCTACATATTCCACTTGAATATCAAACTCCTTTTGCAATTCCAAAATAGGATACAAAACCGCATGATGTTCCATTTTGCTCGAAATAATTCGCCTCACCTTCAAATCCTTCACTGCCGAGCGCAAAATCCAATTATTGGCCTCTGTCCCACCCGATGTAAACAAAATCTCTTGCGCCGTTGCATTCAAAGCCTTAGCAATGCTCTTTCTAGACAGTTCCAAAATACTTTTGGCGTGACGCCCCAAACTATGCGTAGACGACGGATTTCCGTAATCTTGCGCCATACAATCCACCATCACCTGAATCACTTCGGGACGCATCGCAGTTGTAGAAGCATTGTCGAGATATACTTTTTTCATATATGTAAAATTCATTTGTCAGTGGTCATATATGGTATCGCCTTTTATTTATCGGTGATTAATCACACAACTTGTTGTTAGTGGCGATTTCATAACTAAATACTATTCATTTTTATTTGGGCGTGCCCCGCCAGAAAAAGTCGGGTCGGGCATCCGTTCCCGCTTTTTTTAGAGCCTGAAAAAGTCTCTAAAAAAGAGCTCCACTACTACCCTCACGCAAACCCTGTAAAACCAGAGGCTATTTAGGCAACCAATCGTTTTTCTTTTGATTTTTTCAACAGTTCCAAAATGACTTTCTTATTAAAAATCACAACAGAAATCAAAATCAGTATATACGAAAAGAGTTGAATTCCATTTATTTGTTCTTTGAAATACAGCAGAGCAATAGCAAAATTAATAATTGGATTAATATACATCAAAATTCCAACAGTCGCTGAGGAAATTCCTTTCAATGCAAACAAATTTAAAAACAAAGGAATAATGGTAAAAAAGACCACAATACATAACAAACAAATATAAAACAAAGGCGTTGTAGGCAGTGGACCACTATAAATAGGATAAAATGGCAGTATCAACAAAGCAATAAAAAGCAACTGCACATTAAGCACCAAAAGTTTATCCATTTGATTATTTTTCCGTTGACTTACTAAATAGAGAGCATACGTTGCCGCTACTACCAAGCTGTAAAAAATATCATGTAAATCATTCATCGATAACAACAAACAACTTACAACACTCAATGAAACCGCAAACCATTGTGCTTTTGAAAGTGTTTCTTTTAAAAGAAAAAAGGCGAAAACGGTCGTCAATATCGGGCAAATCAAGTAAGCCAAGGAACCCGCCTTCACACTAACGTGATTGACAACATAAATAAAAATAAACCAATTCGAAGCTAATATCAAACTTCCTCCTAGTGTCAACCATACAATCGTTTTCTTAACTTTTGGTTCAAAATTCTGAAAAAGAAGCCAATTCTCTCGAATCACACTTTTTCTAAAAAACACATTCAAAAGCGTTAAAAGAAAAACACTTAAAAAAACACGATAGAAAAGAATATCCAAAGAAGGAAAATCGGCAATAGGTTTCAGTGCCAAGCTGAAAAATCCCCATATAAAAAATGCAGAAAATGCAGCAAGGTAATGTTTCGTTTGTTTCATGTATATTAAATAGGACGGCAAAGGTACTAATTTCATTTGGCTTGTCTTTTTCTTCCAAAATAAATCAGCTCACATTAACATCATTTTAAAATCAGGAATGAAGCGGATACCAATTAAAAATTCTATTTTTGCTTAAAATAAAGTAAAGAAATGAAACGATTTTTAGGAATACTATTCTTAGCAGTTATGATTAGCGGCTGTGATGACGGCGATCTTTTTTTGGAAGACATTAATTTTGACAAAGCAACGGTTGCTACCTGCGCCAACAATGATATTATTTACAAACTAAATGAAAAAGAAGCTCTGTTATTAGAACTTCCAGGATTTATTTTCCCAAGTGAAACCAAAACACAAGAAATCACCATTGGAGGAAGTATTAGAGTAGTCTATCGTTTTTTTAACGGAACCGTAAAAGCGGACAATATTTGTGAAACCATTCCCCCAGCCACACCAATTGTAGTTGACCAATGGACTGCAGAAGCCGGCGGAAAGATAGTGATTACTAGTACTCCAATAAAAACAACAGATGCCACAACTAATAGCACCAAAATTACAGGTTACAACCATTACATTGTACTCAAAAACATCACGTTTCAAAAAACAAATGGCACCCAAGTGTATAATGAATTCATATTTGGTGATTATACAACTACAGTAACTTCAATCCCATTTGCTTTTACCAAAACTTTAGGGCAGTGTGCTACCACTAAACAAGTATACAATTTCATCAATAGTGAGGCCTTAACCTTAAACAACATCGAAGATGGATTGATTAAAAACGAAGTAACACCATTGAATACACCAAGAACGGCATTAATTGGTAGCACAACCAATTCTTTAATCTACAGATCGTATACTGGTCTTTTGACAGAAAGTTATTTTTGCAACACCACTACCCCAACAACACCAACCCTTTTTCAAGAATGGAAAGCTGCTACTGGTGTTGCCAATAGCGAGGGTATAATCGAAGTTACTACCACAACTTTTGGAACTGGATTCAAACACACTATAGTACTTAAAAAAGTTAAAATGGTAAGAGGAAGTGATGATTTTTCGTTGGGTGATAATTACATCTATGGAGAATTAATCACCAATTAGCCCTTCATTTTTAAGCATAAAAAAAGGTCAATTCTAGTGAATTGACCTTTTTTTTATGTAGTACTATTTACTATTTTGTTTAAAATACACTTCGGTAGCGCCCAAACCATATTTTTGATAATTGGCATCTTGAAAGGAAATATTATCGTATCGTCCTAAAAGAAAATCCAATTCGGCTTTGAGGACTCCTTCTCCAACACCATGAATAAATACAATTTTTGGAATTCTATTCTTAATAGCAAATTCTATATGTCGCTTGGCGGTTTCGGCTTGTAATGTTAAAATATCATAATTAGACATACCCCGTTTATTAGGGACTAATTTTTCGATATGCAAATCAAATTCTGGAACACCGCCTTCTCTTTTCTCTTTGCGTTCTTTTACAAAACTTCTGGGTTTGGGTAATGTTTTTTCCTTGATAATTTCATCTACATTAATTCTTCTAATGGAATCCATTAAATTGTTAGTTTCATTTAATCGAACCAATTCTTTTTCATCAAAATTCATAACGAAACCATCTTCGGTTTCAATAGTGATTTGAGTGCCCTTTACAGCCACAACAATACCATTAATATCATCGTCTAAAACTGCTACTTTATCTCCTTTACTCCACATCATTATCATCTTTATCTTGATTCTTACTAGGTGTTTTTGCACTTAATCGCATCAAACCAAACATAAAAACAACGACAGCCACAATCATTAAATAGGGATTCTTGTTGGGGTTACTCTGCTCATAAAATGCTACTCCAATGGCTACCGCCATTATCAAAACCATCAATTTCTTCATCTTAAAAAATTTCAAGTTTCAAAAATAAGAAATAAAAATGGTGAGATTGATTATTGAAAAAGGAATCAGCTTTTTTTTGTAAAATTGTATCAAATTAAAAGCAATGCATTTAGAAAAATACATGATTCCTTGTTTGAGCAAAACACTATTTGGCATAGAATGTTTGGGTTGTGGGTTTCAACGTGCCTTACTTTTGTTACTTAGGGGAGAATGGTCTGCGGCTTTTACTATGTATCCAGCTGTATACTCTATGCTTGCTATGTTTGTTGGAATTCTTTTATTTTATAGTACCAAAAAAACAGTCCTTACCAAAAATGTATTGACATTTCTAATCGCTATTAATCTTATTTTTGTGCTTGGCGGCTATGTTTATAAGCATTTTTAATACCGAATTACATTTTCATTCGACTCAAAATATCATTCATCATTTCGATTTGCACTTTTTGAATTTCAATTAACTCATGTTGTTGGTGCTGGATGAGATGATCTAATTTATCATGCAACATACGTACTTCTAATTCTGATTTTAGATTGATCATATAATCTTTTTTGGCCCGTTCTCTATCTTTTTCTTCTTGACGATTTTGACTCATCATAATCACTGGAGCTTGTAAAGCCGCCAAACAAGATAAAATTAAATTCAACAAAATAAACGGATAAGGATCAAACCCTTTGTTTAGGTAAACATAAACATTCATGCAAATCCACACTAAAATAAAGAACCCAAAACAAATAATAAAAGTCCAACTTCCACCAAAAGCCGCAACTTTGTCTGCCACAATTTGACCAAAAGTACGGTTTTCTATCTCGTCCTCAACCTGTGAAACCAAAGAAGTATCCTCCTTCATAGAACCAACAACATGTTGCTCCAAATGACTCAATTCTCCGATTTCAGTCATAAGATAATTAGAAATGTATTTTTCTCTATAAAAATTCAACTCAGATATTGCTATGAATTGATCACTAGTAAAATCAGGATAATCCTCTTTTATAAGTCCTAAAATGGGATTTTGTATAGCGTGACCCGAAATTCGTTCGTTTATTGGAAACTCAATATTGGAGAGATCACTTTTGAAAGTTGGATTGTTTTTCATAATAATGATTTAATGGTCAGAACTAGTATTGAGCTAATTTACATCATTAGTAGAAAGTAACTTCTTAAAAACAATATAAATATCTCTCCTACACAATCTATCAAAAAAATAGACTAAAGTTATATTTATTACTTTCAAAAATAGGGCTATCTCTAAAAAACACCTTACTTTTACGACTTCGAATTCATTTTATAATTTTATCATTGTGTCAAGACAGCAAATCATTCAAAATATTCGTTCGCACAAGAGTCATTTAACTATTAATTATAGCATAAAAACTAAAACAGAAGCTTTTACTGAAAAGCTATTCTATACCCTTTTTGACTCAAATGCTCCTCTAGATCAAAGCATTGATGAATTGGAAATTCAATTCAAAGAAATTGCAAAAATTGCCTGCAAAAAACCCGAAGATCTTTGCGAATGTGCTTGGGATAATTTCCTTGAAAAATTACCATTAGTCTTAGAAAAACTCAATCAAGATGCCGCTTATATTTTAAAAAATGACCCGGCTTCTAATAGCATTGAAGAAGTATATCTTGCTTATCCTGGCTTTTATGCCATTGCTATTTATAGACTAAGTCATGAACTGTATTTGCTTGATCTATTACTTTTCTCCAGATTAATGAGTGAATATGCACATCGAATTACGGGAACCGATATTCATGCAGGCGCTTCAATAGCTTCACCGTTTTTTATTGATCACGCTACTGGAATTGTAATCGGTGAAACGACAGTAATTGAAGAAAACGTCAAAATATACCAAGGAGTCACTTTGGGTGCGCTAAGTGTTAGTAAAGAAATGAAAAATGCCAAACGCCATCCAACAGTTGAAAAAAATGTATGCATTTATGCCAATGCCACTATACTTGGAGGCGAAACAGTAATAGGACAAAATAGTATTGTTGGTGGAAACTCATGGGTTACCAAATCCATTCCAGCCGATTCTACAGTATTAAACACAACAACAACTGAGGTTAAGATAAAAGAAAAACGATAATGAAACCACAAAAGTTAGTCGATCTTATTGGAAACACACCATTAGTAATAAGTCAACATTTAGTTCAAAATCCAAACGTAAAATTGTTGCTAAAACTTGAAGGTAACAATCCTGGAGGCAGTGTAAAAGACCGTGCAGCCTACAATATGATTAAATCGGCAATTGAACGAGGAGACATCAAGAAAGGCGATAAATTAATCGAAGCAACCAGTGGAAACACCGGTATCGCTTTGGCAATGATTGCGCAATTATTCAATATCGAAATAGAATTGGTTCTACCCGAAGATTCCACAATAGAACGCACCCAAACTATGAGAGCCTACGGAGCCACTGTAATTTTGACTCCAGCAAGTACCGGAATAATAGGCTCCAGAGATTATGCCGACAAAAAAGTAGCCGAAGGTGGTTATATTATGCTCAACCAATTTGCCAATGAGGACAATTGGAAGGCACATTACAACACCACAGGTCCAGAAATATGGGAAGATACAGAAGGGACTGTAACTCATTTTGTATCGGCTATGGGAACAACTGGAACCATTATTGGTACCTCAACCTATTTGAAAGAAAAAAATCCTGCTATTCAAATTGTTGGAGCGCAACCTAGTGATGGCTCACAAATTCCAGGCATTCGCAAATGGCCACAAGAATATTTACCTAAAATTTTTGATGCTTCAAAAGTAGATACCGTTATTGAAGTTACCGAAACGGAAGCTAGAGCTATGACCAAGCGTTTGGCCAAAGAAGAAGGTGTATTTGCTGGAATGAGCAGCGGTGGTTCGGTAGCAGCTGCTTTGAAAATAGCCGAAACTATAGAATCTGGTGTTATTGTTGCGATTATCTGTGATAGAGGTGATCGTTATTTATCTTCGGATTTATTTGAATAGCAATTTAAATTGATTGTTGTCCTTATTTTTAATCACCAAAAATTCAGCAATAGTAACTCTTTTCAATTTGATTTTGCTTCTAAATCAAATTATAGACTCCCAAAAATGATTTTAAAAAAAACAATAGTATTTCTAATTGTATTAGTTAGCTCAATTACAATAGCACAAGAAAATAACACAAGCTCTAAACAGAACTATAACTTTATTGGTATTGGTTATTCAATAGGGCAAACAATGCCGCCACTAAGTATTTTTCCCGAAACAAAAAATCAACAAGGAATTGACCTTACATTAGGGACCACGACTTATGAAAACAACAGTTGGGCTAAAGTTCTGAACTATCCCAAAACGGGAATTTTGGTCTCCTATGCTGATTTTGGGAATCAAGAAAAAGTTGGTTATGGCATTACTTTAATGCCTTTTTTCGATTTTGGCATTTTGAATAAAGTCACAGATAGAATCCGTTTTCAAGTAAGTTTAGGTGGTTCCTATAATAATCTTATCTACGATAAAGTAACCAATCCTGGTAACCATGCTATCTCAACACACTTTACTTGGGCTTTTCGATCCTTTTTGTATTATGATTTAATACATCGAAAAGATTTCAATATTAAAATTGGTGGTGGACTTACCCACTTTTCCAATGGTCACACTCGCTGGCCAAATCTTGGTTTGAATTCTTATTTAGCCACAGTTAAAACCGAATTCAATTTTACAAAAAATACCATTCCTTTATCAGAGGAGACTGCTAATACTAATCCATCTGAGACACAAACCTACTATACTACTCGATTGGGATTGGGATATAAAACACTATTCAGAAATTATAATTCTCTTAAAAATGTATACACAGCCTCTTTTGGGATGGGAAGAATAAAGAACAAATCGTTCAAATATGGACTAAACTTCTATTATAGATTCTATGAAGATTATTATGATTACATCAAAGAGGAAGGCAGCATAGTAACTACGAATTTTCAAAAATTGACAAACAATCCCTATCAAAATGCAACTGCTTTTGGAATATTTGGTAATTGTGAAATTCTAATAAATCATTTCAGTGTAGAAGCAGAACTCGGCATTAATCTTTACAAACCAGCCTACAAATTAGATTGGTATGTAAATAACGGAAGCTATACCGCAACAGGCTATATCGCTGACGAATTTGGTACCAAAGCAAAGGTAAAGCAATACATTTCGTCTCGTTTGGGTTTTCGTTACTATGCCATTACTGCAAAAAAAGCACCGAAACATAATGTTTTTATAGCTGCAACTATTAACTCGAACTTGGGACAAGCAGATTTCTCCGAACTTAGTTTTGGATATGTATATTGCCCAAAACGAAAAAACAAATAATTTTCTTAGGTATCAAATTAGTACAATAACAACCCATTTTGCTGCAACATTTCAGTGTACTGACGCAACCTTTTAGTGTTTATTTCCTCTTAGATATACTAATCTTAAATCAGTACTTATGAAGAAAATAACTTATATGCTAATGGCAATTTGTATTACATTGGTTTCTTGCAGTAATGAAGAGAGCACAGATCAAGACTATGATGCAAAAGCACTAGAAGCTATGTATAATGAAATTATCAGTATGTCATTGGCCAACACGATGACTTGTACTAATGCGCAAGAATGGTCATTTAAGGGAATTGGAGTTAAACCTTGCGGCGGTGTAGCCACTTATATTCCTTATGCAAAAAAAATAAACGTAACGGCATTCGATACCAAAATTAAGGCTTATAATACTGCTGTAGAAATCTTCAATAAAAAATCGGGAGCCAATTCGACTTGTGATATTACCCCTGTTCCCAAAAGCGTGGCTTGTGTAGAGGGAAAACCGACTTTGATTTACCAATAAAAAAGAAAAACATTCATAAAAAAAGAGCTAATTCATTCAATTAGCTCTTTTCTTGTATTAAAAAAATAGTACTTATACTAGAGTGGCTGTAGTAGTAATTTCGGTATTGAATAATTTAGAAATTGGACAATTCTTTTCAGCTTTGGTCACTAGTTCCTGAAAAACAGCATCGGTAATACCACTAATTTTTGCCTGTACTGTCAAATGCGAACCGATAATAGAACCTTCTACTAAGTTAATCACACATTTGGTATCTATACTTTCGATAACTGCCGGAGTTTCTCCAATAAAAGCAGTCAACTGCATGGTAAAGCAACCTGCATGAGCAGCCGCTACTAATTCTTCGGGATTGGTCCCTACTCCTTCCTCAAATCTTGAAGTAAACGAATATTGGGTATTTGACAAAGTAGTACTTTGTGTGCTTAACTTCCCTGCTCCTTCTTTTAAGGAACCTTTCCAAACTGCGGTGGCATGTCTTTTCATAGTTAATGGTTTTATAGTCCAACTCAAATTTAGAAGTAATTAGCTAGATAACTATTTCGTATGAATTTATTTAACTAAAGTTTAGTAAAGAAAGAATATCTGATTTTCTATTTTTCAACAATCGACTATTGTACAAAACTGTTTACATATTCTCTTATATTATTCTCATTGTCTTTCAAAGGATTTTTTGAATTAAAACCTTTTGAAGCAGTAAAAATATAGTATTTCCCTTTCACTAGTTTTGACAACGGAATTGCATAAGCCAAAGTAATAAACCCTTTCTTTTGATTAGGAGCCAAAGTACCCATTTCATAACCATAACCAAGTTGAAAATCCAAAACACTTACTGACAAAGTAGGAGCAAAAACATTTTTATTTTCTGAGCTACTACTACCAGCTGAAAACAAAAAACCCAAATGAATTCCAAATGTGTTGGAGAACTCAGTATTAATGATTTCACCTTTTTCATCTGTTGTTTTTTCTAATTGACCCAAACTAATACCAAAACCTGCACCAATGGAATTAAACAAAAGAATATCTCCTTGTTTAGAATTTACACCATCATTTTTAGTTAAATTAAATCTTGCAATTGGAATTGTAAAATTGGTATTTAACATAGAAACTTTATAGCTAAATGTAGAACTCAAAGGTTGCTCGTCATAAATTTGAGGATTAACTATTAAAGCTGAAGTAGATGGAGTTTTGGATGGAAACGAAAGAGTTCCAGCCTTGAGTTTATCCAAAATTGCCTCTGAAGTTTCAACATTTATATTTGACTTTGCAGATTCTTTTCCAGTTTCATCTACTGACCAAACTATAATTACGGGTAATTTACCATCATTTGAAATTGATAATACTGGTGTAAAATTCTGTTCAAAGTAACCTTTAAAATTGACAACAATAGAATAATTAGGTTTTCCATCACTATCAGTATCAACTTTTACTGTGGTAGAAGGATCAGCATTGCCACTAATTTGATTAATAGTCGCAATAACATTTTTTGGGGCTAAAGTTTGGCTAATAGAAAAACTAAAGACTGATAAAAATAATAATAGTAGAATTTTTTTCATAATTAATTGATTTTTAGACAACTAATATATAAAATAAAACTAATACTTATTTATAAAAAATTATTGAAAGAAATAGTTATTGATTTATCTACCCTTATTTTTCAGGATTAAAATCTATCATCCATTCGATTCCGAATTGGTCTCGAAACATACCAAATAGTGTTCCCCAAGGACTTTCATCCATTGGTACTTCAACCGTTCCTCCTGCTGAAAGTCCGTTGAAAATATGATACGCTTCTTCTTTGCTGGCAGCGCTAATCATAATTTTACTTCGGTTTTCGTTTTCATTTACTTGTCCCAACACCTCTGGAACATCACTTCCCATAAGGAAACTCGAGTCACCAATCGGTAATGCGATATGCATAATTTTATGCGCTTCATGATCTGCTACAGGATTATCTTCAGAAGCGATGTCTTTGAAACGTGACAACACGGTGAACTCACCACCAAAAACCGATTGATAAAACAAAAAGGCAGCTTCGGCATTGCCGTTGAAATGAATATAAGGATTTATTTTAGCCATAATTTCAAGTCTAAAAAGTGAGTATTTGAATTATGCATCGGGTATGTTAGGTTCTACCAATCGTTTTAGTTTCTCTAGCGATTCTTGCCAACCTAAGTAACACATTTCTGTTGGAATGGCCTCTGGAATCCCTTCTTGAGTAATCCAAAGTTGTGTGCCACACAAAACCGTTTCGAACTGAATCGTAGTAATCATTTGACCTGGCAAATTGGGATCATCAAAAACATCGGTATATTTCAATTTTTCGTTGGGCAGTATTTCTAGATATTCGCCTCCAAACGAATGACTACTGCCTGTTGTAAAATTGGTAAACGACATTCGATAGGTTCCTCCAACTTTGGCTTCCAAATGATCTACCCTGCAAACAAAGCCATAAGGAGGTAACCAAGAAGCCATTGCATCTGCCTCGACAAATGCTCGAAATACTTTTGCGACTGGAGCCGCCAAAACGCGATGTAGCTGAACAGTGTTTGTTTTCATTTTTATTTTGCTTTTACAATCAAATATATGAGATTATCAACAGAATAAGTTAATTCGATTTCAACTTATTGGGATTGCACGCGAGACAATTATAAAAATATCGCTAAGAGGTCATTAATACTTTACAACAAGTATAATTAATTAACAACAACTTTACTCTATAACATTCTTGTTTGATACAATAATCTTTAGTTTATAACTTCAAACTAATGCTTTTTCGTATCATTAAATTGCCAAAGCACATTGATAATTTTCCAAGTGCCATTAATCTTGACAATATGCATATAATCAATCCACTCGTCAGCGATTAATTTTACCGAAGCAGTACGTTCAGAAACATCTAGAAGCAAGACTTCCTTTTTGGGAGATGCTGGAAACATATCGCCCTTTTTATTATAGCTTTCGGCCAGCAAAATCATCGATTCGGTAGTGGTTTCCCGAACGTAATCTTTGTTGGTGGCTTTGTCTTTCCAAAAGGTACGCTTTACCATTCTAGGATGCAAAGCCCGCTCCATTTGCTTGGGATTAACTTTATGTTGTGATTCAATATAATCAAGCGCTGCTTGCTTAATTTCTAGGCTGTCTTGTTTGGTTTGTCCAACCATAATGTTGCTTGCTACCAACAACACACAACCCGATACTAAAAGTTTAGTTTTCATTAGTTTATAGTTTAAAAAAAGTAAATACCTATGATTTTTTTATATACTGAAAGTATTATTTTTTTTGCTTAAAAGTAAATTCTATTCTTGGAGTTGATAACTCCAAGCTAGCGCGAGCGTCACGCTCGTTACCATAATCTAAATCAATTCAAATTTAAAACTTAAAAAACAAACATCTTATCTTTCTCTAAACTTCTACTTTTTACATACAAAGAAAATATACTGTTTTTACTTTGCTTCCGTGCACGAGCGTGACGCTCGCGCTAGCTGGCAATTAACGTGCGAAAGCATACTATTTATTATATCTTGGGAGCACAATTTTGATTGTAAAACTCCACAATTTTCTCAAAATCATCTTTCTTAAATTCTCCTTTTTCTACTTTTTCCTGTATTTGAGGACAATCCGTAAAATAATTTTGCACCACTTTTTTGAATGCTTCTTTTGGAATATATCCATAGGCAACAAAATATTGTCCTAATTTATCCGTAGTCCTTTTGATATGATAGGTAGATGAACTTCTAAAGCCCATTCCTGCACCCATACCACCACCTCCGTAGCCTGTTGAAAATTCTGCATATAATTTTAAAAATCCATCATTCATCACAGTAAGTAACAATGGATTTTTTTGATAAGCTACATATACAAATTCATATTTAATTTCTTCGTTTTTGCTATTTACAATTGTAGCTCCAGTGGCTTCATTGAAATCATACTTAATTGCTTCCGCATCTTCGTTTTCTTTAAATTTAAATGAAGACGATGATGCTTTTACTAAACCTGACAAGACTTTTCCGTTACGCAATGTTATGGTGCCTTTCTCTTTTTGGCTGAAAGTTTGTAATGAAAATAGTAGTACTGCAATGAGAAAAAGATTTTTCATAGTTTAAATAGTTTTGTGTTTAAAGTTTTGTGTTTTCTATTTTTTATTTTTCTGTAAATGTTTTAAAATATATTCTAAGTTATATTATTTCTGCTTTTTATGGTTTATAAAAAATTAATAAAAGGCTCAAATTAATTTCTACAACCTTAATTAATATCTTTAGTAAAATCAGCTATCCTGTTGAGGCCTGCAAATTTACTTTGCTTGCGGTCACGAGCGTGACGCTCGCGCTAGCGGGGGAAGTTGATTAGTCCTCTTCATTGTCTGTATTGAATGCATTAAAAATTATCTGTAGTAATTCTTTCAATTCCGTCCAGTCGTAATTGATTGTATTGGCTCTGTCTTTCAAGCAATCATCAATTTTAGCCTGAAATTGTTTTTGAACTCCTGATTTATCAATTATTTCCCCTTGATATTTTCCTAGGGTTTGGTCATAACCTTTCCATTGTATAGGAATTAGTTGTCCCTCCTTAATTAAGATATCTTTTCCTAAATACAATTCTATACTACATGCCAAACCATTAATATTCATTTGTGAAATTCCTGAAGGACCTATGGTTGGATAATTTTCAGCAATTTTAATATTAGGGTATTGAAGAATCTTGATGTTTTTTGGAATGATTGTCTTCTGAAATCCTCGAAGTGCAGATTCTGCGGCTGTGTCATTGTCGAATAATGCAATAACTCTATTTTTAATTCCGGCACCGACAAACGATTTTACACTTGCAACTAAGGAACTTGCACTTCCTGAAGCATTTGATATACCAAAGTCCATAAATGAATAATAGCCTGTTAGGTGTGGATATAAAACATTCATTGCTCCCTGTAGAATTTGTATATCGGTTGAGCCTTCTGTTAGTATTAAAAATTTCTCGCCAAGTTCGTAGTCATAAGTAATATTCTGAATAGTGTCTTCATAAATATTTTCTATTTCTTCTTCATAGTTCTCTTCATCAATAAGTTCAGTAATATCGTAAGTTACCTTTTTGTCGTCAGGGGTAAACTCTAGCAATGAACGCAATAAAACTCGTTGGTCGTAATGATATGGAAATTTATCAAGTCCGTGTCCATATTCAAGCAGGTAAAAAATTATTGAGTTTGTTTCTTTGGGCAAGTCTTCCACTTTAACAGCGTATCTATAACTTTTGTCAATAATCTCTTTACTAGCTACTAAAAAGTCATTGAAAGAAGATTTTTCCAGCAAGTCTTTTTCCGATTTTAACTTAGCTTCAACTTCAGGGTTGCTCGTGAAGTCTTTGTCATTTAGGTATCCTGACAATTCTTCGATAGATTCCTCTTTACTAGACTCAAATTCAGACATCGCCTTCTTCAAGGTAAAGCCCATGATTTCTAAACGGTCTCTAATATTTTTTGCAGTATTTGAATACTCAACTGCATGTTCAGTTTCGTCTTCGATGTCATCACGTCCATAAAGTAATTGATTTCTTTCACCAATAAGTCTGTCAAAATGATTCAAGTCTTCTGGCTGAAAAAGTGAAAGGATTGAAGGGTCAATTTCATTCTTAGTCGTTGAAATTGGATAATCTGATATGTAGAGTTCACAATATTGTCCCATGGATTTTTCCTAATGTTTGTTGTTGTGCAATTTCACATAACGTTTAAATAAGTCTGACAAAACCAGACCAATCTACCCATTTTAGATGAATAAGTCAAGAAACTATCAAACCTTTTCATTTCCAAATATATTCTTTTTCCTCTTAAAAACATAAAAAAATTCTGAAAGTTCCTTTCGTGTTTTGTCTGTTGTATCTGCCTTCTGAGTACTGAAAACTGTCGTCTTAAAAGCGTGAGGGATGGGAGCGGCATCCTCTTGGGGCGGGGTTCGCCCCAAGAGATATAGCGGACAGCCCGACCCCCGATTACGACCAAGGTGTGGGTTCAAGGAAAACGGGTTTCGGGGGGCACGCCCAAGCGGTACTTCTAAACAAATACTGTGGTTTTCAAAAAAAATTGTGAAATTGAATTTGTAAAACGTTTCAAAGCCTTATTTTTGCCGTATGGCAAAGAAAAATACAGACAAAGTTGTCTTTCATCAGATAAAAGTCCTTGATGCTGGAGCAAAAGGCGTGTCGGTGGCTAAAGCGCCCGACGGTAAAGTAGTGTTCATCTCGAATGTCGTGCCTGGCGACGTGGTAGATGTTCAAACGTTCAAGAAAAGAAAAGCCTATTACGAAGGCAAAGCCGTGAAGTTTCACGAATTATCAGAACACCGCGTTGACCCAATTTGTGAGCATTTTGGGGTGTGTGGCGGTTGCAAATGGCAAAATATGAAGTACAGCCAGCAATTGTTTTTTAAACACAACGAGGTTAAAAACCACCTGCAACGTATTGGTAAAATTGAATTACCGGATTTCGAACCTATTTTGGGTTCTGAAAAACAGTTTTTCTACCGCAACAAAATGGAGTTTTCGTTCTCGAACAGCCGTTGGCTAACCGAAGCCGAAATAGGAAGCAGCGAGGAATTAGACAATAAAAATGCCTTGGGTTTTCATATTCCGAAAATGTGGGACAAAATCCTAGATATCAATAAATGTCATTTGCAAGAAGACCCTTCGAACGCCATTCGCAACGAAGTGCGTGAATTTGCCAATGCAAACGGTTTGACGTTCTTTAACCCAAGAGCGCACGAAGGTTTGTTGCGTACGCTTATGTTGCGCACGGCTTCGACTGGCGAAATTATGGTGTTGATTCAGTTTTTTGAAGACGATCAAGCTAATAGAGAGTTGCTGTTGGATCATTTGTATGCCAAATTTCCGCAGATTACGTCTTTACAGTACGTGATTAACAACAAAGCAAACGATACGTTATACGATACGAACATTCAGTTGTACAAAGGACGCGATTACATTTTGGAAGAAATGGAAGGCTTGAAATTTAGCATCAACGCCAAGTCGTTTTACCAAACCAACTCGGATCAAGCCTACGAGCTATACAAAATCACAAGAGATTTTGCAGGATTGACTGGTAACGAAACAGTTTATGATTTGTACACAGGAACGGGAACTATCGCTCAGTTTGTATCGAAAAAAGCAAAAAAAGTAATTGGGGTTGAAAGTGTGCCCGAAGCGATTAAAGACGCCAAAGCGAATGCCGAAAGAAATAACATCACCAATTGTGAGTTCTTTGTAGGAGATATGAAAGTGGTGTTCAACGAAGCGTTTATCGCTCAACACGGCAAACCAGACGTAATCATCACCGATCCACCAAGAGACGGAATGCACGCGGCAGTTATTGATCAAATCTTGAAAATTGAGCCTCAAAAAGTGGTGTATGTGAGTTGTAATTCGGCTACACAAGCTCGTGATTTGGCTTTGATGGATGAGAAGTACAAAGTGACGCGCGTTCGACCTGTGGATATGTTTCCGCAAACGCATCACGTGGAGAATGTGGTGTTGTTGGAACGTCGTTAATTTTTGTAAACATATAAGTCATTGAAGTATCTTTTTAATGGTTTGTGAGGTTTGTAACCATATAAGGTATTGAAGGGCATTTAAGAGTTTTTCTTTGTGTGCTTTGCGTAAATCTTTGCGGTCTTAGCGGTTGGATTTTTAAACCATAGAAGGTATTGAAGGGCATATAAGATTGACGCTGGTTTTAAATCATAATAAATATCCGTTGGTTATGAAATTCAAATAAAATAAAAAATTTAACCACATAGAATCATAGATTAATGCTTATGAACAAAGAATAAATAGAAATAGCCCTATTTCACACATAGGATACTATGTGAATAGTAAAACGTCTATTACTTCTTTTAAAGATTACAAATTCTATGTCTCTATGTGGTAAAAAAAATAATCTAATTTTTAAAAAACTTAGCCATACAAATAAATAGTTTTAAATGAAAAAAATAACGCTTTTACTGTTGGTGTTTTGTTTCTCTTTTTCGAGTTGTGAGAAAGATGATATATGCGATGCCAATACGCCTACTACACCTAGAATGGTGATTAAATTCTTCGATATCAACAATCCAACGGTTGAAAAAAGCGTGACGAATTTGAAAGTAATAGGAGAAGGAATGACCGATGGAGTAATTTTTAATGCTACAGCTTCGGGAGAATCTAAATTCTTGGCGAATACTTCAAAAATTTCGATTCCGCTAAAAACCAATGCCACGACGACTACTTTTAGTTTCATACTAAACTCTGGGAGTACCAACGCTGCTTTGGTTAATACCGATGTGATTAAATTCAACTATACGACCAGCGAAGTCTATGTTTCTAGAGCTTGTGGTTTCAAGACTTTGTTCGAAATGAATGCTAATCCCCCATTTGAACACACAGATGGACCAGCTTCTGATACCAAGTGGATGAAAGTAGTTCAATTGCAAAAAACTAACATAAACAACGAAAATGAAACACACCTTTCTATCTTTTTTTAGTGGCTGCTTGCTCTTTTCTTTGTTTACCGTTCAAGCACAAGAAACGACTACAACAACTACACCTCCGAAAGCAACCAATATTCTTCCGGCAAAACCAAAGCAAGAATTAGAAAAATTGCCTACCACAAAAAAGGACACTGTTGTGCCTCCAAAATTCAATCGTTATGGTCTAAGAGTAGGTGCTGATTTGTACAAACTGACCAGAGGTTTGTACGACAGTAATTATAAAGGGATTGAGTTGGTAGGAGATTACCGCATAACGAAAAAATATTTTTTGGCAGCCGAATTGGGTTCTGAAAACAAAACAACCGAAGACGCCCGTTTGACATCGACTGCCAAAGGTTCTTACCTAAAAGCAGGATTCGATTACAACGCTTATGAAAACTGGTTGGATATGGAAAACATCATCTCGATTGGGATGCGTGCTGGTTTTTCAAGTTTTAGCCAAGAATTGAACAGCTACAAAATCTACAATCCAAATCCGTATTGGGGAGAAGTTCCACCAGTAGTTGCAGGAAAAAATTACAATGGTTTAACAGCTACTTGGGTAGAAGTGGTGGCGGGTGTAAAAGCCAAAGTATTCAACAACGTTTTTGTGGGTTTCAGTTTGCGATTGAACCGATTAATTACCAACGAAACGCCAAGTGGATTTGATAATTTGTACATTCCTGGTTTTAACAGAACGTATAATGGTGATTTTGGCGTAGGTTTTAACTACACTGTTTCGTACTTTGTTCCGCTATACAAGAAAAAAGTACTTCCTGCTGAAAAAGCAAAAAAAGAAGAGAAAAAGCCTAAGAAATAGAAGGCAGAAGGCATAAAAAAAACGTTTTTACGATTTGTAAAAACGCTTTTTTTTATGCTTGAAATGAGTAATCAGTTCTATAACTGAAAACTATTACCACCCATTGGGTGAAATTATTTTTTACCACATAGAATCATAGAATTTATAGTTTTTAAAAGAAACAAATAGACGTTTTACTATTCACATAGCTCATCTATTGTGAGAAATAGTACTATTTCTGTTTTTCTCTATATAGATTTACTATTAATCTATGGCTCTATGTGATTAAGTTTTTATTTTATTTGAATTTCAACCAACGGGTTATTACCCTATGATTCGGACTCCCTTGAGAAAAATCCAAGACATAAATAGTTTTTCGCCGTCTTTGGTTTTAGCTGCTTGAAATTTAGGTGCCAAAATTGTACCCAAAACAAATGCGGTTAACGGAATCCAAAAACCTGTCAAACCTGTATAAGTTGCTACTAAATAGCGAAAACCAACAAACAAAATGGCAAAACAGCCCAATTGGTATAAAAATGCTCGTACTTGTAATTTCGTCATATCAGACCCCTATCCCGTAGCGGCGGGAAATCCTATTAGGGGTAAATAGGTTTTTATGTTTAACTATTAAATTTAAAATATATCTTTTTCAACTTCACTTGCAGGATTACATTCCCCCTTCGGGGGTTAGGGGGCTCTGAAACTTGGTTCTTTTACTTCCTTCGTACATTTCGTATTTCACCAAACGTGCTTCTAAACTAGCATTAAACAATTTGATTTTTCGGGAAGGTTTTAAACCAACAAATTTCAAAGCATCTAAGTTCGCGGTAATAAACCAAGCATTGGTGCCAGGATAATTTTTCTTCAAAGTATCGCCAATGTTTTTATAAAATTCTTCCATATGAATATCCAAACGCTCATCATACGGTGGATTGAAAACCATATGCAATTTGCCTTCGGTGGTTTTCTCTGTATTAAAAAAGTTCTCTTCAGCAACCGTCACGTATTCGTCTAAATTGGCATTTCTGATGTTGTCTTTGGCTTTTTGAACAGCACTTGGCGCCTTGTCGTAGCCTTTTATAGTGTAATGAAACTCTTTTACTTTTTTCAGCAAACTGTCCATAATTTGGTCAAACAAATCATTATCCCAATCTTTCCATTTTTCAAAAGCAAATTCTTTTCGGTTAATGTTCGCAGGAATATTACAAGCAATCATTGCAGCTTCGGCCAAAAATGTTCCTGAACCACACATCGGATCCAAAAAGTGCCCTTGTCCTTCCCAACCTGACAGCAACAAAATACCCGCTGCCAAAACTTCGTTGATAGGAGCAATATTCGTAGCCGTTCTGTAACCACGTTGGTGCAAGGAATTTCCAGAAGTATCTAATGCCACCGAAACTTGGTCTTTGCCAATATGAATATTGATTCGTAAATCAGGAAAAGCTTTGTCAATGCTTGGACGTTGTCCTGTGCGTTCTCTAAACTGATCTACAATCGCGTCCTTACACTTTTGTGAGACAAACTCCGAATGGTTAAAATGATCCGAATGTACCGTTGCATCAATCACAAACGTTTGGTTAGCATTGAGGTATTTCGACCAATTTACACTCGAAATGCCTTTGTACAATGCTGCTTCATTATTGGCTCTAAACGAATAAATAGGTTTTAAAATCTTCAGAGCAGTACGTAAAGACAAATTGGCCTTATACATAAATCCTTTATCTCCCTTAAAACTTACCATTCTCACTCCCTGCTCGACATCTTGCGCGCCCAATTGGCGTAACTCTTTGGCCAATATTTCTTCAAAACCAAAAAAGGTTTTGGCTATCATTTTAAAATTCTCCATCGTATGCTATATTCCAAGTATTAAATTCCAAACTCCAAACGGTTTGAAATAGTATATTTTCTGCAAAAATACACTAAATTTGCCGGACTTAAATTAAATGAAAACGAATAAATGTCTGAAGACCACAAACCCTCTATAAAACATCAAGAGCCTTCCACCAAAAATTGGTTTACCTCTTGGTTTGACACACCTTACTATCATATTCTTTACAAAGAACGCAACTATCGTGAGGCGCAAATTTTTATGGATAATTTGACGCAATATCTCAACTTACCTGACAAAGCAAAAGTCTTAGATTTGGCCTGTGGCAAAGGGCGTCACGCCATTTATTTGAGTCAATTAGGATACAATGTTTTGGGCGCCGATTTATCAGAAAACAGCATTGCTGAAGCGAGCAAGAACAACAACACCCATTTATCCTTCAAAGTGCACGATATGCGTGAACCTTTTGAGGAAAAATTTGATGCTATTTTCAATCTATTCACCAGTTTTGGCTATTTTGAAGACGAAGCCGATAATCTGAAAACGTTAATAGCCATCAAAGACAGTCTATCCGAAACTGGATTTGCCGTGATCGATTTTATGAATGTCAATCAAGTCATTGAAACCCTAGTTCCCGAAGAAGTTAAAACGGTAGACCAAATCGATTTTCACATCAAACGATATGTAAAAGAAGAACATATTTACAAAGAAATAAGCTTTGAAGACCAAGGAGAACAGTACCATTTCACCGAAAAAGTAAGAGCTTTTAGTTTACAAGATTTTCAAGAGCTAATGGACGAAGCTGGTATTTATTTGTTGGATATTTTTGGTGATTACAAGCTTAAAAAGTTCCACAAAACCGAAAGTGAACGTTTAATTATGATTTTTAAGTAAATTACATTTTTTAACTATAATCGTTTAAACCTTACGATTATAAAACCAATTAAATAAAAAAGATGAATTACCTCTTGCCTTTAATTGCAGTAATCCTTGGCTATGTCTTGGCATTAGTAATCAAGCCTAAAAAAAAATCCAATTTAAAACTCTTATTGGCGTTTAGTGGTTCATTTTTGCTATCTATTACTGTAATCAACCTATTACCAGATGTATATGCCACCAAAAATAACACAATAGGCATCTATATCATGCTGGGAATTTTATTTCAAATCTTGTTAGAATTTTTCTCAAAAGGAGCAGAACATGGTCACGTACACGGTCATGACAAAATGCATCAAATGCCTTGGTTGTTATTCATCAGCCTTTGTATACACGCCTTTTTAGAGGGTTTCCCTGTCGGACATCATCATGACTTGGCTATCGGAATTGCTATTCACCACCTGCCTATCGCCATTATCTTGACTACCTTTTTTGTACAAGCACAACTCAACAAAAAAGCCATTTTTGCGTTCATGATTACTTTTGCTATGATGACCCCTTTCGGCACTTTAGCTTCAGATTATATTCCCAAACTACAAGACTATACAATAGAAATTACCGCTATAGTTATTGGAATTTTGTTTCATATCTCCTCTACCATCATTTTCGAAAGTAGCGAAGGACACAAATTCAACGTAGCCAAAGTATCGATGATTATTCTAGGAATCGCCCTAGCTTTTTTCATTTAAAAAATAATTTGGGTGTGCCCCCATAGCGCAAAGGGGCTTACTTATAGCATCGTTTATAAAGCCCTTTTGCCCTATGCGGTCGGGCTTTACGCGCTACTTCGGTAGTTAGCTTCAAATAAATTCACTGAACACCTATGTAAATAAATGTGTGTGAAGTAATCCATCACGCAAAAAAAATGGTATCCAATAAATTCCTATTTTTACAAGAAAAAGTTTTATTTCATTATGACCTTCACTAAAACCACTGAACAATCCTCAAAATACGAACATTTAGAAAAAATGTCGGTTCAGGAATTGCTACACAATATCAATCAAGAAGACCAAACGGTACCTTTAGCAGTTGCAAAAGCCTTACCTCAAATCGAAACTTTGGTAAACGAAATTGTAGCCAAAATGAAACTAGGAGGACGCCTTTTTTATATTGGAGCTGGAACTTCTGGAAGATTAGGTGTGGTCGACGCATCGGAATGTCCACCTACTTTTGGAGTTCCTTTTGATTTAGTTGTGGGCATTATTGCTGGTGGAGACAAAGCCATCCGCAGAGCTGTAGAAAATGCTGAAGATGACGCGGAACAAGCTTGGAAAGATTTACAAGAATTCAAGATCAATGAAAATGATGTAGTAGTAGGTATAGCTGCTTCAGGTACCACTCCATATGTCATTGGCGGATTAAAAGCCTGCAACGAGAAACAAATCAGCACAGGAAGTATTTCTTGCAATGCAGGAAGTCCGTTGTCACAAACCGCTAAATTCCCAATCGAAGTCATTGTAGGTCCAGAATTTGTTACAGGAAGTTCGAGAATGAAAGCAGGTACCGCTCAAAAATTAGTTCTCAATATGATTTCGACGGCTACTATGATTCAGCTTGGCAAAGTAAAAGGCAACAAAATGGTCGATATGCAATTGAGCAATGCCAAATTGGTAGACCGTGGCGTGAAGATGATTATGGGAGAAATTCCAGTGTCTTACGAAAAAGCATCCGAATTATTAGCCAAATATGGAAGCGTCCGAAAAGCGGTAGACAACTTCAACCCTGAAAATTAAACTCTAACATCTCACTTTAAATGGCAACCAACAAAGACTTTTTATCCAAAGGAATCAAATATTTATCGGGAGCTTTACCTCTACTCTTCCTTGGCCCGTCTATCATTTATAACGCCTTTATGAACCAACATACGAATTGGCATTATTTAGTGCTCGGCATAGGAATCATTGCTTGTTTGGCATCGATGTACTTAATCTTTACAGGCCTTAGATGGATTATGAAAGCTTTATTCAACGATTGAACAAGTTAATGCCTAATTTTAAAAAGGCCTCTTTCTCAAAATACTGAATAATAAAGATAAATTGTATATTTACAAAAATTGTATCATATGGATATTCGTGCTGACATAAACTGGATTCATCAAGAAATCGATAAGGTAAAAGACCCTAATTTTATTGAAAAAATAAAACGCCTTTTAGAAACAATCAACACTTCCAAAGAAGCTACTGTTGCAGAATACAATGCAGATATCGATGCCGCTTTAAAAAGCATTAATGATGGTGCATACTACACTCAAGAAGACGCAAAAAATCTTTCAAAAAAATGGGGAAGGAAATAATTTGGTCAAAAAATGCTTTAGAACAATTAGAGGATATCCATTTTTACATTTTCTTTGAAAGTAAATCAATTCACATTGCAGATAAAGTAATTGCAACCATTTTTGACAGCACTGAAATTTTAAAAACGCAACCCGAAATTTACAAACTTGACAGCAACAAAGTTAACAACGACGGAACCTTTAGAGTATATTACATTTATGATTACAGCATTTCTTATAGAATATCCGACTCAACCATTCAAATTCTTCGGATAAGACATACTGCTAGAAAATCTAAAAAATTACCATGGAAAATCTAATTAACGTTCAGAAAACCTTTGAAAAGGTCATCGCTGTTGATCAAAAAATAAACCATCGCGAGTTTGAAGATTGCGTGTTTAAAAACTGTGATTTCTCCAATAGTGATTTATGCAACAACACCTTTATGGATTGCGAGTTTATAGACTGCAACTTATCTATGGTGCAACTTGCAGCCAGTAGCTTAAAAACCGTTCGTTTCAAAAACTGTAAACTCTTGGGCATTCAATTTCAAGGATGTAATGATTTTTTATTCGATGTGGGTTTTCAAGATAGCGTATTGGATTACGCGTCTTTTGCCAATAAAAAAATGCCAAAAACTCAATTTTCAGGATGTTCGCTTAAAGAAGTAACTTTCATTGGGACACAACTGAACAATAGTGTGTTTGATAATTGCAATCTTGACCGTGCGATTTTTAACGATACCCAATTGGCAGGAACCGATTTTAGAACCGCCTACAATTACAGCATCGACCCCGAATTCAATCCGATGAAAAAAGCTAAATTTACTACACAAGGAATCGTAGGCCTTTTGGATAAATACGATATTAAAATAGAGTAGTTATGGAGCAAAATGCAATCTATCTTGAAAGTGTAAAAAAGCAATTTTTGTATTATAAATTGTTGGGAGAAAAAGCTATTAATCAATTAGCTGAAGAACAATTGTTTCTAGCTTTAAACGACGAAACCAATAGTATTGCCTTGATTGTAAAACATTTGTCGGGAAATATGCTTTCGCGTTGGACTGATTTTTTAACTACCGATGGTGAAAAGGACTTCAGAAATAGAGATGCCGAATTTGAAAATAATTGGAATACTAAAGACGAAGTAATGTCGCATTGGGATAAAGGCTGGAATTGTTTTTTAAACACCCTTGAGAGTCTTCAACCAGAGCAATTGAATACCATCATTTACATTCGAAATGAAGGTCATACTGTTATGGAAGCCATAAACAGACAATTAGCTCATTATCCTTATCACATTGGACAAATTGTCTTCTCAGCCAAACAATTGAAAAATGGAGACTGGGAAAGTTTATCCATCCCCAAAAACAAATCTCAAAGTTACAATTCAGCAAAATTTGCTCAAGAAAAGAAAAGACAACACTTCACCGATGAAGAAACAAATCGATTGAAAAACCAATAAAACTTTAAAACCCATCTGTAAGCACATCACTATATGAAAAAAATAATAAGCGTATTGGCTATTTTAAGCATGATTTCCTGCTATAATGTAGAACGAAAATGCTCCGATTTTAAAACTGGAAAATTCAAATTTGAATACGAAGTCAATGGTGTCAAAAAAACAACCGTTTTTGAACGCAAGGACAGCATCGAAATTGAGACTTTTGAAGGTAAAACCGATACAGCTACCATTCGTTGGGTCAACGATTGCGAGTATATTTTACAAAAAAAACATCCAAAAAATATGGCGGAAGAAAAAGCCATACAAATGAAAATCCTGACCACAACAGCCAATTCGTATACCTTTGAGTTTGGTATAGTAGGTTCGGATGCTAAACAAACAGGAACTGTTACTAAACTATAGTTCCTTATCCAAAAACATAAATCTTAACTTTTAACACATCCCAAATGGAAGTATTTCTGAATCCTGATGCTTGGATTGCCTTATTGACCTTAACTTTTCTGGAAATTGTTTTAGGGATTGACAACATAATTTTTATTTCGATTGCCACAGGAAAGTTACCTGAAGAAAAACGTAAAAAAGCCACCAAAATTGGAATGTTTTTGGCCATGTTTATGCGAATCGCTTTGCTGTTCGGTATCAATTTGTTGATTCAAATGAAAAAGCCATGGCTCACCATCGACTGGGGATGGTTACAGGCGGGGATTACTGGACAAAGCATTATTTTATTGTTGGGAGGATTGTTCCTTATTTACAAAAGCACCAACGAAATCCGTGAAAAAGTAGATGAAAAGGGACATGAAGAAAAAGAATTGCGCCAAGCAGCAACCAAATCTTTCCAAAGTGTCATTCTACAAATCATTATGATTGATTTGGTTTTTTCTTTCGACAGTATTCTTACTGCAGTTGGGATGACCAATGGAGTTCCTGGTGCAATTTACATTATGATTACTGCTGTAATTGTTTCAGTTTTCATTATGATGCAATTTGCTGTTCCGGTAGGTAATTTTGTAAACAAACATCCTTCTATTCAAATCTTAGGTTTATCCTTTTTGATTTTGATTGGCTTTATGTTATTGACAGAAAGCGCTCATTTATCCAATGCATTAATCTTCGGAAGTCACGTCACGCCAGTACCTAAAGGCTATTTGTACTTTGCCATTTCATTTTCTCTGTTCGTCGAAATATTAAATATGAAAACCAAAAAGAAATAACAACAAAATTAAGCTTCCAAAACTGGAAGCTTTTTTTATAAGGCTACCCCTCTTTTTAGTACATTTCAAAACAAGAAAAATTGCTATAATGAAAAATACCATTTCACAGAGAGTTGCGGATTTTTTAAAAAATTATCCGCCTTTCAGTTTTTTAAACTTAAGAGAAATCAACACCCTATCTGAAGAAGTTTCAATTATTTATAAAGAAAAAGACAGCATTGTTTTTGAAGAAAATGAAGCCGCACACGATTCATTTTATGTTATCCATAAAGGCGCTGTTGCCTTGAAAAAAGGAAGCAAAAACGAAATCATCAATATTTCAGACGAAGGTGACCTTATTGGTTTAAGACCACTCATTACACATGAAAATTACAAAATGGAAGCTCGTGCTCACGAAGAAAGCATCCTTTATGCCATTCCGAGTGACTTATTCAAACCTTATGCATTAAAGAATAAGGATGTAGCTAATTTTTTGATTGAAAGTTTTGCTTCAAATACCGAGAATCCCTATTCTGAAAGCCATCGCGGCAGGCTTTATGGCGAAGTAGTCAATGAAGAAATTTTGAGAGGTAGCCAAAAACTTTTGGATTTTCAACCTGTCAAATACTCCAAAAAAATCATTACTTGTGCGCCCTCAACACCTGCCAATAGCATTGCCGAGATGATGACCAAAAAAAATGTGGGCGCTATTTTAGTAGTTGAAAACGAACTCCCTATTGGCATTGTAACCGACAAAGATTTACGCAATAAAATCGTGACAGGTGCCTTTCCTATTACTGCTCAAGCGGCCTCAATAATGAATAGCCCAGTGATTACGTATCCCAAAAAAATGACAATCACGCAAGCGCAAATGGCTATGATAAAAAGCAACATTAGCTATTTGTGTTTGACTAAAGACGGAACTCCTAATACCAAAGCGGTTGGTATTCTTTCCAAACATGATGTAATGGTAGCCATAGGTAATAATCCAGCCGTACTCATCAAAGCCATCAAAAGATGTAAAAAAAGCAAAGAAATAAAACCTATCAGGCAAAACATCATGCGTTTGTTACAAGGATATATTGACCAAAATATCCCTATGACGCTTACTTCAAAAATCATTACTGAATTGAATGACGTTTGCATACAACAAGTCATCAAACTTTCGCTAAAAAAAATGAAAACTCCACCTCCAGTTGCTTTTTCATGGCTCGCGTTAGGAAGTCAAGGTAGAAGTGAGCAATTGTTGCATACAGATCAAGACAATGCTTTGGTCTATGAAGATGTCCCTGAAGAGAAAACCTCAGAAACTAAAAACTATTTCTTAGCATTGGCTACTCATGTCAATAAAGGATTGTTTGAAATTGGATACGATTATTGTCCCGCCGAAATGATGGCCTCGAATCCCAATTGGTGTTTGAGTATATCAGAATGGAAAAAGAAAGTATTGCTTTGGATAACCAATACAGGCAAAAATGAAGTCTTATTATCCTTTATCTTCTTTGATTATTCGTTGACTTATGGTGATAGTAAAATTGTAAATGAATTATCTGACTATATTTTTGAAACGATAAAAGCCAATCCAGTATTTTATCTGCATTTGGTTAGCGGTGCTTTACAAAGTCCCTCTCCTACTGGTTTCTTTAGACAATTCTTGGTAGAACAAGACGGAGCGAACAAAGACACCTTCAACATCAAAAACAGAGCTTTGATGCCACTTGCCGATGCCGCACGACTATTAATTTTATACCATTCTGTAAAATCAATCAGCAATACCGCAGAACGCTTTGAAAAATTAGCAGAACTAGAACCTAACAATCGGGAACTGTATTTATCTTGTGCTTATTCCTATAAAGCCTTACTGAAATTTAGAACCAAACAAGGCCTATTGCATAATGATTCTGGGCAATATATTGCTTTGGATTCCCTAACCAAACTCGAAAAAATAAAACTCAAAAATACGTTTAAAACTATTAAAGATTTGCAAGAACTCATTACCGTTCGATTTAATGCCTCAAACATATTGTGATGAAAGATTTTCTAAAAAAAATAGTGCCTTTTATTAAATCAAAGCTTTTCAGCACTGATACTTTATCCGAAAAAAAATGGTCAATTGAAGCAATTGAAGCCACACGAATTGTAGTTCTTGATACTGAAACTACAGGATTTGATTATTTAAAAGATTGTATTTTATGCATAGGTGCCGTTTCGTTACAAAACAATACAATCTCGCTGAAAGATAGCTTAGAAGTATTCATAGAACAAGATCATTACGATCAAAATAGTGCTAAAATTCACGGAATATTAAAACAATGGATTTTGGACCGTCCCACTGAATTAGAAGCCTTACAACAATTCTTGGAATATCTTGGTGATGCCATTATTGTAGCCCATCATGCCTATTTTGATATTGGAATGATCAACAAAGCGCTAGAAAGAAACGGCCTTCCCCGACTAAAAAATAAAAGTTTAGATACTGCTACGTTGTATAAAGAAACCTTACTAAAATCAAACTTGTTAGAAAAAAAAGACAACTATAGTCTGGATGAATTGGCAGACAAATTTGATATTTCAAAAAAAGACAGGCATACCGCAATGGGCGATGCTTATATTACCGCCATTGCTTTCCTTAAAATCATCCATAAATTAAAGTACAACAAAGATTTCAACTTGAATGATTATTTAAAATAATTGAATAGACTAAAGTTACATTCATTTACCTTTTCTACACCGCCCTATAAGTGTAACAGAAAGCATGTACAATTGCAATTTTACAATTACAATATAGAGTACTTATTACTCTAGCAACTCACTTTAGCCCATATTCCTTACTTCGAAAAAATAGTTCGATTTTTTTTCTTTTTAAAAAGTATGTATCGAAATCTCAAAGCCACTTATAAAAATGCATCATTTACCTTTTAAAAAAGCATTTTATTACATATTACTTAAAAATTAATCTAAAGTTTTATTACATCAAAAAAAAAGTAACCAAAAAATTGTATATATAAAAATATAATCTATTTTTGTGTAATCGATTACATTAATTATTATAATCCAATAGGCAATAAAAATATGAGCAACACTAAACTAGGAAACTACCGTTGGAAAATTTGCAGTTTACTATTTTTCGCAACCACTATCAATTATTTAGACCGACAAGTACTATCGTTGACTTGGAATGACTTTATTGCTCCTGAATTTCATTGGACGAATAACGATTACGGCAACATCACTGCTTTATTCTCTATATTTTATGCAACCTCCTTACTTTTTGCAGGAAGATTTGTGGATTGGTTGGATACCAAAAAAGGCTTTTTATGGGCCATTGGAATCTGGTCATTTGGAGCTTGTATCCATGCTTTTTGTGGAATAGCTACTTCTGGAATCATCACAGGAAACTGGTTGGTAGGTTTTGAAGGAGCAAAAGAAGCCATCAAAACAGTAAACGACACCGCAATGGTAATTAATGTAAGTGTCTATTTATTCATTTTTGCCCGATTGATTTTGGCCATAGGCGAAGCTGGAAACTTTCCTGCAGCCATTAAAACAACTGCTGAATATTTCCCTAAAAAAGACAGAGCCTTTTCTACTAGTATATTCAACTCAGGAGCCACTGTTGGTGCCTTGGCAGCACCAATTACCATTCCGTTTATCGCCAAATCCTTTGGATGGGAAATGGCCTTTATTATCATTGGAGCATTAGGATTTGTTTGGATGGGATTTTGGGTTTTTATGTATGACAAACCTGAAAAACACCCAAAAGTTAGTGCCGCTGAACTTGAATACATTCAGCAAGACGACATAGCCGATAGCAAAATTGCAGGCTACATTCCAGAAACAAGCACAAAAGTTTCCTTGGTGGACTGTTTCAAATACAAACAAACTTGGGCTTTTGCCTTTGGCAAATTCATGACTGATGGGGTTTGGTGGTTCTTCCTATTTTGGACACCGGCTTACCTAAGTTCTGTTTATGAAATGGATGCTACAGAAGCTGCATTACCTCTATTTGTGTTATACATGATTACCTTGCTATCAATTATTGGAGGATGGCTACCTACGTTCTTTGTAGAAAAAAAAGGAATGAATCCTTACGAGGGCAGAATGCGTGCCATGTTAATTTTTGCTTTTTTCCCATTATTAGCTTTAGTTGCACAGCCTTTAGGCTACATCAGTTATTGGATCCCTGTTATCATTATTGGGATTGCGGGAGCCGCACATCAATCGTGGTCGGCCAATATATTTACTACGGTTGGGGATATGTTTCCCAAAAAAGCAATTGCTACCATTACTGGAATTGGTGGATTAGCTGGTGGTCTGGGCTCAACACTAATCAATAAAGGCTCTGGAATGTTGTTTGATTTTAGCAAAGAAACCAATATGGCGTTTATGGGTTTCAAAGGAATAGAAGCAGGTTATTTCATCATTTTCTCTATTTGTGCCGTAGCTTATTTAATTGGTTGGAGTGTGATGAAAACATTAGTACCCAAATACCGTCCTATCACTGATTTATAATAGAACAGAAATATTATTTTTTAAGATTATCGAAAAAAGAAAACGAATTTCACATAACTTTTATACTTTTGTGTAATCGATTACAATATAAAATACCATGACAAAATACAGCTCTAGATACGCTTCTAATCCGCAAGCGGTAAAACAATATGATACCAAACAATTAAGAGATGAATTCTTGATAGACAACCTCATGGAAGAGGGAGAAATCATATTAACCTATTCTCATTACGATCGTTACATTGCGGGTTCTGCAGTACCTACTATTCCATTAAAACTTGAAGCCATAGACCCACTAAAAGCCAATTATTTCTTAGAACGAAGAGAAATGGGAATTATCAATGTGGGCGCTAAGGGAACAGTTATAGTTGATGGTACAAGCTATGAATTAGGTTTCAAAGACGCACTTTACATTGGTAGCGGAAACAAAGATATCCTCTTCAAAAGTGAAGATGCCAAGAATCCTGCTAAATTTTACATCAATTCGGCACCTGCACATACGAGTTACCCAACCCAAAAAGTAAGTTTGGCAGAAGCCAATAAACTTGAATTAGGTAGTATGGAAACAGCGAATCACCGTACCGTAAACCAAATGATCATTGGTGGTGTGGTAACTACCTGTCAGTTACAAATGGGAATGACCGAATTAAGACCAGGAAGTGTTTGGAACACTATGCCAGCACACGTACACGACCGCAGAATGGAAGTGTATTTTTATTTGGATATTCCAGAAAACCAAGCCGTTTGCCATTTTATGGGAGAACCGCAAGAAACAAGACATCTCTGGATGCAAAACCATCAGGCAGTGATTTCTCCACCTTGGTCCATTCATTCGGGTTCAGGAACAAGCAATTACTCCTTTATTTGGGGAATGGCGGGAGAAAATTTGGACTATGGCGATATGGATGTTTGCAAAATCACCGATTTAAGATAAATACTAACTTATTAAATAAAAATATATGTCAATCAACCTTTTTGATTTAACTGGAAAAACTGCATTAGTTACTGGAGGTGTTCACGGATTAGGAATGGCAATGGCAAAAGGACTAGGGCACGCAGGCGCAAAAATTGTGGTAAACGATCGCGCTTCAAGAGAGACGGTAGATCAAGCAGTGGCAGAATATAAATCTGTGGGAATCGACGCGTATGGTTACGTTTTTGATGTAACCGATGAAGCCGCTGTAATCGAAAACATTCAAAAAATAGAAGCCGAAGTAGGCCCAATCGATATCTTAATCAACAATGCAGGAATCATCAAAAGAATCCCCATTATTGATATGGAAGTTGCCGACTTTACCGCTGTTGTCAACGTAGACTTGATTAGCCCTTTCATTGTTTCCAAAAATGTAGCGAAAGGAATGATTCAGCGTGGAGGCGGAAAAATCATTAACATTTGCTCCATGATGAGTGAATTAGGAAGAGATTCGGTTAGTGCTTATGCTGCAGCAAAAGGAGGTTTGAAAATGTTAACTAAAAATATGGCAACAGAATGGGCCAAATTCAATATTCAAACCAACGGAATTGGTCCTGGCTATTTTGCTACTAGTCAAACTGCACCAATTCGTGTAGATGGTCATCCTTTTAATGAATTCATTATCAGCAGAACCCCTGCAGCTCGTTGGGGTGACCCAGATGATTTGCAAGGTGCGGCCATCTTTCTAGCTTCGAAAGCCAGTGATTTTGTCAATGGTCATATTCTTTATGTAGATGGAGGAATATTGGCCACTATTGGAAAACCTTCCAACGAATAATAACTTTTAATCCTGTCGTATGAGCACCACTTTTATACACGATAATTTTTTATTAGAAAATAAATATGCTGAGGAATTATACCATAATTATTCCAAAAATCAGCCTATCATTGACTACCATAATCACTTAAATCCACAATTTATTGCCGAGGATAAAATTTTCGACAATATTACCAACGTTTGGATAAATGGTGATCACTACAAATGGCGCGCTATGCGTACGTTAGGGATAAATGAGCAATTCATCACTGGTAACGGATCAGACAAAGAGAAATTTTTAAACTGGGCCAAAACTGTTCCTTATACCATGCGCAATCCTTTGTACCATTGGACTCACTTGGAATTAGCGCGCTATTTTGACATTTATGATTTACTCAACGAAAAGTCGGCTGAGAAAATATATGAAGAAGCTTCAGCAAAAATAAACTCGGCTGCTTATAGTACTCGCAACTTACTTCAAAAAGTTAATGCTGAACTGGTTTGTACTACCGAAGATCCTACCGATAGCTTGGAGTTTCATCAAAAATTGAATCAAAATCCTTTTCCAACGAAAATGAGTACGGCTTTTAGACCTGACAAAGCCATTTTAATTTCGAACGACGGATACAATGACTACCTAGATACTTTAGGGAATGTGGCCGAAATAGCGATCAACACCTATACCGATTTATGTGATGCTTTGAGAAAAAGAATTACTTTCTTTCATCAAAACGGTTGTCGTTTGAGCGATCATGGATTGGATCAGATTTATTTTGAAAACTTTACAGCCTCCGAAATAGACTCAATTTTCAAAAAGAAAAGAGAGAACCAAAGCATTACTTCAGAAGAAGCGTTAAAATTTCAAAGTGCAGTATTGTTATTTTTATCCGAAAGCTATCACGAATTGGGATGGGTACAGCAATTTCACTTAGGTGCTTTGCGTAACAACAATGCGCGTATGCACCGAATTTTAGGTCCAGATACAGGCTGGGATTCTATCGGAGATTATCCACAGGCTCAAAAATTATCTTCATTTTTAAATGCCTTAGATAGCAAAGATAAACTGACCAAAACCATTATTTACAACTTAAATCCAGCTGATAATGAGGTAATGGCTACAATGATTGGTAATTTTAATGATGGAAGTGTAAAAGGAAAAGTTCAGTTTGGGTCGGGATGGTGGTTTTTGGATCAAAAAGACGGAATGACCAAACAACTAAATGCGCTTTCGAATATGGGGCTTATCAGCTGTTTCATTGGAATGCTAACCGATTCTAGAAGCTTCTTATCGTTCCCAAGACACGAATATTTTAGACGTATTCTTTGCAATCTTTTGGGAGACGAAATCAAAAGAGGAGAATTGCCAAACGATATGGAATGGATTGGCAAAATGGTAGCCGATATTTCTTATCACAATGCAAAAGAATATTTTAAATTTTAAATAAAAAACAACCGTAAAGCTCGCAGCAAAAAAATAATATTATGAGTAAAGTAGTAGCATTCGGAGAAATTATGTTGCGCCTTTCGACGGAAAGACATTTGCGTTTTGCTCAGGCAAAAACTTTGGAAGCTTGCTATGGCGGAGGAGAATTTAACGTAGCCGTTTCTCTTGCCAATTATGGCATTGCTTCAGAATTTGTCACAAGAGTTCCCAACAACGAAATCGGGGCTTGTGCGGTTCAAGAAATGCGCAAAATGAATGTAGGTTCACAACACGTGGTTTTGGGCGGTGAGCGTTTGGGAATTTACTTCCTTGAAACTGGAGCTGGAGTGCGTGGCAGTAATGTGGTCTACGACCGTGCACACAGTGCAATGTCTACTCTAGAAAAAGGTACTATTGACTGGAAAAAAGCACTGGAAGGTGCTACTTGGTTTCACTGGAGCGGCATCACTCCTGCTCTATCAGAAAATGCTGCCGAAGCTTGTCTAGAAGCTATTCAAGCTGCTTCCGAATTAGGTCTTACCATTTCCTGTGACTTAAATTATCGCTCAAAATTGTGGCAATACGGAAAAAATCCAAGTGAGGTAATGCCTGAATTACTAAAGTATTGTCACGTTATTTTAGGCGATATTGATACTGCTTTTTTTATGCTCGGAAAACCAAAAGTAGCACCCGATTATAATGTTATTGACCAACTCCCAAAATGGTATAATGAATTACTAGAATATATTCCGAATTTAAAAGTAGCTGCTACTACCCTACGCTACTCAGTAAATGCCTCACATCAGAGCATAGGCGGACTTTTGTTTGATGGTAAAAAAATATATCACTCAGCAGTAAGAGAGGTCACTCCGGTGATTGACCGCGTGGGTAGCGGAGATGCTTTTATGGGAGGTTTGATTTATGGGCTAGTACAGTATCCAAACGATTATCAAAAAACGATAGCATTTGCAACGGCAGCTTGTTGCTTGAAACACACCATTGCTGGCGATTATAATTTAGCAACTTTAAAAGAAGTAGAAAACAGTTTAGATGGCGATTCTTCGGGATTAGTATCACGATAAAACAATAAAATTATGGCAAAATACACAAGAATCGAAGTAGCTACCGTAATGAAAGAAACAGGAATGATTCCTTTATTCTATCACGGAGATGTGGCACTTGGCAAAGAGGTACTCAAAGCCTGTTATGATGGAGGCGCTCGTTTGATGGAATTTACCAGCAGAGGCGATTTTGCCTTCGAAATTTTTGGAGCACTCAACAAATATGCGTTGGCGGAATTGCCCGGAATGATTTTGGGCGTGGGCTCGGTAACGGATGCCGCTGCCGCCTCGTTGTATATGCAATTGGGAGCCAATTTTATAGTGACTCCTGTATTGAGAGAAGATATTGCCCTAGTTTGTAACCGCCGAAAAGTACTTTGGTCACCCGGCTGTGGCTCGCTTACTGAAATCGCCAAAGCCGAAGAATTGGGTTGCGAAATTGTAAAATTATTTCCGGGTGATATTTACGGTCCCCAATTCATAAAAGGCATAAAAGGTCCATGTCCTTGGACGAGTATTATGCCAACAGGCGGCGTTTCAACTTCCGAAGACAATCTGAAAAGTTGGTTCGATGCTGGCGCAACTTGTGTTGGAATCGGTTCTCAATTGATTTCAAATGAAATACTAATCAACAAAGATTTTGATGGTTTACGAGAAAAAGTAAAACAAACCTTGGAAATCATCAAAGCCATCAGAGCTTAACGAACACCTTAAAACTGTAGCATTTTGGAAAATAATTTTTCGTTAGCAGAAAAAGTCATTGTAATTACTGGAGCAACAGGAGTAATTGGAGAGGCTTTCGTGAATAGTGTGAGCAAAGCTGGCGGAGCTGTGGGGATTTTAGGTAGAAATGAAGCGGTTGCCAACGAAAGAGCTAACGCCATTATTGCTGCTGGAGGGAAAGCTATTCCGTTAATCGCAGACGTAACAAACGAACAACAACTGCTTGCCGCAAAAGAAAAAATGCTACAACATTTTGGTAAAATTGACGGACTCGTTAATGCCGCAGGAGGAAATCAGCCAAAAGCAATCATTCAGCCTGAGCAAGATATTTTCAAACTAGACATTCCGGCTTTGGAACAAGTAATGCAACTCAATTTATTGGGAACGATTTTACCAACTCAAGTCTTTGGCGAAGCCATAAAAGAAACGGGTTCTGGCAGTATTGTCAATATTTCGTCTGTAACGGCTCATTTGGCGGTGTCAAAAGTACTTGGATATAGTTTGGCAAAAGCCGCAATTGACTGTTACACCCAATGGTTCGCCCTAGAATTGGCCAAACGATACGGCGATGCTATCCGAATGAACGCGATTGTGCCTGGATTTGTGCTAACCGAACAAAATAAAAGTTTGCTCACCAATGAAGATGGAAGCTGGACCGAAAGAGGAAACTTGATTATCAATAAGACTCCGTTTCATCGTTTTGGCACACCCAACGAACTCGAAGGAGCTTTGATTTGGTTGCTCAGCGATGCTTCCAAATTTGTGACTGGAACGAGAATCACTGTAGATGGCGGATTTGCAATGTTCAGCGGTGTCTAAAAGAACGAAAAAGAAATATTTATTTTATATATCTAGAAATGAAAAAATTAAATAGCGAAAACATAGGATTAACAGAAAGAAATCCGATAAAAATAGTACAATTTGGCGAAGGAAATTTTCTTAGAGCCTTTGTAGATTATGCGTTTCAGGAGCTGAATGATACCGTAAACTTTGATGCGGGCATAGCTGTTGTGCAACCCATAGAAAACGGGATGGTTCATTTGCTAAACGAACAAGATGGGCTTTATACCCTATTTATGAAAGGATTGAGTAAAGGCCAAGAAATCCAAGAAAAAAAACTAATTACCAATTTGGTAAAAGGAATTAATCCTTACAAAGAATACGAAAGCTATTTGGCATTAGCCAAAGAAGAAGCCTTAGCATTTATCATATCGAATACGACAGAATCGGGAATTGCTTATGATGCTAACGATACCTTGGCAATGCAACCGCCCAATTCTTATCCAGCGAAAGTAACTGCACTCTTGTATGAAAGATTCAAACATTTTAAAGGTGATGCTACCAAAGGATTGACGATTATTCCTTGTGAATTGATTAATAACAATGCCGAAACTTTAAAAGAAATCATTTTAAAATATTGTTCGGATTGGCAATTGGAAGAAGCTTTTACTTCTTGGATTTTGAACAGTAACTCTTTCCACAATACCTTGGTAGACCGCATTGTTCCCGGATATCCAAGAGCCGAAATAGAAGCCTACAACCAACAACTCGACTACAGTGACAATCTTATCGTAACCGCCGAAACTTTTTTCCTTTGGGTTATCGAAGGAGACGAAACGCTGAAACAAAAACTGCCGTTTAATAAAACCAAACTCGATGTCAAAATTGTAGCCGATATGCAACCGTACCGCACAAGAAAAGTACGAATCTTGAATGGTGCTCATACGGCTATGGTTCCGTTTTCGCTTATGTATGGAAACGAAACCGTAAAAGAAACGGTCGATAATCCTTTTACAGGAAGCTTCGTTCATAAAGCCATTTTTGAAGAAATTAACGAAACCATCGCGATGGACAAATCCGAGTTAGACGAATTTGCCGATGAAATTTTGGACCGTTTTAGAAATCCATTTATCAAACACAATTTGTCTAGCATAGCGCTGAACTCTATTTCAAAATTTAAAGTGAGAGTACTACCGAGCTTGTTAGGATATGTCGCTAAATATGGCAAAATCCCTACTCATCTCACTTTTTCATTGGCGTGTTTGATATTGTTTTATAAAGGAACTTGGAAAGGAAAGCTTTTGCCAGTAGATGATAGTACTGATATTACTGATGCATTTGCTGAAATTTGGAAATCAAGTACTACGGAAGAAGTGGTAGAAAAAACATTGGCTAACGTAGCGTTTTGGGACGAAGATTTAACGGCAGTGAGTGGTTTACAAGAGGCTCTAGTTCGTGCAATCGAAGAAATAAACAGCAACGGAATTGAAGTAGGTTTTGAAAATTTCAGCAAACAATAGTACGCTGATTTCTAAATACCTACAAGGTCCAAAAAAGACCTTGCAGGAATAACGACTAATAGTGTAAATAGGCGTGAAGTTTTGTAATGCAACCCTACTATACTAAAACAAACGCCTATAATAATTGAATAACAACAAAACGTTCTTTATAGCAGGAATTGCGTGAGGACAATGTCATTAAGTTAAGAGGAAGAAGAAAAAAAATAGCACGCAGATTCAACAGATTTAAACTGATTTTTCTGCGTAAATCTGCGTGAAAACAAAAAGAGTAATTCCTTAACTTGATGAGATTGCGCGTGAGGGATTGCTTCGCCAATTCGCTTCGCTCGTGTGCAGTGGAGCTCTCCCGATTTTTTATCGGGAAGCGGGAACGGATAGCCCGACCCGACCTACTGAGCCTGTCGAAGTATCGGGAGGGGCACGCCCAAAAAAAATCTTTGAAACGTTAGTGTTTTGGGAGATGGTTTAGAAAAATAATAGCAACATTTTATACTTGATTAAAATGCAAAAGAAATTAATAAAAGTAAATCCAACAGACAATGTAGCTGTTGCCTTAGTGAATCTTAGCGCTGGTGAGGTACTTTCGTTTGAAAACGAGACCATCACTATCGAAACGGATGTGAAGATGAAACATAAGATTGCGTTGCAACCTCTAGAAGCAGGCGACCGCATCATTATGTATGGTGTTTTGGTAGGAAAAGCGAGTTCGAGAATAGCAAAAGGAGGGCTTTTGTCTACTACCAATGTAAAGCACGAAAGTGATAAAGTTACTGGAAAAACAGAGTCTATTGGATGGACGGTACCCAATATTGAAAAATGGAAAAACCGAACGTTTATGGGCTATCACAGAGAAGATGGACAAGTAGGAACTGAAAATGTGTGGCTGTTTTTTCCGCTAGTATTTTGTGAAAACAGAAATATCGAAATCTTAAAAGATATTTTTGAAAAAGAGTTGATGAAACCCAAAGAGAATGATTACCAGCTTTTGTTGCGTTCGTTAGTGAAATCAGAAACGGGCGGCGCTGGCAATGAAGCTGCATCGAACGAAGCTAATTTATTCAACAACATCGAGGTAAAATTCATCACGCACCAAGGCGGCTGTGGCGGAATTCGTCAGGATTCATACAGCTTGGCCAAATTATTAGCGGGCTATGTGAATAATCCAAACGTGGCTGGTGCTACGGTGTTGAGTTTGGGGTGTCAGAACCTTCAAATTCAGATTTTCAAAGATGCTTTGAATGCTATTAATCCGAACAGCAAAAAACCGGTGTTGATTTACGACCAACAATCGATTGGAACCATTGAAGCGATGTTGAGTAGCGTAGTAAAAGACACGTTTGAAGCCATAAAAGAAGCAAATAAAATTCAGCGAACTCCAGCGCCATTGTCTAAGCTAAAAATTGGTTTGGAGTGTGGTGGTTCGGATGGTTTTTCAGGTATTTCGGCCAATCCAACTCTGGGAGTATTATCAGATAATTTAGTGGCTTTGGGCGGCACTACAATTCTTTCGGAGTTTCCAGAATTATGTGGAGTTGAGCAAGAATTAGTAAACAGATGTATTGATGATAAAGACGGAAAACGCTTTTTAGAATTGATGCAATGGTACGAAAAAACAGTAGTAGATGCTGGTTCTGGATTTGACATGAATCCTTCTCCTGGGAATATCAAAGACGGTTTGATTACCGATGCGATGAAATCGGCTGGAGCAGCAAAAAAAGGAGGAACGTCTCCAATTGTAGGAGTTTATGATTATGGAGAATACATTAATGAGTCGGGCTTTACTTTACTTTGTACTCCCGGAAACGATGTAGAATGTACTACTGCTATGGTGGGCTCTGGAGCCAATATGGTGTTGTTTACAACAGGTTTAGGAACACCAACAGGTAATCCGATTGCGCCCGTAGTAAAAATTTCATCGAATACTGAATTGGCTAACAAAATGCCGGATATTATAGATATTGACACAGGAGGTATCATTAAAGGAGAAAAAACAATTGAAGAAATGGCTGATGAAATGTTAGAATTCATCATCGATGTCGCCAGCGGAACCATTAAAACAAAAGCCGCTATACTGAATCAGAATGATTTTATTCCTTGGAAAAGAGGGGTTTCTTTATAATATTATGTGGTTAATGAATAGCAACTTTTTAATCTTAAAAGATTATTGCTAAATTTCACTACATTACTTTTAGAATTTTTTATTTGTTTCAAAAAAAAGCTGTTGGAGTTTATTTTCAACAGCTTTTTTGATGGAATGAAGTGGTTTGGGTTAATCGGTTAACTGGTTAATTGTTCAACTGGTTAACTGATTAAACCTTTCGCTCCTTGCGTAAACCCTTGCGAGCTTTACGGTTAAGTTTTCACTTATTATATATTCCCCCTTTTGGGGGATAGGGGGCTAAACTTTGCGTTCCTTGTATAAACCCTTGCAAACTTTGCGGTTAAAATTTTGCCACGGATTTGACGGATGAAACGGATTCATAGCGAATTTCGGGCAGTTAAATCTTTCGCTCCTTGCGTAAACCCCTGCGAGCTTTACGGTTAAGTTTTCACTTTTTATATATTCCCCCATTTGGGGGATAGGGGGCTAAACTTTGCGTTCCTTGCGTAAACCTTTGTGAACTTTGCGGTTAAATTTTCAAGTATAATAAATAACCTATTGTGGTGGTTAAGGGGGCTTTTATCTAGTTGACGATTTTCTGATTTGCAATTCGGGTTTGAGGACAACTTTCTTCTCTATTTTAATGTTGTCGGTATTGTTTATTTGTTCCAAAAATACTTTGGCAGCCATTCGTCCCATCTCAAGTGGAGATTGATCAACAGAAGAAATAGACAACTCTAAAAAACGAGTAAAAGGTTCGTTACCAAAACCAAAAACACAAAAATCTTCTGGGATTTTGATGCCTTTTTCTTTTAATTCTTGAATGGCGCCCAAGGCCGCAAAATCACTCGAAGAAAAAATAGCATTAGGAGGATTGGACAGGCTCAACAGTTTTGTTACTGCGTTGCGACCCGCGTCTACGTTACTCTTGGTTTGAATGACATAGTCAGGATTCCATTCTAAGCCAAAATCTTTAAGCGCTTGTTCGTATCCTTTGAACCTGTTTTCATAAATTTCTAAAGAGCGATCACCTGAAAAATGCGCAATTCGGGTACAACCTGCGTCAATCAAATTTTTGGTAGCCAAATAACCTCCTTCAAAGTCATCGATGGTCACCGAGCTTACGCCATCCATTTTTTTCTTTCTATCGAAAAAGATGAGCGGGACATTCTTATCTACTACGTGCTTTATAACAGGATCATTTTCTTTGGACATATTAGAAATAGACATCAAAATACCATCAACCTGAGCATTCATTAAGGTTGTAATGTTTTCAATTTCTCTTTTTTCGTCTTCGTGTGTTTGACAAATAATGACATGATAGCCTTCAGGATGCAACTCTTCTTCTATACCCCGAATAACCGATGCAAAAAAGTTTACATCAATACGAGGAACAATTACCCCAACATTATTGCTTTTTCCACTGCGGAGAGACTGCGCTAATCTATTTTGCTTATAATTCATTTTAGCGGCGGTTTCCAATACTAATTTTCGGGTTGCCTCGCTAATTTTTGGATTATTGTTCAAAGCTCTAGAAACCGTTGCAGCGGTGATATCGAGCTTTTTAGCAATATCATAAATTGTTGTTTTTTGGTCCATATATTGGATAAATTGTGAAATAGTTCTTGGTAAATCTACTAAAAAAAATACATTTAGCCCTTCTTTTGTTATCGATTGCATTAAAAAATATTTTTTTTCCTATTTAATGCTAACTTTTTATTTTTTGGATATTAAAAAAGCAGGATAAATTCTCATTCATTAAGAATATGATAAAAATTAATAACTTTTTTTTTACGACCCGTTTTTTTATAGCATTTTTTTGTTTATATAAAAAAAAATATTAGATTTGTGTAATCGATTGCATAATTGATATTCTTCCTTTTCAATTGAATTGAATAGCATAACCAAAACTAATATGAAACTCAACCATTCCATCGTTACACTTTTCTCACTGACCATTATTTTTACTTTTACTTTTCTAGCAAAAGCGCAAACAAATACTCAAAATACAGATAAAGTATGGATTCAGATGAATAAGGTAATTACCTCAATGAAACCAACTCAATTCAAAAACAAAGTATACAATATTTTAGATTTTGGTGCGAAAGCAGACGGAACCTTCAACTGCACCGAAGCCTTCAAAAAAGCTATAGCTGTATGCGCAAAAAATGGTGGCGGTAAAGTACTTGTTCCTAACGGAAAATTCTTCACGGGTCCCATTCATTTAGAAAGCAATGTCAATTTACATTTGGAGGACAAAGCCGAAATCTTATTTAGTACCAATACAAACGATTACTATCCGCTAGTACATACTTCATTTGAAGCAACCGAGTTAATGAATTACTCCCCTCTTATTTACGCCTACAAAAAAACAAATATAGCCGTTACTGGCAAAGGTACACTAAACGGTCAAGCCTCAAACGACAACTGGTGGTCTTGGTGCGGTAAAGATGAATATGGTTGGAAACAAGGAATGCCTAGTCAGAATGATCCTCTCAATCGATTTCGCTTAGTAGATTTGGCCGAAAAAAATATCCCTGTAAAAGAAAGAGTTTTTGGGAACAATGGGTACTTGAGACCTAACTTTATTCAGTTTTTTGAATGCAAAAACACCTTGATTCAAGATGTTACCATTACCAATGCTCCGTTTTGGATCATCCATCCGATCAAATCTACCAATGTTGTGGTTGATGGCGTAACCGTAAGAAGTCATGGTCCCAACAATGATGGCTGCGATCCAGAATACTCAAAGAATGTGTGGATTAAAAACTGCATTTTTGATACTGGAGACGATTGTATTGCCATCAAAGCAGGAAGAGATGCTGATGGGAGAAGAGTGGGCATTAAAAGCGAAAACATCATTGTTCAAAATTGTAAAATGTATGATGGCCATGGTGGAGTAACTATAGGAAGTGAAATATCAGCAGGAGTAAGTAATGTATATGTTGAGAACTGTTTGATGGATAGCCCCAATCTAGACCGAGCCATCCGAATAAAAACCAATGCCAAACGAGGCGGTTTAATCGAAAACATTCATGTGAGAAACCTTCAAGTAGGTCAAGTTAAAGAGGCGGTACTACGAGTGGATATGTTTTACTCTGTGTACAAGGGTGATAATGAAGGCCCCTTCATTCCAAGAGTAGAAAACATTACTTTAGAAAATGTACAAGTAAAAGACGGAGGAAAATATGGTATCCTTGCCAAAGGATATGCTACATCTCCTGTAAAAAATATTCTTTTCAAGAATGTTACCATAGACAAAGTAGGCAAAACATTTCAATTAGAACATGTTGAGAACCTTCGCTTAATCGACACCAAAATCAATGGCGAAAACATCAAAGAAAACTACAAACAATAAACCACAAACAATAAACCACAAACTATTAAGACATAAATTATGAATTTAAACCACTTTTCAAGTAAAAAAATACATCCTTATGGGTTGTTACTCTTGTTACTCTGTATGTTTATGAGTATACAAAGTTTTGCTCAAAGCACTACTATTAAGGGGATTGTAACCGACAATACTGGTTTGCCTATTCCTGGAGCCAATGTTATTGAAAAAGGAACGACCAACTCTAGCTCAAGTGATTTTGATGGGAAATACGCCATCAAAGTATCAAGTCCAAACGCCGTTTTAGTGTTCACCTACATTGGCTTCGAAAAGAAAGAAGTAAAAGCAAATGGAAGCGTCATTAATGTTTCCCTAAAATCTGAAGAACAAACTTTAAAAGAAGTAATTGTTATTGGATATGGAACTTCTAAAAAATCTGATTTAACGGGTTCAGTTTCTTCAATTTCGGGTGCTGATTTGAAAAAACAACCTATTGCTAACGTTGCTGAAACGTTGACAGGACGAGTTGCCGGGGTACAAATTACCTCATCAGAAGGTTCTCCAGACGCCGATATCAAAATTAGAATTCGAGGAGGAGGTTCATTAACACAAGACAGTTCACCACTTGTCATTGTAGATGGCTTCCCAGTAAATAGTATCAACGACGTTTCTCCATCGGATATTGATAATATTTCCATTCTAAAAGACGCTTCTTCAACTGCTATTTATGGTTCTAGAGGTGCGAATGGTGTAGTGATTATCACCACTAAAAAAGGAAAAAACGGAAAGTTAACCGTTAACTATAATACCTTTTATGGAGTAAAAAGCTTAGCCAACAAAATTGATGTTCTAAAACCAGAGGATTTCGTTAAACTTCAATATGAATATGCTGTATTAGATAACGATATTCCTTCTTACGAGAAATATTTTGGGCAATGGCAAGATTATGACCAATACCTAGGCATGAAAGGCAACGATTGGCAAGAGCAAATCTATGGTAGATTAGGCGAAGTAAAAAGTCATGATTTAGGCATTCGCGGAGGTTCAGACAAAGTGAATTTCAATTTTAACTACGCTCGTTTTGTCGAAAAAGCCATAATGGTTGGTTCCGATTTCAACAGAAATAACGTTTCGTTGAGTTTGAACAACAAAGCCAGTGACAAAATTGACCTTTCGTTTACCTTACGTTATTCAGACACTGAAATTAATGGTGGAGGTGTAAATGAACAAAGAGAAGTTTCGTCTGCCGATGCAAGATTACGCCATAGTGTGGGCTACTCTCCTATTCCTCTTCCTGGTTTAACAACAGATGATACCGATGAAGCTTTGTCTAGTTATTTAGTGAATCCTTTTGTTTCCGTGGCTGATAATGACCGTAAACAAGAGCGAACCAATTATAATATGCTAGGAAGTTTTGGTTGGAAAATCATTCCAGATCTACAATTCAAATCTGACTTTGGTTTAGACAATTACACCTATTCTGACAATCGTTTCTATGGTCGCTCTACTTACTATGTAAACAACATTCCTGCAGCAGAAAATCAAGGTTTGCCTTCGATTATCATCAGTGAACGTAAGGATACTCGTTTTAGAAATGCCAACACTTTGAATTATGATTTCAAAAACATCTTAAGTGAAAATCACAAATTGAAAGTATTAGTTGGAGAAGAAATGATAGATTCTCGTTCTAATCAAATTGCAAGCACTATTCACGGTTTCCTTAAGTTTTTTGATTTTAACAGCGCTAAAAACCTTTCTTCGCAAGGAAAACCTCAATCGGTTATTAATTTTTTCAGTCCAGATGACAAACTACTTTCTTTCTTTGGACGTGTGAACTATGATTATAAAAACCGCTATTTATTTACCGCAACGTATCGTGCTGATGGTTCCAGTAAATTTCTTGGCAACAATCGTTGGGGTTATTTCCCAGCAGCAGCAGTTGCTTGGAAAATATCTGAAGAGAAGTTTTTAAAAGATGTAAACTGGCTGAATGCTCTTAAACTAAGAGTAAGCTATGGTGAAGCAGGAAACAATAACATTCCAACAGGACAAACAGTTCAAAATTTTGAGTCTTCAAACTCTGCTTGGATCAACAATGTAACCAGCTATTGGTCTGCATCAAAAATCCTTGCTAATCCCGACTTAAAATGGGAAACTACAGTTACTCAAAACGTGGGACTAGATTATGACTTATTTAGCGGAAGGTTAAGTGGAACGGTTGAAATGTACAAAAACATTACCAAAGACCTTTTAATCCGTTTTCCCGTTCCTGGTACTGGCTATGATTTTCAATACCGAAATATGGGTGAAACACAAAACACCGGTATTGAAGCTTCACTTAACGTAATTGCACTTGAGAGACAAAACTATGGTTTGAACTTTTCATTCAATATCGGAATCAACAAAAACCGTATCAATTCTCTTGGAGTGATGCAAAACTTTGGTGAAGCTACTAACTGGGCATCTACTGCTATAGGAAATGACTTTGTGGTAAATGTAGGCCAACCCATCGGACAAATGTATGGTTACAAAAGCGATGGGCGTTATGAAGTTTCGGACTTTGACTTTAATGGAACTACTTATACTTTAAAAGCTGGTGTTGCTAATAGTTCTACTGTAGTAGGAACTGTAGTTCCAGGAAGTATGAAACTAAAAGACATTGATGGCGATGGTATTGTAAATGCAAAAGACTTAACCATCATTGGTGACGCCAATCCAAAACATACGGGTGGTATGGTAATCAACGCCAATGCCTATGGTTTTGATCTTTCGGCTGCCTTCAACTGGAGTTATGGCAATGATATTTACAATGCCAATAAAATTGAGTTTACTACTGCTACTCCAAATGGTCAATACCGCAACTTGAGCTCAGAAATGGCCGAGGGAAAAAGATGGACCAATCTTAATGCCGCTGGACAACTCGTAACCGACCCAACAGAATTAGCCGCATTGAATGCTAATACAACGCTATGGTCACCAATGATGGCAAGATTTGTATTGAGTGACTGGGCTATAGAAGACGGCTCTTTCTTGAGATTAAACACCCTTTCATTAGGATACACACTTCCTCAAGATCTTTCTGATAAAATTGGAGCAACCAAATTTAGAATCTACGCAACAGCTACCAATGTATTTGTATGGACCAATTATTCAGGTCTTGATCCAGAAGTTTCAACCAGAAGAAACACCCCTCTCACACCTGGTGTAGATTATTCACCATATCCACGAAGCAGACAAGTGGTTTTTGGTTTAAATCTAAATTTTTAATTTAAATAAGTAGTACAATATGAAAAAGATAGTAATTGCAGGAATAATTATAGCAGGCTTATTTTCTTCTTGTCAGGACATTGGAGATGACTATTTAGAGGCTCCAGCAAAATCAACTTTAGATGAATCAATAATTTTTTCTAACGCAGGTTTAGCCAAAGGCGCGGTGGATGGAATCAAAATACCATTTGCAGAAACCAACTCTTATCGAGGTCGCTTTTTACCTTGGTACGGATTAAATACGGATACCGAATGGTACAATACCTCGCAAACTGCTGGTGACAATGCCGATTTGTGTGTGTACGATGCCAAACCTACCAATACCCAAATGAATACAACCAATAACGCTTGGGCAATGATGTACTCCGGAATAGAAAGAGCTAATATTTGTATTCGAGGATTGAGAAATTTTGGCAAACCAGAACCAGGGACTGACTTGGGGTATCTTTTAGGAGAATCTTTAACGCTAAGAGCGATTTATTATGCTGATTTGCTAAAAACTTGGGGAGACGTTCCTGCTCGTTTTGAACCGATTAATTCGCAAACCATTTATTTAGCCAAAACCAATCGTGATGAAATCTACAAACAACTTTTAAAAGATTTAGAAGAAGCAGCAACTTTAGTTCCTTGGCCAAATCAAAGCCCTAATACTACTACTGTTGAAAGAGTAAACAAAGCTTTTGTAAAAGGACTTAGAGCTAGATTGGCTCTAGCTGCAAGCGGCTTTCAACAATACCCTGACGGCATTAGAAGAAGTAAAGATGCTGAACTTTCTGTAGAAAAAATGTATAAACTGGCTTTAGATGAATGTCGCTCAGTAATTAGTAGTGGTTCGGCTCGTTTAGAGTCTTCTTTCGAAACCTTATGGAGAAACTACAATCAAGAAAATATTGCCGCTGGTGGTGAATCGCTCTGGGAACTTCCTTTTGCAGATGGTAGAGGAAGAATGTTGTTTACTTTCGCTGTTAGACATACCACCAATGACCAATTTCATGCCAACGGAAGCAATCGTGGAGGTGCTGCTGGACCACTTCCTCATGTGTTTTATGACTATGATCAGGCGGATACCAGAAGAAATGTTACTTGTGTTCCCTACAAATATGGAGCTGCTGTAAACGGCATTGCAAAACAAGAATTGGGCGCATTAGATACTTGGTATTTCGGGAAATATCGTTACGAATGGATGAAACGTTTTGTTACTTCTACCAACGATGATGGTGTAAACAAAATGTACATGCGCTATGCTGAAATACTTTTAATGGCTACCGAAGCTGCTAATGAATTAGAAGGGCCTGCCGCCGCAGCACCTTATTTAAAAGAAATCCGTAGAAGAGCTTTTGCTCCAGCTCTACATGCTCAAAAAGTAGATAATTATGTAAATGCCTTAAACTCAAAAACGGCCATGTTCAATGCAATTGTAGAAGAACATAAATTTGAATTTACGGGCGAAATGGAACGTAAACAAGCCTTGATTCGTTGGAATTTACTAAAAGCCAAATTAGACGAAGCCAAAGTAAAAATGGCCAACCTAAAAGCCCGTTCAGGAGAATATGCTGATGTACCGAGTACCTTATATTTTAAGCTTGGAACAGACAATGTTACCCTAACTATCTATGGATTGAACAGAGGCGAAGTAACGAATCCTGGAGTTGATTATACCTCATTTGCTTGGAACAAACTTGACGACACCAAACTTAACTCTTTGTACAAATCAGGCGTTAATCCAGATAACAGACAATTTTGGCCAATATGGCAAGTATTTATCGATGGAAGTAATGGCAAATTGACCAATGATTATGGCTATTAGTCTTCTAAAAAGTAAAATAATAATTTAAGCTATCAATGACCATGAAAACAAAACATATCCTAAAAGGCTTACTTTCATTCATCTGTCTAGCAGTAATGGCAAGCAGTTGCGAAAGCTATAACGAAGAATTAATTGAGAGCTTAGTAACCGACAGAGCCTTTTCTCCTATTGGACTAACCGCCAAGGTAAAAAATCAAACAACGGTTGAACTTAACTGGACAACCAGCGAAGCAATCGATTATTATGTAGTGGAATTTAGCGCCGATGATACCGAATTCAAAACCATTTTCAAAACAGTAAAAGTAACCGCCAAAGAACTTCCTATTCAGGTAGCTCTTGAAGGCGAAACTACCTACTCGATACGAGTAAAAGGAATTAGCGCAACAGGACTTGAAGATTCAAAATGGTCCATTACTACAGCCAAAACATTATCTGAACAATTATTTTTACCCATAATCGAATCAGAAATTGAAGCAAAACAAGCCACTTTACGATGGGTTGCTAATAGTAATGTAACCCATATTACTTTAAATCCTGGTGCAATACAACGCAACTTAACTGCCGAAGAAAAAACAAAAGGAATTGCAGTAATTACTGGTCTGACTGGCGAAACACAATACACTGCTGATTTATTCAACAACACGAAGAAACGAGGAAACACGACCTTCAAAACAGGAATAGATATCGGGAATGGGATACTCATTAAACCAGAAGATAATTTAAATGATAAAATAACTAGTGCAGCATCTGGTGCGATACTCGTTCTAGCTCCAGGAGACTACAAAGCATTTTCAGGTACAATCACAATTAACAAACCTATTACCATTAGAGGGTTGTATAGCTTTAACAAACCATTATTACATGTGAATTTCCTAGTAACCAGTGGCGCTTCAGATATCACTTTATTGGACTTGGATATGAATGGCGATAAAACATTAACGGATGCTATTCGCTACAATTCAGCAAGTACTACTTATGGACCATTGGTTATCAGTGGATGCAACATTCATGATTTTGACCGATCTTTATTGGGAGGCAATGTGACCAGTGCAAGGGTTCCTTCAATTACCATTGACAACTGTATAGTGACTAACATTATCACAAATGCAGGTGATTTTATTGATTTCAGGACTACTTATGTGGGGGACTTAACTATTAAAAACAGTACATTCAACAATTGCTCACCAACTAGAGATTTTATTCGTATTGATGCCGCATCAGGTCTTTCTGGAACAGGATTGACAACAAAAGTCAATATCGATAGTTGTACATTATACAATGTGTGTAATGCTGCAGGAAATAGAATTCTTTATGTACGCTTTGTAACCAATGTTTTATCAGTTAGCAATACCATCTTTGCGCAAACCACTGCTACCTACTCAAATCAGGCCGGAACAACAGTACCAACTTTCTCTAAGAATAATTATTTCAATGCTGCGGCACTTTTTACTACCGCAGCCTCTCCAATAAAATTTGATAATTCTGGAACTCATACTACTTTAGATCCCCAATTTGAAAATGTAACCACAGGTAATTTTAAACTTAAAAATCAAAATTTAATTGATTCCAAAATTGGCGATCCTCGCTGGCGTTAATACTGTAAATAAATAACAGCTCAAGAACGAGACATACAAAATGTATGTCTCGTTTTTTTTACCTTACATCTAATACTCAACCCTTACTCAACTTATTCTATTTGAGCTTTTTGTATAAATATCCCTATCAAAATAACAATTGTTATCGATTACAAAATTTTAAAAATACTATTATGTAAACAAGTTTTAAAGAAAAAACAATACATAAAAAGCAGTTAAAAAATAAATTATATAATAATATGATAAAAAATAGCATATATTTTTTTACAACATGTTTTTTTAAGTGCTTTTTTTTGTTTATGTCGAAAATAATATTAGTTTTGTGTAATCGATTACATTTTTAATTTCTTTACGAATCAATCAGATATATAAGTTTTCAAAAAATCCAAAGAGTTATTTTTTTTTCAAAAACACCTCAATCGATTTCGAAACAAAAAGAAATGTTCCCAATGTAGGAGAAACCAAAAAACTAACTATTAACACTTTTAAACTATGAAATTGAACCACTTTTCAAGTAAAAAACTACATCCGCTTTGGTTGTTTTCGTTTTTGCTCTGTTTACTTCTAGCAAACGAAACCTATGCGCAAAGTTTGACCACTATCACAGGTAAAATTACCGACAATGCAGGCCTTCCTATTCCTGGTGCGAATATTGTCGAAAAAGGCACAAACAACTCCAGTTCAACTGATTTTGATGGAAAATTTGCTATAAAAGTAAGTAGCCTTAATGCAACACTTACCGTAAGTTATGTGGGACATCAATCAAGGACAGTAAAAGTTACTGGAGAAGTGATGAATATCGTTTTACAACCAGAAGAACAAAGTTTAAAAGAAGTCGTAGTAGTTGGTTACGGTACCGCAAAAAAAACAGATTTGACAGGTTCTATCAACACCCTTACATCTGCCAAAATAACCGAACGAAATGTGACCAACCCGCTTGAAGCCATTCAAGGAGGTATTGCTGGGGTTCAAGTTACCTCAAATTCAGGACGACTTGGTGATGGATTCAATGTTATCATTAGGGGAGCTAACTCTATCAATAAAGATGGGTCAAAACCACTATTTATTATTGATGGTGTACCCGCAGATGGAATTGATTTCTTAAACCCTCAAGATATTGCTCGAATGGATGTATTAAAAGATGCTTCATCAGCAGCGATCTATGGTTCTAGAGGAGCTAGTGGTGTAATTATCGTAACAACCAAAGGTGGCGCCAACGCAAAATCTGGATTTAATGTCTCTTACGAAACATCTTATGGTAACAAACAAGTAGCGCGTTTACCCAAATTTATGAGTGGCGAAAAATGGTGGTACTATCACCAATCTGCTTTCTTGCCTACATCGCTGTCTGCAACGGTAAAAACATATGCTGACATTACTCCTGCCCTATTAAATACAAATGTAGGAGCAAGCGGTACAAACAACGTGCTTTTCCAAAGAGTAGCTAACAACCAAACTTTCGACTGGACTGATGCTGTATTGAGAGGAGCCATGATGCAAAATAATTACTTGTCGGTTTCTGGCAGAGGAGATAATGGTTTGGCTTATAATTTAGCTATTGGACAACAAAAAGAGACGGGTAATATTGAAAATGAAAGCATCGATAAATACACTTTCAAAGCGGGACTAAATCATAAAATAAATGACAAATTCTCATTAGGTGTCAATTTGACTTTGGCTAAAACAGATGAGCAATTAGGAAGTCCGACAGCGATGCAAGAAGCTTTTAGACAAAATCCGTTTACTTCGCCTTGGGCAATTGATGCTGCTGGAAATGAAATCATAGGCACTTATGCCTTACAACCAGGAACGTTGCGCTACCCAAATAACACTTTGGCTATCAACAAAACGGGTTCAATAAACCCTCTTTTAGAAATTGCCAACTCTAGCGACGAGAGAAAAAGCTGGACAACGATAGGAAATCTATTTGCAGAATATAAAGCCAATAGCTGGTTATCGTTTAAATCGACTTTCTCTGCTGGAAAAGTAGAATCGAAACGAGGCAAAGCATTTGGAGCACAAACTAACATTGGTATAGCCAATAAAAACTTACCTTCGGGAGAAATTGAAAACTTATCAAATTTCAATTATACTTGGGATAATCAATTCAATATCAATTATACGCTAAAAGAAGATCACGTATTTAGCTTTTTAGGACTTCAGAGTTTGTACTCAAATATAACCGAAACTTCTTTCTTATCTTCTAGAGAAAACCCTTTCGATACCGGTTATTATAATTTGGGTTCAGGACCTCAGTCAACTTATAATGTGGCATCAAGCTACTTCAAAAATACGTTAAACTCGTATGCTGCACGATTGAACTACACCTTCAAAGGACGCTATTTATTGACTGCCACCACCAGATACGATGGCTCTTCTGTATTGGCAAAAGGCAACAAATGGGCTTCGTTTCCTTCTATCGCAGTGGGATGGAAAATTAACGAAGAAGGTTTCATGAAAAACTTAACTTTTATCAGTAATTTCAAACTAAGAGCGAGTATTGGATATACAGGAAACGATAATGTAACTCCATACTCAAGTTTAAGTGTTTTGAAAACCCCAACTTACTATGACTTCAACAATACGCTAGCCAATGGATACATTCCAGCTAGTTTAGGCAACAGCGAACTAACATGGGAAAGAACCAAAGAGGTAAACTTTGGACTTGATTTTGGATTTGCTCAAAACAGAATCTCGGGAAGTGTAGACGTATATGATAGATTGTCTAAAGATTTATTGTTTCAACAAGCGCTTCCGCTAGAAATTGGTGTTCCTACCATAACATCAAACGTAGGTTCTGTAAGCAACAAAGGAATTGAGGTGGCTTTGACTACCAAAAACATCCAAACAGAAGATGTTACTTGGGAAACCAGCTTTACTTTCACCAAAAACGTGAATGAGTTAGTTTCTATTTACAATCAAAAAGAAGTAAGCGATGTGGGGAATAATTTATTTATCGGAGAAAATATACACTCCTACTACAACTTTGTTTTCGATGGAATTTGGCAAGAAAGCGATAGAGCATTGGCAGCTACTTACGGCCAATTGCCAGGAGAAGCTCGTGTAAAAGACCTAAACAACGATGGCAAAATAGACGGAAACAACGACCGTGCTATCATCGGTAATTATGATCCAAAATGGACAGGAAGTTTTTCTACTTCTTTGAAAGTAAAACAATTTGACTTCTCATTATCATTGATTACCAATCAAGGAATGACCGTATTTAGTGATTTCCACAACAACTTTGCCGATGTAAACGACAGAGGACGTCAAAAATTAGACTTAAAAGATTGGTATGTTCCTGCTAATGGTGCGGGTGTAGCCGAACAATACTCAAACACTAATCCACTACCACGTGCTGCTGGTGTATATTATACTAATAACGATGTTGCTTTTTACAAAGACGCTTCTTTTGTTAAAATTCAAAATATCGCTTTTGGATACAGCTTCAATCAAGATTTGTTAAACAAACTAAAAATCAAAAACTTAAGATTGTATGTCAATGTATTGAATCCTTTTGTGTTTACAAAGTATGAAGGATATGATCCAGAATGGGCAACAGCCTCTCTTGGAGTAAATCGTGTAGCATCAACCACCATTCAAATGGGTGTAAGTTTAAAATTTTAAAGTAAAACAAAATGAAAAAAGTAATAGTAATTTTAGGAATACTGGCCCTCTCGCTTAACGCTTGTTCCTCATTTATAGAAGAAGATAATCGCTCTTTCGCTGCTGCCGAAGAATATTTCTTAACAACAGCTGGATTTGAATCCCTAGTGAATACAAATTATTCGATGCTAAAAGACATTTACGGTGGAGATCCGTGGTTGTTTGAGGCTGGAACCGATATGTACTCTGAAGGAAGGAATATGGAACCCGACGGCTTGAGCAAATACCTCAACCTTAATCCAACCTCACAAGGAGTTGACCAACTGTACAGAACATGCTATGCTGCAATTCAACAAGCCAACAAAGGTTTGTATTATGCCAACATAACTGCACAAAGTCCTAACTTGAATACTCGAATAGGAGAATTAAAATTCTTAAGAGCCAATGCCTATTTCTTATTGGTACAAACCTACGGAGGCGTGCCAATTGTTTTAGACAATATCAATACCGCTATTTTGGCTTTTGACAGAAATACCGCAGAAGAAGTATACACCCAAATTTTGAAAGACTTAAATGAGGCTTTGCCAGCAGTGAGCACTGGAGCATATACAGGAAGAGTAAACAAAAGAGCCGTTCAAAACTTACTTGCAAAAGTATACTTAACAAGAGGTTATGAAACTTTTGGTACCGCTGCTGATTTTACTACTGCAGCCTCATTAGCAGACCAAGTTATCAATGGTCAACCATTGAACGTTTCTTTTGATAATGTGGTAAAACCTGGCAACGAAATGAACGCCGAAACCATATTCTCAGTACAATTTTCTGCTGCTACCAATGCAACAGGAGTTACTACGCTAGGAAACGCGCAATGCTACTATTTTGGCCCCTATCTTGGCCCAGCTGCAACAGGTAATCCCTACCCTAACAGAAGTTATACCCTATTGCCAACTGTTTATGCGCTTTCATTATATGAAAAAGGAGATAAAAGATGGGAAGGTACTTTTATGACCGAAATTTATTCAAGATATTATGCCTTTTATGAAGTGGCGGATAAATCGGCTTTAAAAATTACAGACTTCTATGAGCCAAGTTGGTTTACAACTGCTGATAGAGCTGCTTGGAAAGCCGCAAACGCCTCAAGATATCAAAATGCAGCGACATTTAGATACCATAACTGGGGAACTTATTCTTCGTCGTCTAACGTAAGTGCTGATTACGCAACTATTCCGGTCCGCAAGTTCGATGATCCAACAGCACCTTACGGAACAGCTACCAACAACAGAGTAAGCACTCGTGACTTTATCATTTCGCGTTTGGGAGAAACGTATTTAGTTGCCGCAGAAGCCTATCTTAAAGCTGGAAACACCGTAAATGCTTTGGCTAGATTAAATGAAGTAAGACGTAGAGCTGGTGGTGGAACAGCAGGTGTAATTCCGGTATTGACTTCAATCGATATCAATACTATTCTAGACGAGAGAGCCAGAGAATTACTAGGGGAATACCACAGATGGTTTGATTTAAAACGTACAGGTACTTTGGTGACCAGAACCGTTTTACACAATCCAAAAATTACCAATGCAAGTGTTTTTAATGGACTAAATGGCAATCTTAAAATCCTAAGACCAATTCCACAAACGGTACTGGATTTAAACAGAAGCAACAATTATCCACAAAACCCTGCATATTAATTTTTTTTATTGGTTTAAGCTTTTGTTTTAGTTATTAGGAGTTTGGTGTAATCATACCGAACTCCTTTTTTAAGTGAAACGCCAAGTTCATTTTCATAAAATTCGTCGTGAAGCAGGCAAAAGCAAAACCCAATAAATAATACCAAAACAAATAATAACCCGTATGAAAAGCTTTTTTATACTACTCGTTTTTCTACCCATCCTACTAGGAGCACAAACGCCTTTTCCAAAGGATACCTCCTACACAATCTCGAGTACGTATCAAAAAGAAAAAAAGAAATTCCCTTTTATTAGCATTGCCAAAACTTTGCACAATGATAATATTAAAACCGAAAAACAAATCGTTTATCAACAAACAGCAACTCGAAAGCTTCATCTAGACACCTATTTATTCCAATCCCCAAAAAAACTTCCCATCGTAATTCTGTTACACGGTGGCGGATGGAAATCAGGTGATAAATCGCAGATGGAACCCCTAGCAACTGCAATTGCTGCAAAAGAATACCATTGTTTTGCCATTGAATATCGATTATCGCCAGAAGCGAAATATCCTGCTGCTTACAATGATGTAAAAGAAGCTATCGCTTTCCTTATCAAAAATGCCTCTCGTTTTAATAGTAATCCAAATAAAATAGCCATTTTGGGCTGTTCTTCAGGAGGGCAACTGGCCGCTTTACTTGGTACCACTTCTCCAAACGAAATACAAGCCATTGTTGATTTAGATGGCATTCTAGCTTTTCATCATCCAGAATCTGAAGAAGGAAAAATCGCCGCCGAATGGTTGGGAGGAACCTATGAAGAAAATCCTAAAAACTGGATAGCAGCCTCGGCACTCACCCACACCAACAAAAACACACCTCCCATTCTTTTCGTGAATAGCCAATGGAATCGATTTCACGCAGGAAGAGATGATATGATTCGAATTTTAAACCAATATGGAATTCACAGTGAGATAAAAACTTTCGAAAATTCGCCACATTCTTTCTGGTTTTTCAATCCGTGGTTCGAAAAAACCGTAACTTTTACAACCCAATTTCTAGATAAAATACTAAAACAAGAATAAATGAAAACACTACAGCTACTAGCTTGTTTAGCCCTAACCGGAATCTACCAAGTCAATGCCCAAACTTCGAATATAAAAGCCAAAACCTACGCTGAAATCTCTGTAAAAGAAGGCGGAAAATGGGAAGGAAGAAAATACATCGGTGGTACGTTCAAAAATGTTCAGAAATTAAAACTAGCTCCAGAACATACCGATCATTCGTTTGATATTCGCTACGAAGGCCCAGGCTGGGAAAGCAACAAAATTGGCTATCGTTTGTACCTAGATTGGAGAAATGCCATTGACATTTTTGGAAAAAAAACAGAAGCAATCGTTTTGCCACAAGTGGGGCAGGATGGTTTTGACTCCTATCACGAAATGAGCGATTGGGGTGCCGACATCCTGAAAGCTGGAAAAGGAATTGGAATTGGCTCCATAGATCGCTATCTAAACAACGAAAGATTACATTTTTATGAAGTGGATTCAACCCTTGCACAAGTAGAGAACAAATCCAAATCTTCGGGTGTAATTATCCAATACTACGGTTGGAAAACAGCGGGAGAAAAAATTGATTTTACCTCTAAGCTTACAATTACTCCAAACCAACGCCATACCCAACATACCATCCAAGCATCTAAAGCAATTAGTGGTATTTGTACTGGAATTGTAAAACAAAAAAACACAGAATCCTTTAAAAAAGTAAGTCAAAACAAAAAATGGGCGTACCTCGCTACTTATGGCACTCAATCGTTAATTCCAGACCAACTGGGTATGGCCATTTTTTACGAAGTGAATACTGTAGAAGCTGAAGTAAGCGCAGAATTCGATCATCTTTTAGTTTTTAAACCTTCAACCCAATCTATAACGTTTTACTTTTTAGGTGCTTGGGAACAAGAAAAAGACGGAATTAAAAATAAAGAAGCTTTCCTAAACTACTTGGATGAAAAACTAAACGAACTCAACAAAAAAGGCAAAATTTAATTGTAAAGAGTAGATAAATTATGAAAAAAAATAACTTCAACTCCCTTGTTGTAATTCTCCTAGTACTGTTTGGTGGCAATATCCTTAATGCACAAACCATCTCCAAAAAACTAAAATGGTCAGAACGTATGGCCGAAACCGTAATGCTACAACACAAAGAATCGTATATGATTGATCATGCGACTTCTCCAAAATGGGATTACGTTCACGGATTGGTGTTGACTGCAATAGAAGAATTGAATAAAAAACATCCCAATCCAAAATATACCGAATATATAAAATCGTATGTAGACAAACTCATCCAAAACGACGGAACTATCGATAGCTACAAATTCGAATCGTACAATATTGATATGGTGGTTGCTGGTAGATTGTTGTTTGATATTTATGCTAAAACCAAAGAAGAAAAATATCTAAAAGCATTACAAACGCTCAGAAAACAAATCGAGGAACAACCCAGAACTCCTAGTGGTGGATTTTGGCATAAAAAAATATATCCTAACCAAATGTGGTTGGACGGATTGTATATGGGAGAGCCTTTTTATGCACAATACACTATGACTTTTGAAAACGGAAAAAGTTTAGACGATATCGCCAAACAATTTGAACTCATTCAAAAAAATGCACGTGATCCAAAAACTGGATTATTGTATCACGGTTGGGACGAAAGCAAACAAATGCCTTGGGCCAATAAAACGACTGGGACGTCTCCTAATTTCTGGTCTCGTTCTTTGGGTTGGTACGCTATGGCGTTGGTTGATGTCTTAGATTATATGCCTAAAAGTCATCCAAAACACAAAGAATTAGTCAACTATTTGAACCAATTGGCTACAGCATTAACTCCCTTTCAAGATGGTTCTGGACTTTGGTACCAAGTAACCGACAAAGGAGCTGTAGTTGGAAATTATTTAGAAGCCTCAGGAACAGCTATGTTTGCTTATGCTTTCGCGAAAGGAGCCAACAAAGGATATTTACCCAAAAAATATAAAAAAATCGCTCAAAAAGCCTTTGATAGTATGACCCAACAATTGATTAAAATTGGTGCGAATGGCGAAGTAATTATCACTCAAGCTTGTGCTGTGGCTGGTCTTGGTGGAAATCCCTATCGAGATGGCTCGTTTGAATACTATGTAAACGAAAAGAAAAAAGACAACGATCCAAAAGCAACCGGTCCCTTTATTCTTGCTGCCTTAGAATTAAACCGATAAACAATGAACCTTAAAATCAGTTTCTTATTCCTCATTTTAAGCGTTTCTGTATTAAGAGCGCAAGAAATAAAAAACGGCTTTCTATCGCAAGTTTGGGTGGCCGATTTGGGCAATGGAAACTATCAAAATCCGATACTCCACAGCGACTATTCAGATCCTGATGTCATTAGGGTCAATGAGGATTACTATATGACGGCTTCATCCTTTAATTGTATTCCGGGTGTGCCAATTCTGCATTCTAAGGATATGATTAACTGGACCATCATAAATTACGCCCTTCAAAAACAACCGCCTTTTGAGGTGTATGACCAACCGCAACACGGTAATGGCGTTTGGGCACCTTGTATTCGGTTTCACAATAATGAATTTTATATTTACTATCCAGATCCCGATTATGGTATTTATATGGTCAAAACCAAAGATCCAAAACAGGCTTGGTCTGCTCCCGTCTTAGTCAAGGAAGGAAAAGGATTAATTGATCCGAGTCCGCTTTGGGAAGAAGATGGAAAAGTATACCTCACCTACGCTTTTGCCGGTAGTCGTGCGGGTATCAAAAGTATTTTGGCGCTTTGCACGCTCAATGCAGAAGGAACTTTGGCCAACAATGATGATGTCATTTTGTTTGACGGTCACCCGAATGACACTACTGTTGAAGGTCCAAAATTCTACAAACGCAACGGATACTATTACATCTTTGCTCCTGCAGGGGGTGTGGCTACGGGTTGGCAATTGGTATTAAGGTCCAAAAAGGTATACGGACCTTATGAAAAAAAAGTAGTACTCGAACAAGGCAACTCAAAAATCAATGGACCTCATCAAGGTGCGTGGGTACAAACACAAAAAGGAGAAGATTGGTTTTTCCATTTTCAGGATAAAGGAGCTTATGGAAGAATCGTGCATTTACAACCAATGATTTGGAAAAACGACTGGCCAATAATCGGAACCGATACCAATGGGAACGGCATTGGTGAACCTGTGAGTATTTTCAAAAAACCAAATGTAGGTAAGACATTCCCAATACAAACTCCCGCAGAAAGTGATGAATTCAGCGAACCAAAATTAGGATTACAATGGCAATGGCACGCCAATCCAAAAGTAAGTTGGGGCTTTCCTTCTACTCTTGGCTATTACACCCTGTTTTGTCAAACTAAACCCAAAAACAGCACTAATTTATTCGATATCGGAAACTTGTTATTACAAAAAATTCCGGCCGAAAATGCCACCATCACAACCAAAATAACCTTCAATGCAAGAGCCGACGAAGAACAAACAGGCTTGCTCGTAATGGGGTTGGATTACAGTTATCTCAAAATGAAAAAACTTGGCAACAGCTATTGGCTATCACAAGTGACTTGCCTCGGCGCAGACAAAAAAGGAATCGAAAAAGAAAGCCAAAGCTTAGCCCTACAAAGCAATACCTGCTACTTAAGAGTTCAAATAGCCGCTGGTGGACAATGCCTTTTTTATTACAGTGAAGACAATCAAAAATTCCTGCCAATCGGAACGGCTTTTAGTGCCAAAGAAGGAAAATGGATTGGCGCAAAAATTGGCTTTTTAGCCCTGCGAAACGAAACGACCAACGATGCTGGAAATGTAGTTATCGATTGGTTTAGAGTAACAAAATAAAGCACAAAAAATGAAGAAAATAATTTTTGTTTTATGTATCTGCGTCGGAAGTTTATCCTACGCACAAGTCTTGAATAAAAGCTGGAAAGCCATTACCGAAATGAAAGAAGGTCCTTGGTTTAGCAGTCCAGAAGCCAAAGCCATTGCCGAGAATGTTTTGTTGTACCAACGCTCTATTGGCGGTTGGCCGAAAAACATCCAAATGCAAAAAAGCCTAAGCGAAACCGAGAAAAAAAAGCTACTCTCTGAAAAAGACAGCACAGACGAAATCACTATTGACAATGGGGCGACTTACCAAGAAATGGTATTTTTATCCAAAATGTACCGCCAAAATCCCGACGAACGCTATCAAAAAGCGTTTTTATTGGGTCTAGATTACTTGCTCAAAGCACAATATGCTAATGGTGGTTGGCCTCAGTTTTTCCCTAAGAAAAAAGGCTATTACACCCATATCACTTTCAATGATGATGCAATGGCCAATCTACTTTTTATGTTCAAAGAATTGAAAGACAAAAGCGATTATTTTGCCATAAAACCCTCAGATGCTTTGGTCAATCAAATCAAAGTTGCCTTCGACAAAGGCATTGATTGCATACTAAAAACACAATACAAACAAAACAATATCTTAACCGCTTGGTGCGCACAACACGACGAAGTAACTTTGCTTCCTGCAAAAGCCAGAGCCTATGAATTGCCTTCGTTGAGCGGAAAAGAATCGGCAAAAATTGTCTTGCTCTTAATGGCTATCGAGAACCCTTCACCAGAAATCATTCAAGCCGTAAAAAGTGCGGTAACTTGGTTTGAAACCACCAAAATAACGAATTTAAAAGAAGAACGAATCCTAAATGATGCTGGAAAAATTATCGATAAAAAAATGATTGCCACCGAAAATGCCGAGCCTATTTGGGCCCGATTTATGGAGCTTGACACCAACGAACCTTTCTTTTGCGACCGAGATGGTATCAAGAAAAAAACAATAGAAGAAATTGGTTCCGAAAGACGAAACGGCTACGCTTGGTACACGAACGAACCCAAAGAAGTACTAAAAAAATATCCCAATTGGCTGAAAAAAATCCAAACAGAGGAACCAAAAAAAAAAGACCAACAACCACTAACCAATGAGAATTATTTTGTGGTCGATGCTAACAGCTCTGGGAACTTTACTAAAATTCAAGACGCCATAAATGCGGCTCGTTCCTATCCCGACCAACGCATTATAATCTATATCAAAAACGGAAAATACTACGAAAAAGTAAAAATCCACGCTTGGAACACCAAAATTTCCCTCCTTGGTGAAAGCAAAGAAAACACCATTATCACTTTTGACGACCACTTCAAAAAAATGAATATGGGGCGAAACAGTACCTTCCACACCTACACCGTTTTGGTAGAAGGAAACGATTTCATCGCTCAAAATTTAACCATCGAAAATAGTTCGGGCGAGGTCGGACAAGCAGTTGCGCTCAATGTCAACGCCAATCGGGTAAAAATTGAAAACTGCAATCTCTTGGGCAACCAAGACACGCTATACACCTCAGGCGAAGGAACCAAAAACTATTTCAAAAATTGCTACATCGAGGGCACTACTGATTTTATTTTTGGCGATGCCACGGTTTTGTTCGAAAACTGTACGCTACACAGCAAAAAAGATTCCTATATCACCGCAGCTTCAACGCCTCAGGACAGCACTTTTGGCTACGTTTTCAAAAATTGCAAACTCACGGCAGACGCTAGTGTCAAACAAGTCTATTTGGGCAGACCTTGGCGCATCTATGCGAAAACCGTTTTCATCGATTGTACGATGAATGCCCATATTCTGCCGCAAGGATGGCACAATTGGTCAAAACCCGAAGCCGAAAAAACTAGCTTTTATGCCGAATACAACTGTTCCGGCCTAGGCTTTCAACCCCAAAAAAGAGTCCCGTGGTCGCATCAACTCACCAAAAATGAAGCTAAAAAGTACACCATAGATAACATTCTTAGTGACAAAATCAAAGATTGGTATGTAACTGCTAAGTAATTAATTTTTAGAAGCAGCAACAACGGGAGTTTCAGGAAACAAAGTCCCGCTATCCGTTCCACCCGAGCGATAGCGAACTGGCGAAGCAATCGGAACTAGCAGCCAAGAAATTATTCTCTTGGTTTCAACCTTTAAAACAAAATAATAAATGCCATCAAAATGAAAAAATACCTTCTTTTCTTTGTCTGCATCAGCCTCAGTGGTTGGGCACAAAACGCACCTTTTCCCACAGAAAAAGTCAATGCTATCCTAAATCGTATCGTTTTACCCAACATTCCTCCATTCACCATAAAAGTAACCGCATTGGGAGCCAAAGGAGATTCGACAAGCAATGCAAAGCCCGCTTTTGATAAAGCAATGGCACTTTGCAAAAAGAAAAACGGCGGAACAATCATTGTCCCAAAAGGTGTCTATACGCTACACGGACCGCTTCATTTTGTGAGCAATGTTCGCTTGCATTTAGAAGACGGTGCCAAAATCCGATTTGGCTATAATCCAAAAGATTATCCGCTGGTGTTAACCAGTTGGGAAGGTACAATGCTATACAATTACAGTCCGTTGATTTACGGAAATGGATTAGAAAACATAGCCATCACCGGAAACGGCACTATCGATGGAGAAGCCAAAAACACTTGGATAAAATGGAAACCGCTAGAAAAGAAAGACCAACTTTTGAGTAGAGAAATGAATCATCAAAATGTGCCCATCATAGACCGAGTTTTTGGAGAAGGACATTACCTACGACCGCAACTCATTCAATTCATCGACTCCAAAAATATTCTTATCGAAAATGTTCAAATCGAAGATGCGCCGTTTTGGTGCATTCATTTGTTAAAAAGCAAAAGCATTATAGTTCGTGGTTTAAAATACAAAGCATTCAATAACAATAACGACGGAATCGACCCCGAATATGCTAGCGATGTCCTAATCGAAAACATTTCTTTTGATAATGCCGATGATAATATTGCCATAAAATCAGGTAGAGACCACGAAGGAAGAGCCAATAGTGTCACTCCAAGTCAAAACATTGTCATCCGAAATTGCAGTTTTAAAGGCTTGCACGGAGTAGTGTTGGGCAGCGAGATGTCGGCTGGAATTCAAAACATTTTTGTAGAAAACTGCAAAACGATTGGCTACCTCAAAAGAGGCATTTACCTAAAAACCAATGCCGACCGTGGTGGCTATATCAAAGATGTTTTTGTAAACAATCTGCAACTCGACGAGGTAGAAGATGCTTTGCATATTACCTCCAACTATCACGGCGAAGGCAGTGGTTATGCTTCAAGCATTAGCAACATCAATTTTTCGAATATCGTTTGTAACAAAGCATCACAAACCGGCATTGTGATTCAAGGTTATCCCGATTTAAAAATAAAAGATATTTTTTTTAATAACATTCATATCCAATGGGCCAAAAACGGCATTTCAAGTCAAAATGCTGAAAATGTTGTGCTGAACGAAGTCACTATTGGAGAAAAAGCAAGTATACCAACTTCTGTAAAATAAGATTAAAATGAAAAAGTACTTCCTACTAATTGCCTGCATCACCCTAAGCGGTTGGGCACAAAAAACTACTATTTACACCATAGGCGATTCGACTATGGCCAACAAAGTCGCACCAGAACAAAACCCCGAAAGAGGATGGGGACAAATGCTTCCGTCTTTTTTTTCAGATAATGTAATCATAGACAACCGCGCCGTCAATGGTCGAAGCACGCGCAGTTTCATTGATTTAAAATTATGGGATGCGGTGTACAATTCACTCAAAAAAGGAGATTATGTGTTTATACAATTTGGTCATAACGATGGCAAAGTCACCGACCCAACTCGTTATACCAATCCACACACCAGCTACCGACACAATTTGATTCGTTTTGTAGAAGAAACTAGAAAAAAAGGAGCCACTCCTATCCTATTCTCTTCCATAACCCGAAGAACCTTCAATGAACAAGGCGTTTTGATTGACTCTCACGGCGATTACACTCAAGAAATGAGACTAGTTGCACAAGAATACAAAGTGCCTTTTATCGATATGCAATACTACACGGAACTTTTGGAAGAATCCTATGGAGTAGAAAAATCAAAAGAATTACATCTGCACTTTGCGCCGGGAGAAAATAGCTATATCCCAAAAGGAATCGATGACAACACCCATTTATCAGTAAAAGGAGCCACAGAAATTGCTAAAATTGCCGCACAACAAATCAAAGCACTCAACATTCGCTTGTCTAAAGAAGTGAAATAAAACAACCAATCCTTATTACAAAAACAAAAGAATATGCCATCTCACGAGATGGCATATTTATATCATATAGTTTATGACAATCCCGAAATGACTCCATTATCATCAATATCGATTCGGGTAGCATTTGGGAGTTTGGGTAAGCCTGGCATACGCATGACATCGCCTAGCAATGGAATAATAAAACCAGCGCCACTGGCAAATTCAAATTCACGTACAGTAACCGTAAAACCAGTGGGTCGACCAATCATTTTTTCATCGTCAGAAAAGCTGGCTGGCGTTTTGACCATACAAATTGAAAAATGCTCAAAGCCTAATTCCTTAATGCTTTGCAATTGTTTCTTGGCCAAAGCCGAATAAACAACCTCATCTGCACCATAAATTGTCGTGGCAATCGTTTCAATTTTCGATTCAATCGATGCTGTGCTTGCATACAATGGTTGGTAATTGGCACTTGCAGTTGCTACTTGCTCCACAATTGTTTGAGCTAATTTTTCGGCTCCTTTGCCTCCATCCGCAAATGCAGTGCTGACAACAGCTTTTACCCCTTTTTGGGCACACAACTTAATCAGTACGTCATATTCTTCTTGTGTATCCGCAGGAAAAGCATTGATACAAACTACTGGTTGTATACCAAACTTTTGAATATTTTCTATATGCTTTTCTAAATTACAAAAGCCTTTATTTATGGCGTTAACGTTGGGTTCTTTACATTCTTCTGCTGTTAAGCCTGCGTGATGCTTAATGGCTTTTAATGTCGCCACTAAAACCACTGCATCAGGTCGCAATCCGGATTGTTCACACTTGATATGCAAAAATTTTTCGGCTCCCAAATCGGCACCAAAGCCAGCCTCGGTAACAACATAGTCGCCCAAAGACAATCCCATTTTGGTAGCAATTACTGAATTGGTTCCTTGCGCAATACTCGCAAAAGGACCTCCGTGAATAATGGCTGGATTTCCTTCGATAGTTTGTACCAAATTTGGCTTGATAGCATCTTTCAGCAAGGCGGCCATTGCTCCTACCACTTTCAAATCTTTAGCAAAAACAGGAGTGCCTTCTACCGTTTTTCCCACATAAATATTTCCTATGCGTTTTTTCAAATCAGCAATGTCTTTGGCCAAACATAAAATAGCCATAATTTCAGAGGCAGGTGTAATGTTGAAATTTTCCTCACGCATCACTCCGTTTCCTTTGGCACCGACACCAATTACTATCTGACGCAAAACGCGATCGTTCATATCCATAACGCGTTTCCAAACAATGGCTTTCGGGTCTAACTGCAAATGAGTTTCAGGGTATTGCAAATGATTATCAATGATAGCAGAAAGTAAATTATTAGCCTTTTCAATCGCAGAAAAATCACCTGTAAAATGAAGATTAATATCCTCCATTGGCAATACTTGAGCATAGCCTCCGCCAGCTGCTCCACCTTTCAAACCAAAAACAGGCCCCAAAGAAGGTTCTCGTAAAACCGCAATAGCTTTTTGACCAATACTATTCAAACCATCAGTCAAACCTATAGTCATTGTCGTTTTGCCTTCGCCGTATTTGGTTGGCGACATAGCCGAGACCAAAATTAATTTCCCTTTAGGTTCTTGCTGCTGCAAATGCAAGGGCAATTTGGCTTTATATTTTCCATACAACTCCAAATCATCTTCATTTATGCGTAATTTTTTCGCAATGTCTTTTATTGAAGAAATCTTGCTTTTTTGAGCAATTTCTATGTCGGAAGGAAATAATTTCATAAGAATTGAATTGGTTTTTGTTTTTTATGTAAAAATAAACCAAATCCAAAACATAAAATACGATAAAAATCAGGTTTTAAAAAAACCGTTTCCTTTTGAAGTTGGAAACGGTTTTTAACTATTCTAAGGATAAAGTGACTTGCCCATCATCTTCTAATTGAATCGAAGAATCATCAATAGTGTCTTCTATACTTTCAGTCGGTTCGGGTTGCTCTTCTTCTGGCTCTTCATAAGGCAAAGGCTCAAGCAAATTCACTTGTTTTAACTTATCGGTTGTCAATTGGTTTCCTAAAGCTTTAAAACCTTTTACGGCAATAAAACTCTCGATATCTACCACTTGATTTTCTTTTTGAACACCTTTCACTTTAGCAAAAACTAATTCGGCTACAGGACGATAATCGGTAGCTACAATTTCTAAACGAGAATTTGGATGTTCAGAAATAAACGATTCTTCTTTATTCTCCACTTCAACCAAGAAGCGCTTGATATAATAACGCTCTTTTTCACCATCATAATAGATAGCCGAAATCGGTTTCTTAGGATTCCATTTTTCTAAAACGATCATATCTTCATCAAAATGAGTAGAAAGTTCTGGAATAATGACTTTGAGTTTTCCCGTTTGAGAAATGACTAATATTTTGTCGCTTGGTCTAAATTCACCTAACAACTCTCCTCTTCCATCGACATTTAAACGCTGTACGGTATCGTCAAACCAAACTTTTCTAGGCAATAAGGTAGAAATTCCTTTCTCTTTTAGTTCGATTTTTTTAATTGGATATTTGGTTACCAAATTCCCTTTAGAGGCTCTTCCTTTGATGGCTAATTTGGCGAAGTCAATATCAAATTTGAGTTTTTTGATACTACCTACTTGACGCAGGATGATATTGACTACCTCGGCTTCTCCATTTGGATTGCAAGAAAAATACAAGATCTGTGAACCGGGCGTTTCATTGGTCAAATCATAGGCTTTATCTCTAGTAACACCCGAAACATTGAATCGTTTAATGTAAGACGGACCCGATTTTCCATCACGATAAATCATATTGTAAATTGTGCGTTTATCGCCTTTATCAAAAATAGCAACGTGAATAATGTCTTTACCCACAAAGGTCTTAGCATCGACTTTGGTAATCATCATCGTTCCATTACGTAGAAAAACAATGACATCATCGATATCAGAACAATCCACCACATATTCATCTTTTTTCAGACTCGTTCCTACGAATCCTTCTTCACGATTGACGTATAATTTGGTATTACGCAAAACCACTTTGGTCGCTTCGATGTCATCAAAAATGCGGAGTTCGGTTTGGCGTTCCCTACCTTTACCATATTTTTCTTTAAGCTTTGCAAAATAAGCTATCGCAAAATCGATGATGTGATCCAAATGATGCTGCACTTCCTTCATTTCGTCCTCTAATTTCGCAATGAAATCATCGGCTTTATCCGAATCAAAACGTGTAATTCGAATCATTGGGATTTGCGTTAATTTTTGCAAATCATCATCATTTATTTCTCTAACAAACGTTTCTTTAAAAGGCTCAAATCGTTTGTACAAATACTCATAAAGTGATTCTCTATCAGAATATAATTTGAAATCAATATACATTTCTTCACGAATGAAGATTTTCTCCAAAGTAGCAAAATGCCATTTATTTTTTAATTCTTCTAATTGAATTTCGAGTTCTTGACGCAATAAATCTACGGTGCGGTCTGTCGATATTTTCAACATATCCGATACGCCAATAAAAAGCGGTTTGTTGTCTTCGATGACGCAACCTAATGGAGCCACCGACGTTTCGCAAGCGGTAAAAGCAAACAGAGCATCAATGGTTTTATCTGGAGAAACACCTGGAAAAAGATGGATTAAAATCTCAACCTCGGCAGCGGTATTGTCTTCGATTTTCTTGATTTTGATTTTCCCTTTTTCATTGGCTTTCAAAATACTATCAATCAAAGTAGAAGTATTGGTCGAAAACGGAATTTGAGTTATCACCAAGGTATTTTTGTCTACTTGACTAATCTTGGCACGAACCCGTACGCGACCGCCACGCATTCCATCGTTGTAATTCGAAACGTCAGCGATACCAGCGGTTTGAAAATCTGGATATAAAGTAAAAGGTTTTCCTTTCAGAATCTTTATAGAAGCATCGATTAACTCATTGAAGTTATGAGGCAATATTTTGGTAGAAAGCCCCACCGCAATTCCCTCCGCGCCTTGTGCCAAAAGCAAAGGAAATTTTACGGGAAGATTGTTGGGTTCAGCACGACGACCGTCATACGATACACCCCAATCTGTAATTTTAGGAGAATACAATACTTCTAAGGCAAATTTAGACAAACGTGCCTCGATATAACGAGAAGCAGCTGCGCCATCGCCCGTTAAAATATTACCCCAGTTTCCTTGACAGTCAATCAATAAATCTTTTTGACCAATTTGCACCATAGCATCGGCAATACTCTGATCCCCGTGAGGATGGTATTGCATAGTGTGTCCCACCACATTTGCTACTTTGTTATAACGACCGTCGTCTAATTCTTTTAACGAATGCATTATACGGCGTTGCACTGGCTTAAATCCGTCTTCGATAGCTGGTACGGCACGTTCTAAGATCACATACGAAGCGTAATCCAAAAACCAATCTTTATACATTCCTGTAACTTTGGTAATGGTATCGTGCTCGTCTGCTTTATCTTCATAAAAATGGTGCATCCCACTGGAAGTCGATATATCATCGAACCCTTCTTGATCATTAGCATCAAAACTGGCGTCGTTGTTTTCGTCTTCGTTCGAAAGGATGTTATCTTCTTCTTCGTCTTTCATTTATATCTTTATAAATCTACTTAATCGTTACTTAAGTGCTAAAAAGCATACTTTTCTTTGCAAATATGTTCTTCTGTAGTCACCCAATTTCCGGTTTTGTCTTTCACTTTTTTGGTAACTATTCCACATTCTTTGTGATCATTGCTTCTGATAATAAAAAATGTCCCACCAAAACCTAGAGCAAAAGCTAAAACAATGAGTACTAACGTTTTTTTATTCATTTTTTATTACTTTTCAATTCAAATTCATAAGCCCTTTACGCTTTACAAACTCTGTTTCTTCTTGATGATCTTCAAAGGTTACAAAAAGTTTTATTCCAAATTTTCGAAATAGTTCAGCCATATCAGCATAACAATATTTTTGAAATCCTTCCAAATTTTTTGAACTTCTCGAGCCAATACAACTTATACAAAACTCATTGTAACCAACAATTCTATTTTTTTTATCTCTAAACAATATCATATGCCTAGGATCATAACAAGCAGCTTCCATCTCTTTCGGAACACAGGTGTCACTTATCAATAGATTTAAAAGTTCTTTCTCTTGACTTTTATTTAAAACCACTCTCTCTTGTATCATTGTACTATCAAAAGTAAGTTTATAATTATCAACTAATAGTTTATATGAGGGCCGCTCACCCTTATATTTTATAGTATCCCAAAGAACTCTATTATAATAAGAAACCAATTCAATTTTAGAAAAATTCTTTATTGGAAAATCTCTCTTGCTAATTATTTTACTAATTGATTTTTCAATCGGAATTCCTTCGGATTCTATTGGTTGTTGTGCATTTTCATTTTTGCAAGAAACCAATAGTAAAATAGCCATCAAAAATATTACTTTCCGCATAAACTAAATTTTCACTTTAAAACAATACTACTCTTTCTCAATCACATCCAAATCTACCTTCAAGTTTTTGATGATAAAATCTTGTCGGTCTGGGGTGTTTTTGCCCATATAAAAGGACAATAATTGCTCGATTGACGTGTTTTTATCCATCATGATAGGATCCAATCGGATGGTTTCTCCAATGAAATTTTTGAACTCATCTGGCGAAATTTCTCCGAGTCCTTTAAATCGAGTGATTTCGGGTTTGGGTTTTAATTTTTCGATGGCTTCTTTACGTTCTTCGTCAGAATAGCAATAAATGGTTTCTTTCTTATTTCGAACTCTAAAAAGCGGTGTTTGCAAAATATACAAATGCCCTTCTTTGATTAATTCAGGGAAAAATTGCAAGAAAAAAGTAATCAACAACAAGCGAATGTGCATTCCATCGACATCAGCATCGGTTGCAATTACAATATTGTTGTAGCGCAAGTCGCCCATATCTTCTTCGATATTTAAGGCCGCTTGCAACAAATTGAATTCTTCATTTTCATACACAATCTTCTTACTCATTCCGTAAGAATTCAAAGGCTTTCCACGTAAACTAAAAACCGCTTGTGTATTCACATCACGCGATTTGGTAATCGATCCCGAAGCCGAATCTCCCTCGGTGATAAACAACGTACTTTCTAAATATCTTGGATTTTTGATGTCTGGCAAATGCACCCGACAATCTCTCAATTTCTTGTTGTGTAAACTGGCTTTTTTAGCACGGTCTTTGGCTAATTTTCGAATGCCTGATAACTCTTTTCGCTCTCGCTCGGCTTGTAGAATTTTTCGTAGCAACAAATCGGCTGTTTCTGGATTTTTGTGTAAAAAATTGTCTAATTTATTTTTCACAAAGTCATTCACAAACGTTCTCACCGATGCCATTCCTGGCTCAGAGCCCATATCTGTAGAACCTAATTTGGTTTTGGTTTGGGATTCAAAAACAGGCTCCATCACCTTGATACTAACCGCACTCACAATCGATTTACGAATATCAGAAGGCTCAAAGTTTTTATTGTAAAATTCACGTATGGTTCTAACCACCGCCTCTCTAAAAGCAACTAAATGCGTTCCCCCTTGTGTTGTATTTTGACCGTTTACAAAAGAATGATATTCTTCACTGTATTGCGATTTGCTATGGGTCATTGCAATCTCAATATCATCCCCTTTGAGATGAATAATGGGATACACCATGTCTTCCTCTGCAATATTTTCATCTAATAAATCTTTCAATCCATTTTCAGAAAAATATTTTTCACCATTATAAATGATGGTCAAGCCTGTATTTAGGTAGCAATAATTTTTGAGCATTTTTACTATATACTCATTTCTGAATTTATAGTTTTTAAAAATGGCTTCATCTGGTGTAAACGTAACCTTGGTTCCTTTACGCTTGGTGGTTTCGATGATATCTTCTTCTAAAACCAAATTTCCTGCTGAAAATTCTGCTGCTTTTTGCTTATCATCACGAACCGATTCGACTCTAAAATAATTAGACAAAGCATTAACTGCCTTGGTTCCTACTCCATTCAATCCAACTGATTTCTTAAATGCCAAGGAGTCATATTTTCCTCCTGTATTCATTTTAGAAACTACGTCGATTACCTTACCTAGTGGAATCCCACGACCATAGTCACGTACCGCTACGGTTTTGTCTTTAATGGTCACTTCGATAGATTTTCCAGCGCCCATTACGAACTCATCAATACAGTTGTCTAATACTTCTTTTAAAAGAATATAAATACCGTCATCCGGTGAAGAACCGTCACCAAGCTTTCCGATATACATTCCGGGACGCATCCGGATGTGTTCTTTCCAATCGAGAGAACGTATATTGTCTTCATTATAAATATTTTGCTCAACCATAAACAGATTTTGGATTTTTACGCAATATAGCATATATCTCCAAAAAATGAAAGGTGATACTCTTTAATTTTTTTTAATAAAATCGGAGTCAAAAACAACATTTCACATCTGTTTTGAGTAAATTTAACGCCTAATTTTTCCAATAAATGCCAAATACCATAAAACCGAGTTTAGAGCAAATTAAGCTCATCAATCAATATTTATTATTTGACTCTCCCAACGAAGAGCAGTACGATAACATTACTTTTTTGGCTACCCAAATTTGCAATACTCCTATCTCAACTATAACCTTAATCGATACTAATCGCCAATGGTTCAAGTCAAAAGTAGGTTTTACACACGACGAAAACCCCATAGAATATTCCTTTTGTGCCTTGGCGCTTTCTAAAAATCTAGACTTTATAGAAATTCCCAACTTAATGTTAGACAATGAGTTTAGCGGCATAGGCAAATTGAACGGCTTAGAAGAAAATGGTTTTTATGCTAGTGTAGCAATTAGGAACGAAAAAGGAATTCCATTAGCAACCTTATGCGTCATAGATTATGAAAGCAAAAAACTAACGGATGATCAAAAAAAAGGATTGCAAATTTTAGGAAAACAAGTAGAAGAACTTTTTAAATTGAGACTTAAAAATGTAACACTACTGAGCAACTATAAACTTTTAAGCGAACAATATGAGGCTTTAAAACAATTCTCTAATCGAGTGTCACATGACATCCAGTCTCCGCTTAACAACATTATTTCATTGATCACCCTTTTCAGAGAAGAAAACGAAACTTCTTATTCTAGCTCAGAATATTTAGATTTAATGATTGAAAGCTCAAGTCAACTGAAAGAATACGTTACTAAACTCCTTTATTATTACCGTTCAGAAAACCAAACCATTATTAAACAAAAATTCGACATCCAAGATATAATTACAACTACCAACTCTATTTTAAATCCCAAAAAGGAATACAAAATAACATCAACCTTCAAAAAAGCAGAAATATATTCGGATCCATTGGCTTTAACACAAATTGTCATGAATCTCGTTTCAAATGGCATAAAGTACAATTACAGTACGATACCTGCAATTACATTTGACTTCAATAATACAGCAACTTCCTATGAGTTACTAATTAGCGATAATGGAATTGGCTTAAGCGAAATTGAAGCGACTACACTCATAGACAATGCAGCTAGTATTGCAAAAATAGATCGTTTTGGCAACTACGGAACACAATTAGGTTGGACCACCATTAAAAATCTTTGCCTCAAAATAGGAGCAACGATTATCATTAACTCAAAGCTCAATGAAGGTAGTACGTTTATCCTTTCCATTCCAAAAGAAACAAACTAGTCTTAATTGTTCATAATAGGATAAAAAATAAACGATGGTTTGAAATGAATTGAAATCAAAAGCTTTTCATCCAGTTTTTTGATGCTTTATTCTCCGAATTCAACTATCAAAAAAAACCGAATAATGAGTTTTCTTATTGAAGAACAAGCCGTTTAGAACAAGCTAAAATCTTGCTTGAGTAAACCCAATTCTTAAAAAAAATTCATACTTTTGAAACTCAAAAAAAATAACGATATGGCAACAGTAACATTAGGTGGAAACCCAATTCACACTTCAGGCGAACTTCCTCAAGTTGGAAGCAAATTAGTAGATTTCAAACTAATCAAAAATGATTTATCCGTAGCTACATTAGCTGATTTTGCTGGCAAAAAATTGGTTTTAAATATTTTTCCAAGTATCGACACCGGAACATGTGCTACATCTGTTAGAAAATTTAACGAAAGCGCTAGTTCATTAGAAAACACTACAGTTTTATGCATTTCTAGAGATTTACCTTTTGCTCAAAAACGTTTTTGTGGCGCAGAAGGATTAGAAAATGTAGTGAATTTATCCGATTTTCAAGAAGGTAGTTTTGGCAAAACTAATGGCCTAGAAATCACTGACGGTCCTTTGACAGGATTACACTCTCGAGTAATTATTGTAGTAGACGAAAACGGCGTGATTACACATACTGAACAAGTTGGAGAAATCGCTAACGAACCTAATTATGAAGCAGCATTAGCAGCACTATAATAGATTATGGAATTTCAAAAAGACAATTCTTTTGTAACCGGAAGATTAAAAAGTGTTACCTATGCTTTTAAAGGAGCAATAAAATTAATAACTACTGAACACAGCATAATGGTTCAGTTTTCTATTGGAATCCTCATAAGCATTTTAGGCTTTATCATGAACATTACTGCTTCAGAATGGTTATTTCAAACTTTTGCGATTGGCTTAGTCATGAGTATCGAAGGACTGAACACTGCTGTAGAAAAAATAGCCGACTTCATTCATCCGAATTACAGTCAAAGAATTGGTTTTATCAAAGACATTGCTGCAGGATCTGTATTCTTTGCAGCAATTACAGCAATCATTATAGGTTTGATCATTTACGTTCCAAAATTCATATAGGCTTACTTCAAAACAAGAATGGCAAAAACAAGTAAAAAAAACACCCCTGAAACTCCTTCTGAAACAACTACTCCGAAAATAAAATTTTGGGAAGTCTCAAAGCAAAACAAACTCATTATAGGCAGTTTATTACTCCTATTTTCTGTTGGATTACTCATTGCATTTGTTTCCTTTTTTCTGTATGGACAAGAGGATCAAAGTGCTGTAAATAGTATTACCGACAGGAACGAAGTCGTGCAAAATTGGTTAGGAAAAATTGGTGCTTTTCTTGCAGATGCCTTAATCTACAAAGGATTTGGAATCGCTTCGTTTTTATTCGTTCGATTATTTTTCCTGACAGGTTTATTTTTATTTTTAGACTTACGTCTCAAAAAACTCAAAAATATTTGGTTTTGGGACATGTTTTTGGTTGTAATTCTTTCTGTTTTATTTGGCTTCTTTGCTACATCTGTACCTGAATTAGGCGGAACTGTAGGCTACGAACTCAATTTATTGTGCCAAGACTACATCGGAAAAACAGGTACTTTATTGGTGCTAATTTTTGGTGTCTTAATTTATCTAATTTTCAAATTAAAAGTTTCACCAGAAAAGATTCAAAATTTATTTCATTCTACCAAAGAAGAAATTAAAGATGAAATAGCCAACAATCCATTTCCTAAAGAAACTTCAAACGCATACAATTTAGAAGAGTTTGCCATTGAAGAGGAAGAAGATATCGAAGACACCATTCATTTAAAAACCTCAGGCTCACAGTTTGAAATTAACAAAGAGGCTTTGAAACCTACTATTAGTAGTGCTTCGGAGATTAATTTGGAACCTCAATTGAAACCACAACCCATAATTACTCCAATTCCAAATGAAGTAATCACTACCAACGACGATGCTTTTGTAATTGAAAAAGCAGCCGAAGAAGATATTATCGAAGAAAATCTTGCTTCACGTTTGGTTTCTGATTTCGGTTTATTCGACCCAACGTTGGATTTATCGCACTACAAATACCCAACAATAGATTTATTAAAAGAATACTCTACTGGTGGAATTACCATCAATCAAGAGGAATTAGAAGAAAATAAAAACAAAATCGTTGACACCCTTCGCAATTATAAAATAGAAATTGCGCAAATTAAAGCAACAGTTGGCCCATCAGTAACCTTATATGAAATTGTTCCAGAAGCAGGAATCAGAATTTCAAAAATTAAGAGTTTAGAGGACGATATTGCTTTGTCTTTATCAGCACTTGGAATTCGTATTATTGCGCCAATTCCTGGAAAAGGAACCATTGGTATCGAGGTTCCGAACAAGAATCCAACTATGGTATCAATGAAAAGCGTAATTGGTTCAGCTAAATTTCAAGAAGCCGAAATGGAACTACCAATTGCATTAGGAAAAACCATTTCTAATGAAACTTTTGTAGTTGATTTGGCAAAAATGCCTCACTTATTGATGGCGGGTGCTACCGGACAAGGAAAATCAGTAGGATTAAATGCCGTATTGACTTCGCTTTTATACAAAAAACATCCAGCCGAGGTGAAATTCGTTTTGGTCGATCCTAAAAAAGTGGAGCTTACTCTCTTTAACAAAATAGAAAGACATTATTTAGCCAAATTACCCGATACCGAAGATGCCATTATTACGGATAATGCGAAAGTTGTTGCTACCTTGAACTCACTTTGCGTAGAAATGGACAATCGCTATTCGTTGCTGAAAGACGCCATGGTGCGTAACATTAAGGAATATAACGAAAAATTCAAGTCTAGAAAGTTAAATCCAGAATTAGGGCACCGTTTTTTACCGTACATCGTATTGGTAGTCGACGAGTTTGCCGACTTAATTATGACGGCCGGTAAAGAAGTAGAAGTTCCTATTGCGCGTTTGGCTCAATTGGCTCGTGCAATCGGAATACATTTGATTATCGCTACTCAAAGACCTTCGGTGAATGTAATTACAGGTTTGATTAAAGCCAACTTCCCAGCCCGTATTGCTTTTAGGGTAACTTCAAAAATTGACTCTAGAACCATTTTAGATACACAAGGCGCTGACCAATTGATTGGTAGAGGAGATTTGTTATACACCAATGGCAATGATGTGGTTCGTGTACAATGTGCTTTTATTGACACCCCAGAAGTAGAAAAAATAACCGAATTTATAGGTTCTCAAAAAGCCTATGCCACTGCTTACTTACTTCCAGAGTTCGTTGGAGAAGAAAGTGGCATTAATCTTGATATGGATGTTTCCGAAAGAGACCCCTTATTTAGAGAAGCCGCCGAGATTATTGTCAATGCACAACAAGGCTCCGCTTCTTTACTACAGCGCAAACTCAAACTAGGTTATAACAGAGCAGGCCGACTAATTGATCAATTAGAAGCTGCTGGAATTGTAGGCTCGTTTGAAGGAAGTAAAGCTCGCAGTGTAAATATTCAAGATATGAGTTCTCTTGATCAATTTTTCAATAACGAACTAAACAATTAAATCATGTTACCTAGTATTCAAAACTCCACCCTTGTTCCTTCAAATAACAAGTTCCAATTCTTGATGTCTTATTTAACAACAATTGCCTTATTCTTTGTCGTTTTTACTACATCAGCGCAAGACAAAAAAGCTAAAGCTTTATTAGAGCAAGTTACTGGCAAAGTTAAAAGCTACGACAACATTACAATTGACTTTAAATACAGCTTACAAAATGCCAAAGAAAACATCAATCAAGACAGTAAAGGAAATGTTACCCTAAAAGGAAATATGTATGTACTCAATTTCATGGGCGTTACCAAACTTTTTGATGGTAAAAAAACATACACAATCGTTCCTGAAGACGAAGAAATTACCATTTCTAAACTAAATGAAAATGACGATAACGCCATTACACCTTCAAAAATGTTGACCTTTTTCAACTCGGGTTATAAATACACTATGGACATCATTCAAGATGTTAGAGGACGAAAAATACAATACGTAAAACTTGTTCCTACCAACGCAAAAGATCAAAGAAAAGAAATCTTATTAGGAATCGACATTCAAACCAAACACATTTACAACTTAATTGAATTTGGAAAAAAAGGAACAAAAACAACCCTTACCGTTAATTCTTTTAAAACTAATCAGCCATTATCAAAAAATCAATTTACCTTTGTGCCGAGTAAATACCCCAATTACTACATCAATAAATTAGATTAAACATAGGTGAAGATACTTGACAAATATTTATTAAAATCCTTTCTGATTACATTTACTACGGTTTTTGTTATCCTTTTTTTCATCTTTATTCTCCAAACTGTTTGGCTTTTTATCACTGAATTAGCTGGAAAAGATTTAGATTTCATAATGATCGTCAAATTTTTATTATTTTCTATGCCAAGGATCATTCCTTTGGTTTTGCCATTATCGGTTTTATTAGCTTCTATCATGACTTTTGGAAGTTTTTCCGAGAATTATGAATTGGCAGCTATGAAATCCTCAGGAATTTCGTTGCAGCGTTGCTTTCGTACCTTGGTTATTTTTATCTTTTTCCTGAGCATCGTAGCTTTTATGTTTGCTAATAACGTAATTCCGTATGCCGAGTACAAATTCATGAGTTTCAGAAGAAATATTGCTCAAGTTAAGCCCGCTTTGGCTATAGCCGAAGGACAATTTAATACCGTTGGCGTGTACAACATCAAAGTGAATAAAAAATCTGGGGATAAAGGAAACTTTTTAAGTGGCGTAACCATTCACAAAAAATCATTAATGGGTGATGGAAATAAAACTGTCATCAAAGCCAAAACAGGTGAATTAATTAGCAACGAAACTTCCAATTTATTACAATTGGTTTTGAAAGACGGGTATTATTATGAAGATGTTACTCCAAAAAAATACGAAGACAGAGAAAAAATGCCTTTTGTAAAAAGTTCATTCAAGAGAGACATCATCAACATTGACTTATCCAAATTAAACACAACAGCCGTAGAAGACACCAAAGACGCCAATACCAAAGGAATGCTTGACGTATCTGAACTAAGGTATACCATCGATTCTTTGTCAAAAAGCAAAGCCACGGAAGCTAAATCTTTTTCTGAAAACATCAACCAGAGAATCTCTATTCCTTTGACTACTTCTACTCCAACTAATGATACCGTAAAAAAAACAAAAAAGATTAATATCAAGGATCCATTAGCCCCATTTACTGATGACGAAAAAGCAACCGTTTATAAAAATGCTTTGGCTAATATACAAAGTACTGTTGTCAGCATAGACGGAACACTTACGGATTTGAAGTTAAAACAGAAAAACATCAACAGTCACGAATTTGTTATTTATGAAAAATTTGTAATTGCCTTTGCTTGCTTTTTGATGTTTTTCATAGGAGCTCCATTGGGCGCTATTATCCGAAAAGGAGGTATTGGACTTCCAATTGTATTTGCCGTTTTGATTTTCATTACTTTCCATTTCATCAACACTTTTGGAAAAAGAATTTCGCAAGAAGACGGACTAACTCCTTTTATGGGAGCTTGGATGTCCTCATTCATATTGACACCTTTAGCAATTATGTTAACGTATAGAGCCATCAATGATATTGGTATCATTAATATGGATCGTATAACAGAACCTTTTCAAAAATTGGTTAAAAAATTATTCCCTTCTAAAAATTAATTCTACACATGGTAGCAGATAAAATACAACTCAATACAATTGAGGAAGCAATTGAAGACATTCGTCAAGGCAAAGTAATTATTGTAGTAGACGATGAAGACAGAGAAAACGAAGGTGATTTTTTGGCAGCTGCCGAAAAAGTAACTCCAGAGATGATCAATTTTATGGCTACACACGGACGAGGACTGATATGTGCTCCCCTTACTGAAAGCCGCTGCAAAGAACTTGGATTGCATGTGATGGTAAGCAACAATACCGACCCTATGGAAACTGCTTTTACCGTTTCAGTCGACTTAAGAGGAAATGGTGTTACCACAGGTATTTCTGCTTCTGATAGAGCAAAAACAATTCTATCCTTGGTCGATTCTAATACAAAACCGCACGACTTAGCCCGACCTGGACACATCTTTCCGTTAATTGCTAAACAAGGTGGAGTTTTGAGAAGAACAGGACACACAGAAGCCGCCATCGATTTTGCACGTCTAGCAGGCTTTAAATCTGCTGGGGTGATTGTAGAAATCATGAACGAAGACGGAACCATGGCACGTTTGCCTCAATTGGTAAAAGTGGCTAAAAAATTTGATTTAAAATTAGTTTCTATTGAAGCATTGGTAGCTTATAGAATGCAACACGATAGCCTAATTGTAAAGAAAGAAGATTTCGATATCCATACCCGTTTTGGGACTTTTAGATTACGCGCATACCAACAAACCACCAACAAACAAGTACACATTGCCTTAACCAAAGGAACTTGGAATTTAGGAGAATCAATTTTGACAAGAATTAACTCTTCACAAGTGAATAATGATTTACTAGGCACACTAACCAACAACGCAGACAAACAGTTGGATGACATGTTTACCACCATTAATAATGAAGGTAAAGGTGCGGTAATCTTTATCAATCAAGATATGCAAGCCGTAAACCTTTTGAGCCGAATTGCTGAATTAAAGGAATTACAAGCCAATGGTGAACTCAAAGCACCTAAAATAAAAATAGACAGTAAAGACTTTGGAATTGGAGCACAAATACTTCACGATCTTGATATTTCAAAAATACGTTTAGTGACCAATTCAGCACACGAAAAACGTGTAGGTATGATTGGTTACGGCCTTGAAATTACAGAATATGTAAGCTATTAAGCTTTTGAAACTATTTTTTTTTATTTTTTTTATTTACCTAAAACCTAGAAAATGAAATGATTAAAAAAAAGCCAAAAAAAAAGGTGCGATTTTTATAAAAATACATTTGCATAACCAAAAAAGGTTCTTATATTTGCACTCGCAATCACGAAATGATAGCAACATACTGGAGAAATGGCAGAGCGGTCGAATGCGGCAGTCTTGAAAACTGTTGACTGTAACAGGTCCGGGGGTTCGAATCCCTCTTTCTCCGCGAAACAACCTTCAAAAGGTAACAAAACCCTGAAAATCTTATGATTTTCGGGGTTTTTTCTTTTATGAAATACTCAAAATATTCATTCTTTTACAAATTGCAAGGGACAAAATCGAGACCCTAAAAAATTGAAAAATTAGGGTCTCGCTAAATGATCACAAATTCGACCTAAACCTCAGTATTTATTAATGGTTCCAAAGGGTTAGTAACCGTATCATTTTTTAAACATCTTGCAGTTAGACAAACCTTAAGTTAACTTAATTGTATAATTTAAAGGTTACCAAAATGAATGTAAAAACAACATTGCATTTCTATGCAAAATCAACCAAAAGCAATACTAAAGGGCAATTCCCTATTTATGTGCGATTAACTGTCGATGGAAAACGACTAGAGTACAGTACTAAAAAATTTATCGACCCCGCCAAATGGTCCTCTAGCGCAAGCAAAATGAAGGGTAGTTCAGAAGAAGCTCGTTCAATTAATAATCTACTAGATTTAATAAAAAACAGAATCAACGAGATTCAATATGAACTTTTAAAAGGTGGACATCAAATTACTATAGAAGAATTCAAAAACAGACTACTCGGAACAACCGAGAGAGCCCGTACCCTAATCCCCATCTTCCAAGACCACAACGACAAAATAAAGGCGCTAATAGGCAAAGAATACGCTCCAGGGACTTTGGAACGCTATGAAACTTCTTTAAGGCATACGAAAGAATTTTTAGAATGGAAATACAAGCAAACCGACATTGACATCCTCAAAATCGACCATGCGTTTGTAACCGATTATGAGTTCTACTTGAGATCTGTGCGTAATTGTGCTAACAATACCGCTGTGAAGTACCTTAAAAACTTCAACAAGATCATCAAAATCTGTTTGGCCAACCATTGGCTCGAGCGCAATCCCTTTGCCAATTACAAATCCAAAATCAAAGAAGTGGAGCGTGTCTATTTAACAGAAAACGAAGTTCAAGAAATCATCAATAAAGACTTAGGAACCGATAGATTATCGCTAGTGCGCGACATCTTCTTGTTTAGCTGCTTTACTGGACTGGCGTATATCGACGTGAAGAACCTCACCAAAGCACACATAAGCATGGGCATTGATGGCGAAAAATGGATTTTCACCCACCGCCAAAAAACAGAATCCGCTTCTAAGATTCCCATTCTTCCAGTTACACAAATGATCATCGACAAATACGAGAATCATCCGCAAGCGATTAATTCCAATCGCCTACTCCCTATCCTATCCAACCAAAAAATGAATGCTTATCTGAAAGAGATTGCAGATTTATGTGGAATCAACAAAGAATTGACTTTCCATATCGCGCGACACACTTTTGCTACAACGGTAACTTTGACCAATGGAGTTCCTATTGAAAGTGTCAGCAAAATGCTCGGTCATAAAAACATCCGCACCACCCAGCACTATGCCAAAGTGTTGGATAAAAAAGTAAGTGAGGATATGAGAATACTGAAAGACAAGTTCCAACCAATAACCACAGTACAGCGTTCAAAAACCAACTAAAAAGAGCCAAAATACTACAAATTATATGATTTTTGTGATAAAAAATAGTAAGAAATTACATTTAATTTTATTTATTTTGTAAGTAAACCAAACTTAAAACTTACAAACAAATCAAAAAATGACCGAAGTAATGAATCAACTCTGTGAAGAGATGGAGCAAAAAAACCGAAACTTCCACCAACACAAAAAAGAGTACATCTGCCATGCCAAAGAAATCATTCTGTGGGCAGAACCACGAATTGAAAAACTAAACCAACTCTTAAAAAACCATCAATTCAGTACCCTGGAAGAGGAAATCCATTTCTTCAAAAAGGTAAAACCCAAAATAATGTCCAGGGTTATTTTCTACAAAGAAGTACTCCGCATCGAAGTGGCAAAGCCACCAGGCAAAGTCCTTCAAAACAAATATTACAAAAACGCTTTAGAAAAAAGCACGGAATACTTCAAGAAAGAACCTAAAATCTACAAGTACTACAGAGCCAATGCAGAAACTTATGACACCCTCTATTTCACCAGAGATACACAAAAAGACGTATTGGAGACGGAGAACTTTCACATTAATATAGATTCACGCATAACCACTTGCTATGACTATAAGATTGCCAAAATTATGGCTGCTGAGGCCATTGCAGATTTCATTGAAGAGCAAATCGCTTATTTGAACAAGCCGCAACAACTGCAGGAAAAACCATTCCTGAGCAAATGGCAATGGACAGGCTCCAAAACAGACCTAACAGAATTAATCTATGCCCTACATACCAAAAAAAGCATCAACCACGGCAATGCAGACATAATGGAAATTGCAACCGACCTAGGAAAGCTATTAAATGTAGAGTTGAACCAGTCCATCTACAGAAACTACACCGACATAAAAAGCAGGAAAATAACCAAGACCAAATTTTTAGACGCTTTATCTGAATCGCTGACTAACAAAATCCTAGAAGAAGAAAGATAGGATAACTGCCTTTAATACCAAATACCACATTTTATTCTACTACACCAACCATTCTCGAGCATCTTCTAAGCAAGAGCTTTCAAACAACTCACCACTCACTACTCACTACCAACTTGGGAACTACTCGCCACTCAATACTGACAACTCACAACTCACAACTCACCACTGACAACTCACCACTGACAACTCACAACTCACAATTCAAAACTCACCATTCAAAACTCACCATTCACTTCTCACTTCTCACTAGTACCTACCACCTTGTGAACTACTTGGAAAAAGGACTCCAAACCATACAAAACAAACAACTCCCCTCCTACACTGCAAAGACAGTAAGACAAAAGCCTTGTTCTTTTACGCAACCAACCCAACAAAACCAAGACAATTAAAGTTTTTTGGTATAAAATCGTTACCAACTTGGGAAGACCTTGGTAGTTCATTCCATTCAAATCCAATTATTTTGCTTTAGACATTTAAAACAAAATAAACATGACAATCCATCCAAAAAAACTATTCCCTGAAGTAACTAATTTAGAATTACTCAACCACCAAACCATTACCAAAAAAGACCTACTCAATTTTTGCAACATCCTTTTAGAGGAAATCCAAGAAACACTCGGGGCTGCAGAACCAACACCCCAATGGCTGAAATCCTCTGAAGTCCGTAAACTACTCAAAATCTCCCCAGGCACCCTCCAAAACCTCCGCATCAACGGCACCCTCTCCTACAACAAAATCGGAGGCATCATCTATTACAACTACGCCGAAATCCAAAAAATCCTCAACCCCCAACCCACAAGTATAGTGTCTCTTCGACTAGTCCATACTGAGCGAAGTCTAAGTACAGTCGAGAACCCACAACAACCTTAAACCATAAACAATGAACCCAAAAACCTCAGTTTGTCACTTCGAGTAATCTATACTGAGCGAAGTCGAAGTACAGTCGAGAAGCCCCAACAACCTTTAACAACCTTAAACAACCTTAAACAACCTTAAACAACCTTAAACAACCTTAAACCTTAAACCAATGAACCCAGAACCCTTGCGCCTTTCGCGTCCTGGCGGTAAAAAAAAACACAACCCTCAGTTTGTCACTTCGAGCGGAGTCGAGAAGCTTCAACAACTTTAAACAACCTTAAACCTTAAACCTTAAACCTTAAACCTTAAACCATAAACCCATGACCCACATAAAACACCTCACCGGCTTCTACAACAAATCCAACCAAGACCCAGCCATCACCCCATCCCATATAAGCCTCTATTTCGCTTTATTCCAACGATGGAACCTCAACCGCTTCAAAAACCCAATCCTCATTTCAAGAAACGAAATCATGTTGGCAGCCAAAATCAAATCAAAAGCAACCTATCACAAATGCATGAAAGACCTCCATCAAAAAAACTACATCATTTACAAACCGTCCTACAATCCCTATGAAGGCACCGAAGTAATTCTACCAGATTTAACCCTCCCAACCAGTTCAAATATTACACAAACCCGTTCAGCAAATGACCACAGCAGTTCAAATTTTGAAACACCAACCACTACAAAAAATTCTTGGAAAAAAGACGACAACCAAACCCGTTCAGCAACTGAACCCAAATCCAACAACCCTCAGCACCCCCTTGTAAATACTACAGAAAAGAGGACACATAGTATACCAACCAGTTCAGTAACTAACCCAGCCTTACCATTAAACGAACAACTAAAAAAAAGGGTACATACTATAGATAATAATAGAAATAATATAGATAATAATAGTAAGTATAGTGTGGAGGCAAAAAATCAAAAAAAGGAAGTTTTTGTTCCGCCTACCCTCTCGGAAATACTCCCCTATTTCATCGAAAAAAAAGCTACCGAATTTGAAGCCCAAAAATTCCACAACTATTACTCCAGTAATGGCTGGCTAGTAGGTGGAAAAACCAAAATGAAGGATTGGCAAGCCGCAGCTCGAAATTGGCTCCTCAACGCAGATAAATTCAAAACCCCTCAAAACAACAACAAACTAAATCCAAACAACCTTCACGTAACCAACAATAAAAACTATGCAGAACCACTCTAACCCTTTCACATCCACCTTCCAAATCATCGAGGGGCGCAAACTATACGACTTCAAAAAATGCCTCGCTTACATCGAAAAACAAGGAAAAATACGCTATGGCTATAGCTTCAAAATTGACCAACAAGACCTGCCCACCCTGTACAAACTGCTCATCTACGCCATCAAAGACGAAAAAAATGCAGCCAAAGCCAACATAGACCTCCACAAAGGCATTATCCTTTCTGGCCCTATTGGGTGCGGTAAAACATCCATCATGCAACTCATAAAACCTTTCTTTGTAAAAGCAGCCGAATACAAAATCAAAACCTGCCGCGAAATCTCCTTCGAGTTCGCCAAGAACGGCTATGAAGCCCTAGTCCCCTACACCGAAAAATCAACTTACCAACCCAAACTACCTGGCTACTGTTTTGACGACTTAGGCGCAGAGCAACAAATCAAACACTTCGGCAATGACTGCAACGTGATGGCAGAAATCCTAATTACCCGTTACGAACATTTCGTGGCCAACCAATCCATCACCCACATCACCACCAACCTCTCAGCCTCCGAAATCGAAAAACTATACGGCAACCGACTCAGGTCCAGAATGCGAAGCCTTTTCAACCTCATCACCTTCGAAGCCAATGCCAGAGACAAAAGATAATCCGCTTCCAAAAGCCCGCGCCCCCTCTCATTCTCCCTGTACGGACAGGTCACGACCTGTCCTGTTATATCCTTTTCAAAATCTATCTCTTCTCTTCATCTAACAGCACAAACAAAAAAAGCGACCCTTTGGAGGCCGCTTTGAATGTTTTCACAACGGAATAATCCTTATTGTGAATTGCTTCAAAATTGTGACACAATTATACTAAAAAAGTTTTAATATTCAACTGAGGTTTTCCGTAAAAAAAATAATTTTCTTTTATTTAAATTTAAGGACTACATTAGATAAAGAGAAAATCACACTTAAATAAAGTTTAATAATGAAGAAAATATTAGGATTGGATTTGGGTACAACATCCATTGGTTGGTCTTTTATAAACGAAGCAGAGAATGAGAATGAAACCTCATCTATTGTTAAAACTGGTGTTAGGATTGTTCCACTTACAACTGATGAGGAGACCGACTTTCAAAAAGGAAATACAATTTCTATAAATGCAAGTAGAACCCTAAAACGAGGAGCGCGAAGAAGCTTGCAGCGTTTTAAGCAAAGAAGAAATGCTTTGTTAGAAATTTTCAGCAGAATAAAATTCATTCCTACAGATTTTGTTTATGCCGAACTTGGAACAGACACAACCTTTTCTTCCTATCAAATAAGGGCTAAAGCAGCAACCGAGGCCGTTAGCAAAGAAAAATTAGTTCAAGTTTTATTAATGCTCAACAAAAAACGAGGTTACAAAAGTAGCCGAAAAGCCAAAACTGCGGAAGAAGGCGATGCAATTGACGGAATGAAAATCGCCAAAGAAATTTTTGAAAACAGTTTAACACCAGGACAATGGGTTTATAATTCACTATTAAATGGAGGTAAATATATTCCTGATTTTTATCGATCGGATTTACAAAAAGAATTAGAGAAGATAGTACGTTTTCAAAATCAATTTCATCCAGTACAAATGAATGATAAATTATTGGAAGACATTAAAGGGAAAACAAGAACAGTAACTTCTCAGTATTTTTCAAAAACATTAAATATTCCTCTTGCCGAGAATAAAGGAACTAGAGAAGAAACCAAATTACAACATTACAAATGGAGAAATGAAGCTTTGACAAATGAACTCGATTTGAAAATATTGGCTTTTATTATTACTGAAATCAATAATCAAATTAATCAATCCAGCGGTTATCTTGGTGCTATAAGTGACCGAAGCAAAGAATTGTATTTCAATCAAGAAACTGTTGGGCAATTTCAATACAAACAACTTCAAAAAAACGCACACGCCAAGTTAAAAAATCAAGTTTTTTACCGCCAAGATTACCTAGATGAATTTGAAAAAATTTGGGAAACACAAGCGAAATTTCATCATGAATTGAATGAAGAATTGAAATCAGAAGTTAGAGATATTACAATTTTTTACCAACGAAAATTGAAATCTCAAAAGCATTTGGTAAGTTTTTGTGAATTTGAAAAAGGCCATAAAGCCATTCCAAAATCATCGCCTTTGTTTCAGGAATTTAGGATTTGGCAAAACATTAATAATATTGAATTTAAAAAAGAAAAAGAAATTTATCCATTAGGAGAAGAACTTAAACAGATTATTAGTCAAGAACTTTTATTTAAAGAAAACATGACTGATGCACAATTTATTAAGTTCATCGTAAATGAATGTAAATTAGAAAAAGGTAATTATTCCATTAATTTCAAAAAAATTGAAGGCAATAGAACCAATACTGAAATTTTTAAGGCTTTTGAGAAAATTTTAATCCTTGAAGGCTATGACGAATTGGATTTTTCTAAATTAGATGCAATAGATATCAAACAAATTTTCAAATCGGCTTTTAAAGATTTGGAAATCAATACGAATATTCTTGATTTTGATCCAACTATTCAAGGCAATGATTTTGACAAACAAGGGTATTACCAATTATGGCATTTGCTCTATTCGTCAGAGGAAGACGAACCTTTGAAAAAAAACCTAATGACAAAATTTGGTTTCAAAGAAAATCACATTCAATTTCTTTTAAATATAAATCTACAAGCTGATTATGGCAGTTTAAGTGCCAAAGCAATAAAAAAAGTATTGCCTCATTTGATGGATGGACATATTTATGACAAGGCTTGTTTGATGGTGGGCTACAATCACTCATCTTCATTGACCAAAGAGCAAAATAATGAAAGAGTTCTAAAAGACACCTTAGAATTGCTCAAGAAAAACAGTTTACGAAATCCAGTAGTGGAGAAAATTCTCAATCAAATGATTAATGTAATCAATGCGATAATCAAGGACCCTCAAATGGGTAAACCTGATGAAATAAGGATTGAATTAGCTCGTGAATTGAAAGCAAACAATGAGCAGCGAAATGAAATGACAAAGGCAATCAATAAGAGTACTGCTGAACACGAGCAAATCAGGAAACTATTACATAGTGAATTTGGAATTCATCGTGTAACAAGAAATGATATTATTCGCTATAAACTTTGGAAGGAATGTGATGGTATTTCAATTTATACAGGAAAGCCAATTGAACCATCTAAACTATTCACAAAGGACTATGATATTGAACATATCATTCCCAAATCACGTTTGTTTGATGATAGTTTTTCAAATAAAACGATTTGCGAACGCCAATTAAACATTGATAAAAGTAATAAAACAGCATATACTTTTTTAAAAGAAAAATTATCTCCCGAAGAATTTGACCAATTCGAAAAAAGAGTAAAAAGTTTGTTTGGAAAAATTAGCAGAACCAAACAAAATAAACTACTAATGCCTGACAATGAAATTCCAGAGGGGTTTATTGACCGTCAATTAAGAGAAACCCAATACATTGCCAAGAAAGCCAAGGAAATTTTATTGGAAGTTTCCAGAAATGTAACTGCAACAATTGGTAGTGTTACGGATAAATTGCGTGAAGATTGGGAATTGGTCGATGTGATGAAAGAACTCAATTGGGAGAAATACGACAAATTGGGTTTGACTCATATTGAAGAAGGTAAAAACGGTGAACGTCTGTACAAAATTAAAGACTGGACCAAACGCAACGACCATCGCCATCACGCTATGGATGCAATAACTGTTGCTTTTACAAAACCTGCTTATATTCAGTATTTAAACAATTTGAATGCCAAAACACAAGGAGAAAATAAAGCCAAATCAATTATTGGAATTGAATTAAAATATTTAAGAAGAGATAAGAACAACAAACTTCGATTTATTGAACCAATGCCAAACTTTAGAGAAGCAGCCAAAAAGCAACTTGAAAGTATTTTAATTTCATATAAAGCAAAAAACAAAGTGGTTACCAAAAACAAAAACGTAACTAAAAAAAGCGTTGGAACTAATCAGAAAATACAATTGACGCCGAGAGGTCAATTGCATAAAGAAACCGTTTATGGAAAATTGCAACGTTATGAAACCAAAGATGAAAGCGTAAACGCAAAATTTACCAAAGAATACATCGCTAAAGTTGCCAAAAAAGAATATCGAGAAGCACTTTTAAAACGATTGCAAGAAAACGATAATGATCCTAAAAAAGCATTTACAGGAAAAAATGCTTTGACCAAAACACCTATTTACATCAATCTCAAAGACAACATTGTAGTTCCTGAAAAAGTAAAAATAGTTTGGTTAGAAGCTGATTATACTATAAGAAAAGATATTACACCCGATTTAAAAATTGATAAAGTAATTGATATTGGTTTAAAAACTATTCTTCAAAACCGTTTGAATGAATTTGGTAATGACCCAAAAAAAGCATTTGTGAACCTTGACGAAAACCCGATTTGGCAAAACAAAGAAAAAGGAATTGCGATAAAACGTGTTACTATTAGCGGAGTGAGTAATGCACAAGCTTTACATACCAAAAAAGACCATTTGGGCAATGAAATTTTAGACCATAGCGGCAAACCCATTCCTGTTGATTTTGTTAGCACTGGCAATAACCATCATGTTGCTATTTATAGAGATGAAAAAGGAAATTTGCAAGAAGAAGTAGTTTCGTTTTATGATGCCGTAGTTCGCAGAAATTTAGGATTATCTGTTATCAATAAAAACCACAATAAAGGCTGGGAGTTCTTGTTTACTATGAAACAAAATGAGTTTTTTATTTTTCCTTCGGATAATTTTAACCCGCACGAAATAGATTTATTAAATCCAGACAATTATCATTTGATTAGCCCTAATATGTTTAGAGTACAAAAACTAGGTTCAAAAGATTATACTTTTAGACACCATTTAGAGACCCAACTGTTAGACAATAGCCAATTAAACAATATTGCTTACAAAAGAATTAGGAGTCCAAAAGAATTATCAATGGCACTAAAAATACGCATCAATCATTTAGGCCAAATTGTGCAATTAGTAGAGTATTAGTTATGATAAAACGAACCCTCTTCTTCGGTAATCCAGCTTATTTAAGCACCAAAAATGAGCAAATTGTGATTTCATATCCCGACAAGGAACAAGAAACCAAAACAGTGGCTATCGAGGATATTGGCGTGATCGTTTTGGAAAACCAGCAAATCACTATTACCAATGGTTTACTCGAAAAACTAACCCATAACAATGTAGCATTAATCAATTGTGACCAACAGCACCTGCCTATTGGTTTGTTAATGCCACTCAACGGACATACGGAACAAACAGAACGTTTTAAAAACCAAATCAATGCTTCTGTGCCACTCAAAAAGAATTTATGGCAACAAACCATTAGTGCTAAAATATCAAACCAAGCGGGATTATTAAAAGAAAAAGGAATTCCTTGCCGAAAAATGGAACTTTGGGCTAAAGAAGTTACCTCTGGAGATGCGCTTAATCACGAATCGAGAGCAGCGGTTTTTTATTGGCAAAACCTCATCACAATAGAAAACTTTACCAGAGGTCAAAAAGGAATTCCACCGAACAATTTACTGAATTATGGTTATGCAATTCTTAGAGCCATTACAGCAAGAGCTATTGTCAGTTCTGGAATGTTACCCACCTTAGGAATTTTCCACCGCAATAAATACAATGCCTATTGCTTGGCTGACGATATTATGGAACCGTATCGTCCGTATGTAGATTTAATTGTCTGCCATATTATGGAAACCGAAGATTCGTATGAGGAACTGACCATCGAAATTAAAAAACAATTGTTAAGTATTGCCTCTATTGATGTGTTTATAGACGGAAAAAACAGTCCGTTGATGGTTGCCATGAGTAGAACTACTCATTCCTTACACGAATGTTTTGAAGGAACAGCAAGGAAAATTTTATACCCTGTTTATGTATGACGAACATTACACGCGCTTAAACCAATATAGAAGTTTGTGGATACTAGTATTTTTTGATTTGCCCACCGAGACTAGGAAGGAGCGTAAAATAGCCAGTGCATTCAGAAAAAGGCTATTAGACGATGGATTTTCTATGTTTCAATTTTCAATTTACATGCGATTTTGTGCCAGTAGAGAAAATGCGGAAGTACACACCAAAAGAATAAAAAATAGTTTGCCCGAACACGGAAAAATTGGCGTGATGCAAATCACAGACAAACAATTTGGAATGATGGAACTTTTTTATGGGAAGAAACCAGTAGAGCCTGAAAAACCATCTCAGCAATTAGAACTTTTTTAAACTAGGAATAAAAAAAAAGGATTGTCTTCTGAATCTTAGCATACAAATAATGCTTTTTTTTAGTTTTAAAAACTACTTATAACTACCAACATATCAATCGATTAAATCGATGTATGTTGGGAATCATAAGTAAAAATACAATTCTGAAAGCAATTCACAACTGTTTTAACAAATGTTCTTTTGTCCGTATAGTTGGGAATCATAAGTAAAAATACAATTCTGAAAGCAATTCACAACGTGCCGATGCTAAGGATGATGTGTTGATTGGTTGGGAATCATAAGTAAAAATACAATTCTGAAAGCAATTCACAACATATAGCCTTAGAAGAATTTGATAAACGTTGTTGGGAATCATAAGTAAAAATACAATTCTGAAAGCAATTCACAACTGCGCGTGTGGTTGCGAATCTAAGCTTACTGTTGGGAATCATAAGTAAAAATACAATTCTGAAAGCAATTCACAACGGTAGCTAGTTCATTTTTTCTTTTAGCAGAGTTGGGAATCATAAGTAAAAATACAATTCTGAAAGCAATTCACAACAATATTGTCTGTAACTATTTGCTTTCTTGCGTTGGGAATCATAAGTAAAAATACAATTCTGAAAGCAATTCACAACGATGCGATAATTGATAATTACCAAACAACAGTTGGGAATCATAAGTAAAAATACAATTCTGAAAGCAATTCACAACCTGTAGTAGCCACCGTATCGAGTACAAATAGTTGGGAATCATAAGTAAAAATACAATTCTGAAAGCAATTCACAACGACTACTAGCAACACTTTTTTGCGTGTGGCGTTGGGAATCATAAGTAAAAATACAATTCTGAAAGCAATTCACAACCCGCTTTCTCTGCTTTCGTATCTCCTTGTGGTTGGGAATCATAAGTAAAAATACAATTCTGAAAGCAATTCACAACACGCCTTATACAACTCCGTTATTAGGAGCGGTTGGGAATCATAAGTAAAAATACAATTCTGAAAGCAATTCACAACTGTTCTCATTGCGAATCATTAGAACACGAAGTTGGGAATCATAAGTAAAAATACAATTCTGAAAGCAATTCACAACAAATGAATCGCTAGGAGCTGAAATACTAATGTTGGGAATCATAAGTAAAAATACAATTCTGAAAGCAATTCACAACCAAGAAGAATAACAGTTAAAGTAATACCTGGTTGGGAATCATAAGTAAAAATACAATTCTGAAAGCAATTCACAACGCTTAACCGATAGTTATTTAGACCGAGGTAGTTGGGAATCATAAGTAAAAATACAATTCTGAAAGCAATTCACAACACTATTGGAAGCCGTGCCAATAGTCGCTATGTTGGGAATCATAAGTAAAAATACAATTCTGAAAGCAATTCACAACATGACGATGGCGTAGAAACTGAAGGATTGAGTTGGGAATCATAAGTAAAAATACAATTCTGAAAGCAATTCACAACCATGGGATATAATGGGAACCAACTCGACAAGTTGGGAATCATAAGTAAAAATACAATTCTGAAAGCAATTCACAACTATTCCATTTTTTACTTTTATCAGTCCTGGGTTGGGAATCATAAGTAAAAATACAATTCTGAAAGCAATTCACAACAGATACTGACATAGACAAAGATACTGACATGTTGGGAATCATAAGTAAAAATACAATTCTGAAAGCAATTCACAACTCGGTAGGTAATGCATATATATATCTTACTGTTGGGAATCATAAGTAAAAATACAATTCTGAAAGCAATTCACAACTCGGTAGGTAATGCATATATATATCTTACTGTTGGGAATCATAAGTAAAAATACAATTCTGAAAGCAATTCACAACTATGGATAGATTGTGGGATTTAGGTCAAGAGTTGGGAATCATAAGTAAAAATACAATTCTGAAAGCAATTCACAACCGTTTGTATAAAGAAGAAGAGGATGAAGTAGTTGGGAATCATAAGTAAAAATACAATTCTGAAAGCAATTCACAACCTCAATTGAATGTCTTTAATATCAACAAAGGTTGGGAATCATAAGTAAAAATACAATTCTGAAAGCAATTCACAACCCATTGTATCCACAAGCAGGATTATTCAATGTTGGGAATCATAAGTAAAAATACAATTCTGAAAGCAATTCACAACTAATTACTAACTAATTGATAATTATGCTACGTTGGGAATCATAAGTAAAAATACAATTCTGAAAGCAATTCACAACAGGGCGGTAATGCTCATTTATAAAAAAAAGTTGGGAATCATAAGTAAAAATACAATTCTGAAAGCAATTCACAACAAATGAATCGCTAGGAGCTGAAATACTAATGTTGGGAATCATAAGTAAAAATACAATTCTGAAAGCAATTCACAACGATGTAAGCCAAGTGATGTATTAATTCTGGGTTGGGAATCATAAGTAAAAATACAATTCTGAAAGCAATTCACAACTAGTCAATAATTGTTAGCTTTGCACGTGAGGTTGGGAATCATAAGTAAAAATACAATTCTGAAAGCAATTCACAACACGCCTTATGATGGTAAAGTCTTTGTAATTGTTGGGAATCATAAGTAAAAATACAATTCTGAAAGCAATTCACAACAGGTTCAATTCTTTTGAAAAGGAGCTGCATGTTGGGAATCATAAGTAAAAATACAATTCTGAAAGCAATTCACAACGACACTTATTGAACTAACTCCTCAACATCCGTTGGGAATCATAAGTAAAAATACAATTCTGAAAGCAATTCACAACCAGACAAACAAGGAATTAAGGTTAAAGAAAGTTGGGAATTATAAATAAAAATACAATTTTCAATTGAAAATCATCGAACTCTAAAAAAAAAAATAAAAGCCAAGTAAGATAAATCAATTCACAACTTGTTATACCTAGCTTTACGAAGTCTCTCGACTTCGTATTTTTTTATAAACTTGAATAGACATATATTTTAAAGTTTTCTAACTTTTTCGATAACCGTTTTATAAATCTTACGATTTTATGATAATCCATGGCCTTGTTCACCTCAAAATCAAAGAAATAATAACTGTAAAAGTAGAGCAATGTACTAAAAGTTGTATATATTTGAACTAGTTTAAAGTAAAACAAAACTGTGCAAAAAACCCCATTTTTGCAGAAAGCACAAAAGTATAATAGACCTCATTATTGTCTATCATAGGATTATATGTTTTTCAAATGAAATATAAAGAGCAACAAATATGACATTGACAATCATTATTATTGCGGTTATATTGATAGTGTTTTTTCTTGTATTTCTACAAAAGCTAGAAAAGAAAAAATATCAAAACACCACATACCTTCTAAATTTACAGCAGATAAATTCTTTTTTTGAAGCGATAGAATCCCTTGATGATTACGTAACTTGGAAACATCGTGATCAGATAAAGACAGATTATTCTGCAGTAGGTAAGTTTTTTAAATACAAAACAAGATTTTATAAAAAGGAAGAGAGAGTTAAAAATTTCAATGAAATTTACAGCGATTTTGACAATTACTTTGCCAAATATAACCAAAACTATGTCCTTGCTCAAAAAGAAAAACTCAGCCAATATTTTGAAGATATTGAAGGCAAAAAATTAGACGACCAACAACAAACTGCAGTGATAACAGATGAGTATTCAAACCTTATTATTGCGGGTGCTGGCTCTGGAAAAACCTTAACAATAATTGGTAAAGTGAAATACCTAATAGAGCAAAAGAAGGTAAAACCAGAAAACATCTTACTGTTATCATTCACTAAAAAAACAGTTGACGAATTAAACGAACGGTTAAAAAACATAAACTTAGAGGCAAGAGCTACAACTTTTCATAAACTTGGCTACGATACCATAAAAAACCACCTAGAAGCTGTTCCAGCACTAACCAACGAAAACACATTAAGTAATCTTATCAAAGCATACTTAGAAAAAGAAATACTTGACAATACAGCAGCACTAGAAGCTTACATCGTTTATGTAGCGTGTTATATGAACATACCCGAAGAACACGATAGTTATGAGTCTCTAGGGGATAAACTTGATACTGAAAAAGGAATAAATTTTCAAACTTTAAGATCTAAATGTGAACCTGAATTAAACAAAGTAAAAAAAACAAATTTGGACACAATACATGGCGAGAGAGTAAAAAGTGTTGAGGAGCTTACCATTGCCAACTTTCTTTACTTAAATGGTATTGAATATGAATATGAAAAACCATATCCTTTTGGCAATACAATGTATCGTCCTGATTTTTATCTAAAAGACTACGACATTTATTTAGAACATTTTGGTGTTGACGAAAATAATCAGGCAAAATGGCTTACACCACATAATGAACAAAAGTATGTGGAAGAAATGGAAATGAAGAGGGAAATACATAAAACAAATAACACCAAACTTTTAGAAACCTATTCTTACTACAACAGAGACCACATATTGCTCGAGAAATTACGTGAAGTACTGGAAAATGAAAATGTAATTTTTAATCCAAGAGATAAAAAAAGTATTTACTCAAAAGTTACAGAAAGCGAGAATAATTTTGGCAAAGAAATTTCAAATCTTATAATCACCTTTATTAATCTTTGTAAATCAAGAAAGTTAAACAATAATGCAATAATCACTTTGTTTTCTGATAAAAAAAGTACTAAAAATGATTATATGCTCGAAAGACAGGAAGTCTTTTTAAAATTCGCACTTCCTATTTTAGAAAAATACAACGATAAACTTAGAGATAAAAATGAAATTGACTTTAATGATATGATAAATCTGGCAACAGATATTGTAATAGACAAGAAACCAGACTACACTTATCAACATATCATCATTGACGAATATCAGGACATATCCTATTCTCGTTTTAACCTCATAAAAGAAATTAGAGAAATAGCACAAGCTAGATTAATTTGTGTGGGTGATGATTGGCAATCCATCTATCGTTTTGCAGGTAGCGACATTTCTTTGTTTAGCAATTTTGAAAAGTATGTTGGAAAATTTAAACAATTATTTATTGAACAAACGTATCGCAACTCACAATCCTTAATTGACATAACTTCTAAATATATTCAAAAGAATAAAAAACAAATAAAAAAGAACCCAAAGTCCAAAAAAGAACTGTTGGAATACCCTATTAAGTTTGTTTACTATTCACAAGCCAATGCTGAAAATGTTTTAATAAATGAAGTTCAAAATATAATAAATAAATATGGAAAAAAGCCAATATTAGTATTGGGTAGACATAGTTTTGACATCAACGAATTTATCAAGTATACTGATAATAGCAGAATTAAATATAATGAACGTACAGATCAATTAGAAATCAAAGGTTTTGAAGACATTGATATTAAATTCATAACAGTACACAAATCAAAAGGTCTAGAAGCGGATAATGTAATAATACTAAACCTAAAAAATGACTTACTAGGCTTTCCAAATAAAATGACAGATGACCCTATGTTATCATTATTACTCAGTGATGATGAAGAATATCGTTTTGCAGAAGAACGTAGATTATTTTATGTAGCATTAACAAGAACTAAAAACACAGCGATACTTCTTACCCCTTCTGATATTTCAGTTTTTGTAGAAGAATTAGAAAAGGAGAATAACTTTTTATTTAATAAGAACAATGAAAATTTAACGAAAACTAATTGTCCATACTGTCAAACAGGACGTCTAGTTATTAGGCAAAATTCATCAAATCAAAATCAATTTTTAGGGTGTTCTCATTACCCTATATGTAATCAGACTTTTAACAACATTGAAATTTTAGAAAACACTATACTTTGTCCAAGTTGCCAAAGCGGATTTATGACTAAAAGAACCGGACCATACGGTAACTTTTTAGGTTGCACAAATTATCCAAAATGTAACAAGACAATAAAATTAGAATAATTTACCTAAGCACCTTAAAGCCCCGATTACGATGTCTCATTTTCTTTACAAAACCAAAGAAATAATCAATATTAAAATAAATAATGTACTAAAAGTTGTATATATTTGAAAAAGCAAGAACACAACGAAAGCACTAAGCCAATAGATTTGGGTTATATACGAAAGCTTGTTGCTACTGTATGCTAACTAGTAGCTATGCCTTGACGGGAATACTACAAACATCTCAATTAAATAAACTTCTATCTATACTTTTTATCAACTTATTATGGAAATTACTACGAAACTCGATAAGCTATATTCTCTACGTGAAGAATTTAGCATACTTGGAATTACAGGCAGAACAGGAAGCGGTTGCACAGATGTCGCTAAGAGCTTATCACATCCATTTGAAAATTTAGATCGAATTGTTGCTCCGAGAGTAAAATCCGAAAATATCGAGCAACGTAAATATAAAATTATTTACGATTTTAATTCACTAAATTGGAAACAATATCGGATTATAAAGTACAAGAATATTCTTCTTTTTATAATGTGTCAAAACATAGACATAAGGAAATTTAGAAAACATTTATTAAGCTTTTACAGATTTAGTGCTTTAGAATACGATGATCAAAAAATCGAAAATGTTCATCAAGAACTTCACGAATTCTTTACAACCAATCAAGAAATAATTAGCACTATAAAACAATTTGGTAATATCCGAAAAATTAAAAGTCGTGATGATTTGAAATTTCTTGCGGATTTCTACTGGAATTCTTTTGAGAATTTTGCCGACCAAGTGGATAATATCCTTAAAAAACATGGTATAGCAGAGAGAACAAAATTACTACATCATACAGCTATTAATTTTAGAAAGTCGGGACAAGCATACGAAAGTGATAACGAAGATTTTCAGTATATTTATTTCATTGCAGAAGTTATTAATAGAATCATTAAGGGTACCAAAATACTACAAAGGAATTCATGCCATATTGTTATCGATTCACTGCGCAATTCTTTAGAGATTAATTTTTTTAAAGAACGTTATTCAGGTTTTTATCTAGTTGCAGTAAAGTCGGACGAACGACGAACTAGATTAGTTGACACTTATGGAAAGAATGAAACTAGACTAATAAATCGACTATTAGAGTTAGATGAAACTGAATATAAGTGTTCTGATTTTTCTAAAGGACATTTTTTTTCTCCTGATGTTCAAAATTGTATTCAGAAAGCTGACTTTCATATTTTAAATAATAAAAGAGATAACATTGAAGAAGATTTTGATTCTGTTCAACAACAACTATTGAAATTGCAGGGACTTATCCAACAACCTGGATTAATAACACCTAGCGCTGTTGAAAGATGTATGCAAATGGCTTTCACTGCGAAACTCAGTTCAGGATGTATTTCAAGACAGGTTGGAGCAGTAATTACAGATTCAGACTATTCTATTAAATCAATTGGTTGGAACGACGTTCCTAAAACTGCTGTGCCTTGCGCTTTAAGGAATATCAAAGAAATTGGACAAGAGGAGCCTTTTGGATTTTCAGATTTTGAACGTGGTATTGGTTTAACTGAAAAAGATTCTGCAAGCAAGGAAAATTTAAATAATCCTGACAATGCTGAAATAGATAAAGAATCTAAAAATTTTAATGAATACCTGAAAGCTAGTTTTTCCGAAGAAAAACTAAGTACGCAAGATCTTGGTGGAATCAACTGTCCATATTGTTTTAAAACCGCTTATAATAAATTTAAAGGTGAAACAAATCAAGTCCACACACGTTCACTACATGCTGAAGAAAATGCAATGATGCAAATTTCAAAGTATGGCGGACAACCTTTAAAAAATGGCTTTTTATTTACTACGGCAAGCCCATGCGAATTATGTGCAAAAAAAGCTTTTCAACTAGGAATAACGAATGTATTTTATATCGACCCATATCCAGGAATCTCTAGAAGTCATATTTTAAAACAAAGCAAAAAAAATCCTAATCTTAAAATGTTTCATGGGGCAATCGGACGTGGATATATAAAATTTTACGAACCTTTTTTAGCTCAAAAAGATGAAATCTCGATTCTTACTTCACATTCACTTGTAACTCCTCAAAAAATTAAGATAAAACAATTTAAAGAAATGTTCGCAAAGAATCTTGAAAAATCTCCACAGATAAAGAAGCAACTTGACGAATTGTTTAAAGATGATAATAATGCGTTTGAAAACATTGTAACTTTGATTGAAGAAGCGTTAATTTCTAGAGGTGATAAAAGTATTTAAACTGGCACGGCATTGAAAAATACAATAAGCAATTTGGGGGTACTAGCCTTAATTTGAAATTGGTTTTGTATTTGGGATTTCAGTGATAACCTAAAAACAAACCAGAACAATCGGCAACCGCATCATTGTGCAAATCAAAGAGTTTATAGAGATGTTTGTGAAAGGGATAATGACTTAATAAAGAATTAAAAAAGTTAAAAATACGATAGTAAAAAATTAGGATGTTAGAACTTTCAAAAAAATTAAAACTAGATATATTAAAGTCGTTATTACAAGAAAACGAGTTATTTGGAACACCAGTTAATGATGAAAATATAATAAAGTTTTTAGACGATTTATTAAACCTTAAAGAATTACCATCTAATGACCCAAGATATAATAATGCCTATAGTGATGCATACCAACATTTGGTAAATAATTATGATTGGGAATACGAATATGTGTTGACTGAAAGATTCAATATAATCGAAAATACAGAAACTTTTATAGAGTTTCTAAATAGAATTATTCATCCAAACATTAGAAATACAAAGGATGAAATAATGAAATTCTATTTAATGATAAACCCTTATTTAGAAAAGGAAAATTTATCATACAAAGCAATTCAATTAGATAATAATGGGTTAATAGTATATAAAGTAAGTGCCAAACAAGATGCGGATAAAATTCCATTAGGTTTAGTTACAAATAATATCCCTTTTTTTGTAAATAATAACCCTAGAGGTTTTTTTGATAGAAAAAGTTCGCATCAAACACCAACTGAATTTCCCTCATTTGTATTGGTTTTAAATGATGGGTGGAATGATTTCGGTATTATATCTGAATATGAATTGTTTTTTTATCAAAGTGCTAGTGATTGTTATATAATTGGACGATTAAAAATTATACATAATAAAGATATTATAACACCAAATATAATCCCTCCTTCATTCACACAACTTCCTGATTTATTTTGCTCTCTAGGACAAGAATATAAATATTATGAAAATATTAAAAAACTATTTGGAGACAATTTTAAAAACATACTTTGGGCAATACAAGACACTGCATTTTTTCCAACAATATTAGAAAGTTTTGAAAACAATCAAATTTTTAAAAAATCTATAATAAGAGAAGATACTTCTGAACGTTTAATGCGCGAAGTAAAATATAAAATTTATGGTATTAATTCAAAAAAACTTTACAGTTTCAAATATAAATTTCAACCTAAATTTGCTGATAATGAATTAGAAGTTGATTTTGACTTTGATAATAATAGTATGATTCCAAATAGAATTTATGCAATTATTGGTAAAAATGGTACTGGTAAAACCCAATTAGTTACTACGTTACCTATTGATATATCAAATAAAAACGACGATAATTTCACGCCAAAAACACCTTTATTTAGTAAAGTAATAGCGATTTCTTATAGCTCATTTGACAGATTTGAAATACCCAAAAAAACAGCTGAATTTAATTATGTCTATTGTGGCTTAAAAGATGAGAATGGCAATCGTATGGAGGAAAATGAACTAATTTTAAGGTTTAAGAAATCATACGAAAAAATAAGTGAACAAAGTAGAACAAATATTTTCTTAGATACAATCAAAGAATTTATCGAATTAGATTTAATCAAAGAGTTTATTATCTATAAAAGTGAAACTGAAGAGTATGAAATTAACTATGCTAAGTTTGTTGAAATTATCAATATTCTAAGCTCAGGTCAAAGCATTCTGATATTAATTATAACTGAAATAATTGCCAACATCAGGTACGATTCTTTACTAATTTATGATGAACCTGAAACACATTTACATCCAAATGCAATTTCACAACTTATTAATACTATTTATGAATTAAGTCGAATATTTCAATCCTATTGCATTATCGCAACTCATTCACCAATTATTATTCAAGAATTGTTTTCAAAAAACGTTTATGTTGTTCAACGTGAAGGTAAATATGCATCAATTAGAAAACCAAGCAAAGAGACATTTGGTGAAAACCTATCCACTATTATTGAGGAAATTTTTGGTAACAGAGAAATTCCGAAACAATTCAAAATCATTTTATCTAATTTGATTAAAAAGGGAATGTCTTATGAAGATATAATAAAAGAAATAGAATCTGACAACGTTCCTGTAAGTCTTAACACACGTTTATTTCTAAAAAGTATTATTGATGAAAAATCTTAAACCATATAAGGAATGTTCAAGTACTTTTTTAGATGATGTTTTAAAAGCTAAAAATAATTCTAACAAAGACCCTGACTACAAAAAAAGAATAGAACTATTAAAACCAAATGTAAAAAATAAATACGGAACTTTTGATATAGAAAACACAGCAAATAATCTTTCATCACTTACAGCTCACGGTTATGTGGGTCAAGATAAAATTGATTTATTAAAATTATACAAATACGACAATTCAGTAATACAAAAATTAAACATAGAAGTAACTACAGTTGAGGGTGATAGATTAATTAATACTTGCCAAAATTGTACTATCAATGAGATTAATTCATTTGATCATATTGTTCCCAAAGATGAGTTTCCAGAATTTTCGGTAAATCCACGAAATTTATTTCCTTCTTGTTCAAAATGTAATGGGCATAAAAGTAATGTTTGGAGAGAAAACAACAAATCAGTATTTCTAAATCTTTATTTAGACAATTTACCAGAGGTACAATATTTATTCTGTTATCCAGCATTTGATGAAGATAAAATAACTTTAAAATTTAATGTAGAAAATAGATTTGGTATTGAGCAAAATCTTTTCAACTTAATTAAAAATCATTACAAAAGATTACATCTACCTAAAAGATTTAGAAAAAATAGTCATGATACAATTTATGAACTCACTAAAGAAATAAATAAGTATAAGGACAAAATGAGTCAAGGAGAATTAATAACAACTATAAAGGAAGATATAATGGGAGAGAAGATCTATTATGGATTCAATTATTGGAAAGCCATCATAAAAGAAACACTTATAAATAATAAAGATTATCTTGATTTAATTTTTAATTAATAAATTAAATGAAAAAATCATTAGTGAAATTATGCAAAGAAGAACACCTGTACAAAGCCCAATTCAAAGCCTTAATCGACGCCTACATTTACAGCGGTAGAGAACCCATAAAAAACGAAGTATTCCAATGCATTGACAACCCTGATAGCGCGGATTTGCAATCCGTGCCCAAAGTGACGTGGCGCCATTCTGCTAACAGCTGTAAGTTCCAGTCCAAATTGACCACCTCCATTTCTAATTAAGAAGTTCGGACAGCTTGCGAGCTGTCCCATCCCCATCCCCATTCCCATTCCAAACCACAACACTTATTTAACACACAAGCATTCAGCTAATTAAATAAAATTCCTATCTTTAATTTCAGAACCCAAAGCACAAAAAGATGGATACGATTGAAGATAAATTACCAGTGGATGTAGAAGCCAATCTCAAAGAACTAAAAGAAGATTTAGACCTAAAAATACCACCCAAAAAACTAGAAAAAAACCTACTCATTGCCACTTGGAACATTAGAGGATTTGGAGACATTACCCGTAAGTGGACTTCGGCTCCTACAGACAGTCCAAAAAGAGATTTACATTCTTTGGTATGTATAGCCGAGATTATAAAAAGATTTGATGTAATAGCAGTCCAGGAAGTAAAAGCCAATCTCAAAGGACTACGCGATGTGCTGAAAGTCTTAGGTTCGGATTGGTCCCTAATCCTAACAGACGTCAATCAAGGCGATGTCGGCAATGGCGAACGTATGGCCTATCTCTTTGATACCCGTCGCGTAAACCTTTCCGGTTTAGCCTGCGAATTAGTAGTTCCAGACGAATGGACAAAAACCATCAACAAAGGAATGCTCGACAAACAATTTGTGCGTTCCCCTTATGCAGTGAGCTTTAGAGCACAAAACCAAACCTTTATTTTGGTCACCTTACACATCCTTTTCGGAAATACGTCCAGCGACCGCATCACCGAGCTCAAAGGCATAGCCAAATGGTTGGCCAGCTGGGCAGACGACATCAACGCCTACCACCAAAACCTAATCGCCTTAGGAGATTTCAACATCGACAAACGCGGCGACTTACTGAACCAAACCTTTATCTCCGAAGGATTGTATATTCCACCCGCTTTACAAAACGACAAAGTAACCCGTTCCATCTTCGATGAAACCAAATACTATGACCAAATCGCTTGGTTCCAAAACAGCAACAAGAAAAACAACCTATCGTTAGAATTCATAACAGGCGGCAATTACGACTTCATCAAAACCGCCCTATCCAACCGTGGCCTCACCAAACAAGCCCTATCCTTTATGCTATCCGACCACTACCCCCTCTGGGCTGAATTCAAACTATAATCCTGTACGGACAGGTCGCGACCTGTCCTACTCTTTAAACCAATAACCTCAAAAAGAGAATCTTTTTGTCCTCTTCCCCACCCTTTTAGCCAGCTCAAGAAAAGAAAGCTCCCAAAACGCACCACACACAATCAAAAAAATCTTCGCCCCCTAACCTCTTCACGCACAAAACTCATAACTGATAACTAATAACTAATAACTGACAACTCATAACTCATAACTCATAACTCATAACTGATAACTCACAACTGATAACTCACAACTGATAACTGTCAACTCATAACTGATAACTGACAACTCATAACTCATAACTCACAACTCATAACTCACAACTGTCAACTCATAACTAATAACTCATAACTAATAACTCACAACTCATAACTCACAACCCATAACTCATAACTCATAACTGATAACTGATAACTGATAACTCACAACCCATAACCTATTAAACAACCTTAAACAACCTTAAACTATAAACGATTAACCCATAACCGATTAAACAACCTTCGAAACCCTCTGCTCCTTAATCTCCTTCACTTCCCTTTTCAACTCCATTAAAATGGCTTTCAAACTATCAATTTCGGTAACAGGTTCTTTCCTATCACTACGGCCAATATTACATACGAACTCCCATATTTCTAGAATTTCTGAAAACTTAACTTCAAAATTGGGATAAAAGCGGTTATCCGATTCCAAGACAAAGGCATTCCTTTTGTTTTTATTCAAACGTTTATAGACCATCCCTTGATTTTTGGTAATCAAAATATAGGTTTTGCCGTCTTGTACTTCTCCCAGCTTTTCAACATAGCGTCCGACAATAATAGAACCCTCCTCGTGTGGTGGCATCGAATCCCCTTCAACTGGGAATCCTCTATGCTTCCCTGGACCCAAAAAGGGCAAAGAAATTTGCTGCAAACTTTCAATATATTCGGGGTCCGCATAGCCATTCAAATAACCCGCTTTTACTTTTTGCGTGACTACCTCAATGACATTTTCCCCTATGGCATCCACTTGTATGGGCAAAATAAGGCGGTTATTTTCCAATTTAATCAAATCCTGAAGGTCAATTTTACGGACATCAACAGCCAATAACAAATCAATACTGATATGATAATGATGTGCGATTTTCTTCAGTATGTCATACGGAGCTTCCGAGGTACCATCTTCATATTTCACATACCGACCTCTGGTAATCCCCAACTGCTCCGCTAATTTTTCTTGCGAGATTTGATGCTTAATTCGCAACGCCCTGATATTGTCTGAAAATAACGACATAATAATTTTGTTACAATTTGTAACAACAAATATATAAAAAATTGTTACTATCTGTACTAATTTTGTTCCCTATAAAAGCATCAAAATGACTAGGGCAATTGTACATCTCGACATGAATACTTTTTTCGTTTCCTGCGAAAGAATTACGAACTCACAATTAGAAGGCATCCCTCTAATCATAGGAGGTGGCGACCGTGGAGTCGTAGCTTCTTGTTCCTATGAAGCACGCCGTTTTGGGGTGCGTTCAGCCATGCCTATTCATATGGCACTAAAACTTTGTCCACAAGCCAAGGTGATGAAAGGTGATATGGAATTGTATTCCAAATTTTCCCATACCATAACCGAAATCATTCAAGAAAAAGCGCCTGTGGTAGAGAAAGCCAGTATCGATGAATTCTATTTAGACATCACCGGAATGGATAAATTTTATGGCTGTTACAAATGGACAGACGAACTCGCCAAAACCATCACCAAAGAAACGGGTTTACCCTTAACTTTTGCTTTATCAGTAAACAAAACAGTATCAAAAATTGGGACAGGAGAAGGAAAGCAAAAACAAAATCTAGAGATACCCGAGCACTTGGTAAAACCTTTTCTAAATCCCTTATCCATACAAAAAATACCGATGGTGGGTGACGTGACCTTTAGATTATTATCCCGCATTGGAATTCGTACCATTCAAACCCTATCGGAAATGCCTGCGGAAGTACTGCAGCAAATGATTGGCAAAAACGGACTTGATATTTGGAAAAAAGCCAATGGAATAGACAACACCCCCGTAGAACCCTACACCGAGAGAAAATCAATTTCAACCGAACATACATTTTCCCAAGACACGATTGACATAATCAAACTAAAAGCAATCCTAATGGGAATGGTTGAAAAACTGGCATTTCAACTACGTTCAGAACAATGGCTCACCTCAACTATTGTAGTTAAAATCCGCTATGCCAATTTTGACACCGAAACCAAGCAATGCAAAATTGCCTACACCTCAGCCGACCATATCCTCAACAAACACGTAATGGAACTATTTGACAAAGTATACCAAAGACGTATGCGCTTGCGATTAATTGGTATTCGTTTTAGTGGCCTCGTACGAGGAACCTACCAAATCAACCTTTTCGAAGACACCTTAGAAATGCTAGCCCTCTATGAAGCTATGGACAAAATGAAAACCCGCTACGGTTTTGATGCCGTTATGCGTTGTGCAGGAGCCTCCTTCAAACCCAACAGAAAAGATGTAATTCTAAAAAGACCCCCAAAACAACAATAAACTATATCAATCACTATCACTTCGAGTAGTCTATACTGAGCGAAGTCGAAGTACAGTCGAGAAGCCTAACAACAACCTTAAACCTTTAAACAACTTTAAACTTTAAACAACCTTAAACCATAACCCACAACCGATAACTCACTACTGATAACTGATAACTGACAACCGACAACTGATAACCGACAACCGATAACCCATAACCCACAACAACCATAAACAACTTTAAACAATTACCCCAGAACAAACAACAATCACTGTCACTTCGAGCGGAGTCGAGAAGCCTCACAACACCCACAACAACCTTAAACCTTTAAACAACTTTAAACTTTAAAAAACCTTAAACCCAAAATCGTATACAAAGAATCATCTCGTTCTCTTTTCCTCCCTTTAGGGCTGGGGAAAAGAAAAGAGAACTTCCCAAACAACCTTAAACCTTTAAACTTTTAAACAATTTTAAACTTTTAAACAACCTTAAACCCTCAAAAAAAAATGTACCTCAACTGCCACTCCTTCCACTCCCTCCGTTACGGCACCATTCCTCTTAATGACCTTATTAGGCAGGCCGTTACTTGTGGAGTACAAGCGATGGCACTTACAGATATCAATACGGTAACTGGAATCTATGATTTTATAAAAGGCTGTGATGAGGTAGGAATCAAACCACTTGTAGGGATTGAATTCCATTCAGAAAACAAAATGCGGTACATCGGTTTAGCCAAAAATGCCAGTGGTTTGGCAGAGATGAACCGATTCCTAACGACTCATAATTTCAGCGGCGAACCACTACCAAAACAAGCACCACAATTCGAGCAAGTTTTCATCATTTATACTATAGAAAATGCACCAAAAACACTTCAGGAGAATGAATTTATAGGCATTCGCCCAGAAGAGCTACCTAAACTTTTTGCTTTGGAACTCAAAAGCAAAATAGCCAAAATGGTCGTATGGCAACCCGTGACGTTCAGAACCAAAAAAGAATTCAATCTGCATAAAATTTTAAGAGCCATTGATTCCAATAGCATATTGTCGAAACTAACGGAAGCTGACTATTGTAAAACAACAGAAGTACTCAAACCAGTAGAAGAGCTTTTGACGCAGTATGCAGACTACCCACAAATCATTGCCAATACAACAGAACTAATAGAGCAATGCAATTTTAAATTTGATTGCAATACCCCTAAAAACAAAAAATACTACACCAACAATCGGCAAAGCGACATAGCATTACTAACATCATTAGCCCAACAAGGAATGCTATGGCGCTATGGTAAAAATAATATAGAAGCAAAAGCAAGAGTCGAAAAAGAACTCAAGGTCATTGACCAATTAGAATTCAGTGGTTACTTTTTAATCACTTGGGACATTATTCGCTATAGCAACAGCCGTGGTTTTATGCACATTGGTCGGGGAAGCGGTGCCAATAGCATCATAGCCTATTGCTTGGGCATTACCGATATTTGTCCACTAGAACTCGACTTGTACTTTGAACGGTTTCTAAATGAAAACCGCAAAAGCCCACCTGATTTTGATATTGATTGGAGTTGGAAAGAACGCGATGTAATCCTGGAATACATCTTCAATCGCTATGGCAAAGAAAATGTCGCTTTTTGTGGCACCAATGTCGAATTCAAATACCGTTCTATTTTCAGAGAAGTAGGTAAAGTATTTGGTCTTCCCAAAGAAGAATTAGACCTACTGGCCAAAAACCCAATGAAATTGCACGACAAGAACAGCATTGTCAAGCTCGTACAAGAATATGGTATGATGCTAGAAAAATATCCCAACCAACGCAGCATGCATTCCTGTGGCATCTTAATATCGGAAGAACCTATTACGAATTACACCCCACTGGAAATGCCACCAAAAGGATTTCCAATCGTCCTTTTTGACATGCACGTAGCCGAAGATATCGGCTTTGAAAAATTCGATATTTTAAGCCAACGCGGTATTGGACATATTGACGATACAGTCAAACTCATCGAACAAAACAGAGGAATTCGGGTAAACATCCGAGATACTTCCATTTCAAAAAATGAAGCCGTAGCCAATACCTATTTAGCGCAAGGCAAAACGATTGGCTGTTTCTATATCGAAAGTCCAGCAATGCGAGGCTTATTAAGAAGACTCAAATGCAACAATTACAAAACATTAGTAGCGGCTTCTTCTATCATTCGCCCTGGTGTGGCCAAATCGGGTATGATGAAAGAATACATTTTTCGCCACAACAACCCCTCCCAATTTGAGTACTTCCATGAAGTGTTCAAGGAGCAATTAGGCGAAACCTACGGCATTATGGTGTACCAAGAAGATGTAATCAAGATAGCCCTACATTATGGTGGTTTACCAGCTGCTGATGGAGACATATTGCGTAGAGCGATGTCGGGCAAAGGACGTTCTGTAGAAGCCTTGCGAAAAGTAAAAGAAAATTTCTTTGCCTCCTGCTTGCAAAAAGGACACCCTCCTACCCTCAGCGAGGAAATTTACCGCCAGATAGAATCTTTTGCAGGATACTCGTTTTGCAAAGCGCATTCCGCTTCCTATGCTGTAGAAAGCTATCAAAGTTTGTACTTAAAAGTCTATTATCCTATAGAATTTATGGTCGCGGTAATCAACAACCAAGGCGGATTTTACAGAACCGAAGTCTATGTCCACGAAGCACGAATGGCAGGCGCAACCGTTCACAATCCTTGTGTAAACAAAAGCAACTACGAAACAAACCTTTATGGTTCAGATGTGTATTTAGGGTTCATGCACCTTCTTAGTTTGGACAGTAAAATGGCGTTTTTCATTCAGTCAGATAGAGAAAAAAACGGCCCATTTCTTTCTTTAGAAGACTTTATCAATCGCATCCCAATGGGAATTGAAAGCATTAAAATATTAATATTCATTGGTGCTTTTCGATTTACCAATCAAACAAAAAACCAGCTTTTAGTCATTGCAAGTTTGTTACTCAACAACTTAAAGCCAGAGCATAGAAATGCAATGCTGATACAAGAACCCGTAAAAGAATACAAACTCCCCAATTTAGAACGCTCCTTATTGGAAGACGCTTTTGATGAAATAGAATTGCTCAGTTTTCCCGTTTCTTGTACAATTTTCGATTTGCTACAAACAAAATATCGTGGGGATGTTATGGCCAAAGATTTACTACTACACCACAAAAAGCAAGTCAAAATGCTAGCCTACCTCATCTCAAGAAAGCAAGTCCCCACTGTAAAAGGAACCATGTATTTCGGCACTTGGATAGACAACGAAGGTACTTATTTTGATACGGTGCATTTTCCTGATAACCTAGTGCAATATCCCTTTCAAGGCGGAGGTTGTTATTTGTTGTTAGGAATAGTTGAGGTAGATTATCATTTTCCAACCCTTACCATTTCAAAAATGGCCAAGATGCCCTTTGTTCCCGACCCACGATATATGGAAGCAAAAGACCAATACAAAACCCAACAACAAATCAAAGAAGATGTAAGCAGCACCCAACGTGCCCCTTACCCACAAGCCCATGAAATCAACCTACCCCGCCACCGAATGACCCCATAAATTACAATTCGTACGGACAGGTCGCGACCTGTCCCATCCTAAAACTCATCCAGCCCTTCATTTCATCAACCAAATAAATCGCTAATCTAATATCCAAAATCAAAGAAATAATAACTATAAATGCTGAAAAGTGTACTAAGAGTTATATATATTTGAATAAATATGAAGCAGAAAAAGTCTTTGCTTATCTAACCAATTATTGGTATGTATACGAAGGCTTCTTATATTTATAGACAAGTTGGAAAACATTGAAAAAAAATAAGACTCCCAGATAATGAATAGATTCATAATTACATTAATCCTATTGCCCTTTAGTCTATTTTCTCAATCTTTTGAGACAATAATTGAGGACAAAGATGTTCCTTTTTTTTCTTCAATAGCGTTTCGAGATTCACTAAATGGTTGGGCAGTTGGTTGGGGTGGTACTATTTATAAATTTGATCATGGAAAATGGGCTAAATATAGAAGTCCCGTTAAAGAAACTTTAAATAAAGTCTTTTTTGATATGGACGGAAATGGATGGATAGTTGGTGAATATGGAACATTACTTAAATTAAAAAATAATGTGTGGGAAAGTATCCAAATTGATACAAAAGAAGGCCTCAATGATATTCATTTCAAACAAAATTCTGGCTATATAGTTGGCAATAATGGTGTCATTTTTAAATATATTGAAAATAGATGGTTGCAAATTAAATCAGAAACGCAATCTCATTTATACTGTGTTAGTATTTCTGACCAAGACAAAGGATTCATTTTAGGATGGAACAGAACATTAATAAAAATGGATGGTGATAACCTAAAACATATAAAGCAAGAAGATATATTGGGGATGAATCATCCGTATTATTATTTTTATAGTTTACAACATATCAACAAGAACGAAGGTTATATCTTTGGTCAAGAGATCGTATACTTTAAAAATAATGAATACAGAGTTAAAAGAAACGACTATACTCCTATTATCAGAGATTCGAAAATGATTGCTGATGAAATTTGGTTAATCAGCAACTCAAATCTCTATTTATTAAAGAATAGCAAATTAATTGAAATTAATGATAATTATTATCAGGATTTTAAGTCTATTTCCTTTTCATCATCTGATATAGGATGGATAGTTGGAGAAGGAGGTTTAATAATTAAATTTAAAAAGTAACCATTGAAAAAGACACCCCACTCAACGAAGTCGGGGGACCTCGCTGATTTATAAATATATCCCAATAAAATACGTACTAAAAGTCTTTCTGTTTTTTTTAGTAAACCTTAAAAAAATCTTTCATTTTCGAATCAATTCATAAGCCATCTACACCACCAAAATCCAAGAAATAATTACTGTGAAAGCAGAATAGTGTACTAAAAGTTGTATATATTTGAATTAAACAAAATCACAACAAAAGTTCGCTTAGAAACCCAATTTTGGCTGTATATACGAAAGTTTGTTGCATCTATATGCAATTACCTAAAAACCAACACATAGTGTATAAAAAAATTTACATAATCGTTTTATTGATGTTTTCTCAGAATAGTTTGAAAGCTCAAAATGAATTTGGAACCATAAAAGGAGAGTTTGCCTATTCAAATTTCGGATATGAATTAGCTATGTCTGGTAACGGTAAGCGTATAATTGCAAGCTCAACTAAAAGTGAAAAATGCGGGAATAATTGTGGAAACATAAAAGTATATGAACTTAAGAATAATAAATGGGAACAACTAGGAAAAACTGTCATTGGGGGTGATACTGGTGATTATTTTGGTGCATCCGTTGATATTTCCTTTGACGGCTCTAGAATTATTGTAAGTTCTCCCAATAACGATGTTAATGGATATATTTCAGGTATGGTCAAAGTTTACGAATTTGTTAATAATCAATGGATGCAAGTGGGGCAAAATCTATCAGGCCAATCTAAAGATATGTTTGGAAGTGAAGTTAAAATTTCTAAAAATGGCAATTATATTGCTATTAGCTGTCCATTTAGTCGAAATGGTGATTTTATAAGAATTTATGAGTATATAAATAAAAAATGGGTAATAAAAGGTCAAAATATATCCGATAGCTCTCAATCTGAATATTTCGGTGCCTCAATCTCGTTAGCTTCTTCAGGCAATAGAGTGGCTGTTAGCTGCCTTAATCCTGATAACTTAGGATATGTAAGAATTTTTGATTTTAAAAATAACAAATGGATTCAAAATGGCAAAGATATCAAGTCAAATAAAGCAAAAGATAAATTTGGATTTTCAGTATCATTATCAGAAGATGGGAATACAGTAGCGATTGGAGCACCTGAGGGTAATAAAATTGATAGTGAACAAAATGGATTTGTTAATATTTACGCCCAAAAAGACAATGAATGGATTCAAATTGGAAATAGTATTTATGGAGAAAACAAATACGATCTATTTGGACAAGCTATTAAAATTTCTTCAAATGGCAAATTATTAATAGCCTCAAGCATCTTTAGTGATAATAATGGAACTAACTCTGGTCAATTTAGAGTCTTTGAGTATGATGGAAATATATGGAATCAAATTTTCAAAAAAGACGGTAATGGAGCAAGAGATTATTTTGGAAAATCACTTTCTTCCAATTCTAAAGGAGATATTATATCGGTTTCGGCAACACAAGAGTGGCAAGAAGAACAGGGACTGGGAGAAATTACAACTTTTAATATAAAAAAGCATATAACAGCCAGCAAGCAATAGACGTGCTATAGGCTAAATTTGAATTTGGTTTTGTATTTGGGTCCCAGCTATACAAAGTCTCCCGACTTCTTATTTATATATTTAGCTCCTTGAATTAACATACATACTAAAAGTCCCCGCTATAGTACAACGGGCGTTAGCTGATATTTTTTGAAACTAAAAAGTAATTAAATAATCAAACAAAAAAGTAATAAACGATGAAATTGAAATTAGCATCATTTTTATTAATCTCTGCAATTAGCATTAGTTATGCACAACTTAAACCTGTAAAAATCACTTTCAAAAATGGTGAAATAGTAAAAGGAATTGGCAAAAAGAAAGGGTATACCTTTAAATTTAAAACCGATGAAAATGCAAAAGCACAAGAATTTGAATTTTCAAAATTAAAATCCGTTGAAATTGAATTTTCCTATGATAAAAAAGGAGTTTATAAATTTTTCCAAGTAAAAGATCGCGAAAACTTTATTGCGGTTGAGGAATTGGTTTCTGGTAACAAAGCGGAATTATATACAACATCTGCAACATTTTATACTGGTGGAATGGGAACTGGTGGAATGGGAACTGGTGGAATGGGAATGGGAACTCAATCAGCTACTTTTTATTACATAAAAAAACCAAATGAGGAGAGACTTACTGCATTGGGAGCATATAGTCCATTGACAAATGATCTCAAAGGAAAAGTTATTTCTTATTTTTCTGATTGTAAAATATTAATTGAAAAATTAGAAAATAGAGAATTTAAAGTTAGAGAAGGATTAGAAGATATTGTTAAATTTTATAACAAAAATTGTGAATAGAAATAAAACATCTGCTAACACACTCTAAAATCTATTTGGGCAAATGGTCCACTTTGAAAATAGTTTGTATTTGACAGATTTGCTTCTAAGCCGCTTACGAAGTCTCCCGACTTCGTATTTTTTTTATGCCCTTATCAAGCTAGCAACTGAATTTTTTTTAGGTGAAAAATCATTAAAAAAAAATGAAACAGTTACACCGTAAATACTTAAATTAGTGTCACATAACTAAAAAATGTTAATATGGGAAAATTTGTAATAACCAAAAGAACCAATGGTGAGTTTCAATTTAACTTAAAAGCCAACAACGGGCAAGTAATACTTACTAGTGAAGGCTATTCGACAAAAGCTAATTGTGAGAATGGAATTGCCTCTACAAAACAAAATGCACAAATTGATGCTAGATTTGAACGCAAGATATCTTCAAACAGCAAGTACTATTTTAATCTAAAAGCCTCAAACGGTCAAATTATCGGCTCAAGCGAAATGTACGAAAGTGAAGCCGCAAGAGAAAACGGTATAACATCTGTTCAAAACAATGCTCCAGAAGCAACAATTGAGGATCTTTCAATCTAATTTTATTATTTTAGTAAAAAAGCCTGATCCATACGGACCAGGCTTTCTATCCTAAATTAAAATCGCTCTGGTAATTATTCCAAAATCATTCCCTAAATTTGAGTAGCAAATAGAAAATAATTATATGCCCGTACGGACAGCTCGCGAGCTGTCCCCTCATTTTCTTTCTCGTGCTACAATAAAACAACAACCCCTAAATAAGCCATTCACTAATCACTAAGGACTTATAAATAATCACTTTAAACTTTTAACCATTAACCCACAACAACCTTAAACTTTAAACAACTTTAAACTTTAAACGTTCAAACAACCTCAAACCCTAAACAATTTCCCCACAACTGATAACCTAAAACTGATAACTGATAACCGAACATGTGCTTCCATTCCAAACAAACCAAAGCAGCAAAAGCAGTTGAAAGTCGATTCAAAGCTAAAATCGAAAAGATAGCGCTTTTCCAACCAAAGGAAAATATTAATGGGTTTGATTTCGCATTGAATCCCATTATTACTGATGAACAACCGGAAGTCATTACACATTATAATTGGGGCTTAATTCCTTCTTGGTCCAAAGACGAGGAAATAAAGAAGCTAACCCTCAACGCTAGAATTGAAACTATTAATGAAAAGCCTTCTTTTAGAAATGTAGTCAACCAACGTTGTTTGGTAATAGCCAATGGCTTTTATGAATGGCAATGGCACGATACCAAAGGAAAAAACAAATCAAAGTTTGAAATAGGCCTTGAAAATGAAGAATTGTTTGCTTTTGCGGGTTTATATTCAACCTGGCAAAATCCGACAACAGGAGAAGAAAAAAACACCTACACAATTGTGACCACAGAAGCCAATCCATTAATGGCAGAAATTCACAACATCAAAAAAAGAATGCCCATCATTCTCCGTCCAGAAGACGAACAAAAGTGGTTGCAACACGAACCCATCCAAAAATTCGCCTATCCTTATGAAGTGCATTTGGTAGCCAAAAATCTAAACTTCGGTTCATTATTCTAATAAAGTATAAAAGAACAAATGGTGAAAAAATACCGTTTTCCGTTCCCCCTGCCCCCACTGGCCAACGCTCCAAAAAAAAAGTACTGTCATGGTTTTTTTCCTACAGCACTTCAAGCACTTTGTCTGCTGGCTAGAGCAACTACGACAAAATAGAAAGTACCGATAAGCCATCAGCCAAAGAGCTTGCCCGCCGCCAAAAACAAAAACACGTACGCTTCGCAACTCACGCCAGTACTTTTTTTTCCCAAAGCTTCTTTACATAATGTGGCATTATAGTGCATTAAAAGCGTGTTTATTGTTTTTTTTTAGTTTTTCAATGCCCTATAATAACATTATGTAAAAAAGCCGCTCACCCCAAGCGCTTGTCAGTGGCTCCAGGACCACTTTTTTAAAAACTTCCTCGCTCCACCCTGTTTTTAAAAAAACGGTCTTTCGCCACTGCCCAAAACACTACTCATTTTCATAATAAAGAATCCGTTTTTCCCTTATTCAAACACGTTTTCGTTCCCTGTTTTTATGCACTGTGTGTTTACATCGGTAAGTATCTCATTTATCCTGAGCGAAGACGAAGGACATTGCTTTTGTGCGTGCTTTTCTGTTTCCCATCACCATCCTACTGTACACTATAAATCTGCACAATGAACACACCTCCAGCACCCACAAAACCAAATACCCAGCAAGAGTGTGGTTGTTGCATTGGCCAGAAGCATAAAATCCATTGGTTTCCAGATAGGGCGATAAACAACTATTCTAACCATCTCCCATTACCGAAAACCGATAACCACTACCAGATAACAGTTCAAGCATCGCCCCATCAGAAAACCAATCACAAAACCCCGATTAGCCACTACAAAACCACACCCTTGCCTGCGCTACTGCCCCATCGCACTAGGTAGTGCTTGCATTGCTTTTTGAAGAGGCTTCCCCGTATCGCACCACCTCCTTTTGCACACTAAAACCTCCCCACTGAAGACTATCTCAAGCCTCCTCAAAAACCACTCTAGGAAAGAGTATGGTATTTCCCAGTCCGATAAAAGCAGTTATAAGGATCATTGGTTCTTTTATCCGCCTGAAAAATACCATACCCTTTCCAACACGATAGTCTTAAAAATCTATTTCGAACCTTTCCTTCATACACAATCCTATTTACATTCCAAAACCATCTTTCCGTACCAATTCCGATAATCCCCACACGTCTCCACTCCGAATAAAAAAAAAAAAAGAAGGCGAAGGTAAGTTCCAGGTATTCAAAAAAGCCTATTCAAGCCCTACGGGTTTTGGATGAAATCTCCACCCTCGTTCTGTAATTGTTTCATAACCTTTTGATAGTTCAAGTTAGCTGCACCTATCAAATTCACTTGTGTATTCCCGGGTAGTATTTAATCCAAAAAACAGGCTTTTTTGAAACCTTACACTTCAAGAGAGTGCTTTCTTTTTTTCTTTTTTTTCTTTTCAAAAATTTTTAATAGATGTCGAGTAAAGCGAGACGTCAGGGGAAAAGGCAAAAAGAAATACTAACCCTTAAAAACTTGAAGTATGCTAAACTTTATGATGAAAACCCACAAGCCCGGAACCAAGTACACACAACCTCATTTTTTTGTATTAAACAAAGGAATGAATAGTGGCAAGCCACAAAAAGAAAGCTACACCAACAGCTTTGTAATTGTTTTCAAGTGCGAAAATGAAGCAGACAATTGCTACTGGATTGCCTTCTCTCTTTGGAAATCCAAATTTTGGCACCAACACCTCATTGGTTCGGTAATTCCTTTCCTTTGTCTTACTGATTTTAAAAAACAATTCAATGCTAAAGCCACTCAAATGATGGAAGAACACGAGGAACACGTCAAAAACATCGAAGCACTCAAACGTTTAGAACAACAAGAAAACAGATTCAAAGAAAACATCAACCTCATCAATGACCTTAGAAAAGTGATTTTGTACAGATATTGTAACAAATAACAGCTCAGTCATAAAAAACCTATTTGTGAAATGTTTGCAGAAACGAATTCCCCTCTTGAGAGGGGTTAGGGGTGTGTTTTCATATTTTCACAGGGATAAAAAATCAGTGATAGCCAAAATCGACCTAAGGAATCTATAAACGCAAAAAAGCCTGATCCAATCGGACCAGGCTTTCTCTTTCTCCGGAAAAGGTTACCAATCAAAACCGGACTATTTGCTTTTAATCTTCATCAACCACTTCAATAAAAGCGAAACGCTAAAACTTACAACGGCTCCTATTACAGCTAAAATGATCGTTTTGAGAATATCTTCTGAAAAAATGTTTGGTGCAATACTTAACAACGTTCCTGAGGCTGTTCCTGTCTTGGTAGTTACACTAGTCTCCATCTCTCGGTCTATTTTGGTTTTCACCCTGAACTGGTTTCAGGGTCTCATTATCAACTGCAATTTGTTCCAAGCTATCAGTACCAGTGGTAATTTGACTTACCGCTGATAATACACCACCTGCAACAGCCACATAGCCCGCAACGGTAACAACAGCTACAGGTAAAGCTACTGGTGCAGCTACAACACTGCCACTGATGGCCAACAAAGTCAGCCCAATAGTTCGCAAAACCTTGAAAAATTTTGGGGTGGGCGCTTTCGCGCGTTCAATTACATTCATACTAGTATTTTTTTATTCCTTGTCGTCCTAAGTGGAGTCTAAGGGTAAGATTCAACAATCAACAATACACTTTCATTTTGATCCAATGCTTTAAAAACGAAATCTTTGAGCTTTGTAAAAGCTTTTCTGGACATCAATCCTAATCCAGGACCTGAAAGTTTCGTTACGGGAGCAATACAACCTTGTAATTCGTTTTGAGCATAATTGGCTGGATGAAAAAGAATGAACTTTCGATGAGGTACATCCAGTAGTTCCAAATGCCATTGGTATTTTCTGCTGTAGCGCTTTCTAATAAAATATTCCCCCTCAGGAATGCAGGAAACCCTCGTTTCATTATTCTTCCAAGGTAATTCAATGGTATTACACAGAATTTTACCTTCACAACTGAGTTGTCCATTGGTTCCTTCGGGGAAATACTGCCTTTTAAGGACTAAAACCATTCTACAAACCGACTACTTGAACCAAAGAAAGCGGGTTGTAAGCTCCGTTTTTCAACGGATACATTTGCCCATTCACTTCTTGATAAAACTCAACGCCAAGGGCTAAAAACAAAGGCTTAGTACTATTAGCACTCACCGAGTTGTCTTGATCAATTGGGGCGGTCAAAGTAGCATCCCACGGCAAAATAGCCGTTTCTGAAGTCGTTACTTCAAAAGTCTCTGCTTCAAAATCAATAGCTGCACCAGCCGAAATAATTTTGAAATGAGTGGTCCCTGAAGGCGCTGCAATCATAGTAATTGGCACAAACGGAGCCAAACTTAATCCAATCAAACCAGAAACACGGTCAATAGTACCCACAAAAGGAGCGAACAAAGTGGTGCCCAACTTACCACCAATATTGAACTCAAAACCAGCCAACAATTCCGCCTCGCCATCAATCACATTACGTAGTCCTCTAGGGTTGGTAGCATCCGCTTGAATGACTTTCGTCATAGCTTGGGTCAATCGGCTTACCATTCGCCCATCTGCGGAATTAATCAACACCTGGCGCAACGCAGTTCTGAGTACTTTCCCAGCTTTCCCAGCTCTTCCAAACTCCGAACCATTCTCACGCGTTCTTTGAAAAGCGGGGTCATTGGCGATTCTACTAGCGTCGATACCGCCTTTTTCTCTCGCCAAATGCCCATCTTTCGTTTTGTAAAAAGTAATATCTCCGATAGTACCTTTCAATTTAATTATGCCTTTCTGTCTTGCCATAATTGCTAAAATTTAAAAATGAATAATCCATCAAACTCCCTCAATCATTTTCCGTTGCAACATTTCCCAGATTGATTATAAGGCAAATTTTAACCAATTTAACCACTTAAAAAAACGCCACCGTACCAAATGTCACTTCTGAACATAAATGTCAAAAAATGACACAAATGACAAAAATCAAACGTTCTAAAACAAAAGAAAAAATTACTAATTTTAGTCAAAATATGGACTTAAATCAGAGTAGTTTAAAGCAAGTCAAAGCCCAATCAAAGCTATAGATAGAGTATGAAAACAGAGAGTAAGAGGTTATGTATCTACCCAAAAGACATACAACGCATTACAGGCAAAAGTTACCGCCAAAGTATTCGGTTATTACAAAAAATAAGAACGAAGCTTGACAAGCAAGAAAATGAGTTCGTCTCAATCGAAGAGTTTTGCCAATACACCAGCCTTAAAATTGAACAAGTTCAACCTTTAATATTAGGGTAAGCATCTCATAACTAATTCATTTTTTGAACATCTCATTCAAAAAAATTTTTTAAATTTACATCATAAGATTTGTCTGAAAAGAATAACTATTTTGAGGTTCAAAATCGAGACCCTAGAGGTTTCTGTTTCGCCAAACTCATATAAAACGAGGGTTCTCAGAATTGATACAACACCCTCTTTCTCCGCAAAAAGCACCTCAACGAGGTGCTTTTTTTATTTTAACACTTTCCTCCACAAAATTCTATATTTTACTGGATTTACAATTCGTTTTGATGTAACTAGGCTATTTATTAGGTTTCAAAAAACTGAAATACTTTTGTTTTTACTAACTAACAAATCAACAACAAACGATATTCACCTTCGTTTTCTACAGGTGCCCTATGAATACAAGGCGGTACTTGTTGTTTGGGATGATCTACTGCAAGACGCCAAAGATGACCTATCCCCAAATTAATAGGTTGGGCATAAGGTTTGGCTTGATAATGCAAATCAAAATAGTTTTCCCTCAAAAAATCTTCAAATTCTTCAATTGAACCATGATGCAAAGTTTTTAGCTTTTTTCTAATTTCAGGAATTAAAATTTTCTGCTCAGCTTGATCATTTGGAATAATATCACTTGCAGCTCCATGATATGTACATAAAAAAGTATCTGTAGCAATGGTAGAACGATCTACGTGATAGGAATAAACATCCGTTGAGATAAAGTCTAATTCATTATCACGTTCATAACATTTCAATAAATTAAGTGAGGGTGAGGCGCCAAAATCACTTAACAACTTTAAATCATTAAGAATAATTTCTCTTGCCAAATTTGCTTCTTCCGTTAATTGTAGTGCTACTAAATCTTCAAAAGTAATTTCGGTTATATTTTCTTTGAGTTGCAGTTGGCTTACAATCGCTGCAAAATCACCTTCCAATTTTCGGTGCCAACATAAGGCATTCATTAATCCTTGAAAATCCGTTTCTACTAAATCTATAAAAGACGAAACAACACCAATTTGGCTGCTTTTAGAAGATATATCAATAATCATAGCAAATAAATAGAAGTATATGAATGGTATTCAAAATTACAAAAATCATGGATTTGCCTGCAATAACTCGCTCTATAAAACCTCCATTCATAAAAATTACAAAAAAACCGAGCAAATTGCTCGGTTTATCTTTTAAATGATAGTTGATTACTACTATACATTAAATCTAAAATGCATAACATCTCCATCTTTCACTACATATTCTTTTCCTTCTACTCTGAACTTACCAGCTTCTTTACATTTAGCCTCAGAACCATAGTGAACAAAATCCTCATATGAAATTACTTCGGCACGAATAAACCCTTTTTCAAAATCAGTATGAATAACGCCTGCTGCTTGCGGAGCGGTAGCACCGATATTAATTGTCCATGCTCGAACTTCTTTTACACCTGCTGTAAAATAAGTTTGTTGTTTCAATAATTTATAAGCGGCACGAATTAATACAGAAGCACCTGGCTCCTCTAATCCCATATCTTCAAGAAAAACCTGACGCTCTTCATAGCTTTCCAATTCGGTAATATCAGCCTCGGCTCCTACTGAAAGTACAATTACTTCAGCTTCTTCATCTTTGACCAATTCGCGAACTTGATCTACATATTTATTTCCGCTTACAGCAGAACTCTCGTCAACATTACACACATACAAAACTGGTTTTGAAGTAATCAACTGAAAACTCTCCATCAAAACTTCTTCATCGTGATTTTGAGGTATCACAGTTCTAGCAGACTTAGCTTGTAAAAGTGCTTCACGAATTCTGTTCAATAATGCTTCTTCAGCTTGAGCCTCTTTATTTCCTGTTTTCGCAGCTCTCTTTACTTTCTCTAATCGCTTTTCGATTGTTTCTAAATCTTTTAGTTGCAATTCGATATCAATAGTTTCTTTGTCGCGAATAGGATTTACATTGCCGTCTACGTGTACAATATTATCATTATCAAAACAACGTAAAACGTGAATAATGGCATTACATTCTCTAATGTTTCCCAAAAATTGATTTCCTAATCCTTCCCCTTTACTAGCGCCTTTTACTAAACCAGCAATATCTACGATATCTACCGTTGCCATTTGTACACGCTCAGGTTTAACTAATTCTTCTAATTTATTAATCCTTGGATCGGGTACGTTTACCACTCCAATATTAGGTTCGATGGTACAAAAAGGGAAGTTTGCACTCTGCGCTTTGGCATTTGACAAACAATTAAATAAAGTTGATTTTCCAACATTAGGTAAGCCTACAATTCCTGCTTTCATAGTATGTATTTTTCCGTGAATCAAAAAAAATGATTCACCTTTTAGGTATTACGATTTAAAGTTTGCAAATATAAGATTTATAATATCCTTGTTGAAGAACATTCTAACATTTATTAAAAGTTAACAACAAAACTCAAAAACTATAAACATTTTACACTCATTTTGTTAAAATTAAGCTACATTTATCTACAAATCAACCAAACAATAACCAAAAAACAAGAAATTATGAAAAAAGTATGTTTATTATTTTTTCTACTATGCTCCTTTATTGCAGTAGCACAGAAAGAAATAACTGGAACAATCAAGGACGCTGAGGGCAACCCAATACCTGGAGTCAATGTAACCGAAAAAGGAACTTCAAACGGAGTTTCAACTGATTTTGACGGAAAGTATAAAATCAAAATTTCTGCAAATGGAGTATTGGTTTTTAGTTATGTAGGCTACAAAACAATTAGCAAAACACCAACGGGAGATGAACTCAACGTTACATTAACCAACGATAATGGACAAGAATTACAAGAAGTTCAAGTGGTAGGTTCAAGAAACTCTAAACGAACCGTTGTCAATTCTGCTGTTCCCATCGACATCATTAGTGTAAAAGATGTGACTACTCAAAGCGGAAAATTAGAAATCAACGAACTTCTTCAATATGTAGCTCCTTCCTTTAATGCCAATAAACAATCCGGATCCGATGGAGCAGACCACGTAGATCCAGCATCACTTAGAGGATTAGGACCCGATCAAACCTTGGTTTTAATCAACGGAAAAAGACGTCATCAATCGTCATTGATCAATCTTTTTGGTACTCGTGGTAGAGGAAATACTGGAACCGATTTAAATGCCATTCCAGCTGCTTCTATCAAAAGAATAGAAATCTTGAGAGATGGTGCCGCAGCGCAATATGGCTCTGATGCGATTGCTGGGGTAATAAATATCGTTCTTAACGACAATGTTGATGAAGTAACTGGAATGATTACTTATGGTGCTTATAATACAAATGCCCAAGGAGATTTTCCTGATGGCACAGCCAATACCAAAGGTTTTCGATTGGATCAAAATGGAAACGGAAATAGCTTTGGAAAAGATCAGAATTTTGATGGCGGCTCTGTAAAAATCGCTGCCAATTATGGTCTTACTATCGGAGAAAAAGGAGGATATGCTAATTTCACCACTGAATATTTGAGTAAAAATAAAACCTTACGCCCTGGTTTTGATTTCAGAAAAGGATTTGGTGAAGCCGAAATACAAGGTTTCAATTTATTTGGAAATTTAGCCATTCCTATTTCAGAAAAATCAGAGTTTTATGCTTTTGGCGGACGCAACTTTAGAGATACCGATGCTTATGCCTTCACGAGAAACGATGGCGAAAGAGTCGTTGAAACTATTTATCCTGGAGGGTATACCCCAAGAATCACTTCAAACATTGTAGACAATTCTTTTGCTGCTGGTTTTAGAACCAAAACAGCTAGCGGTTGGAAAATCGACATCAGTAATACTTATGGGAAAAACCTTTTCCATTATTACGTGAAAGGAACCATTAATGCATCGTTAGAGGAAGCCTCTCCAACTGAATTTGATGCAGGTGGACATAGCCTTATTCAAAATACTATGAATTTTGATTTCTCCAAAAATTATGATTCGGTTTTGAGTGGAATGAACTTAGCTTTTGGAGCAGAATACAGAACAGAAAAATTCAACATTTTTGCTGGAGAAGAAGGTTCTTATGCAACCTATGACACCAACGGATTACCAATTACTGATCCTACATCCCAATTTGCTCCAATCGACCCTATTTCTGGAGAAGCAAGACCTGGTGGTTCTCAAGGATTCCCAGGCTATAGTCCTAAAAACGAAGTGGATAAAAATAGAACCAATTTATCTTTGTATGCCGATAGCGAATTAGACGTAACCGAAAACTTTCTAATAAGCGGTGCCTTGCGTTTTGAAAACTACAGTGACTTTGGAAGTACTTTAAACGGAAAATTCTCAACAAGAATAAAAGCATCTAAAAACATCAATTTTAGAGGTTCTATAAGTACTGGTTTCCGTGCACCTTCTTTGGCACAAGTATATTACAACTTGCGTTTTACTAATTTCTCTTCAAGTGGGGCTTCAGAAATTTTACTTTCACCAAACAATAGCCCTGTAACCAAAGCTTTTGGAATTGACAAGCTAAATGAAGAAAAAGCACTGAATGGCTCTCTAGGTTTTACTGCGACTTTTGGAGATTTTACAGCAACAGTAGATAGTTACTTAATCAATGTAAAGGACAGAATTGTACTTACTGGATATTTTGATGCATCAAGTTTTAATTTAGGTGTAGACGAAGCACAATTCTTCGTTAATGGCGTAGACACTAAAACCACCGGTTTGGACATTGTGCTATCTTGGAAAAAGAAAATCAATGACAATTCCTTCTCAGCTTCATTAGTAGGTAACATCAACAATATGAAAATTGATAAAGTGAAAAATGGTAGTTTAGACAAAGAAATTTTCTTTGGCGAGAGAGAAAAAGCCTTTTTACTAGCCTCAGCACCTGACAATAAATTTGGATTAAACTTAAACTATGACCGAAAATGGTTTAATGCTGGTTTGGCTTTTACAAGATTTAGCGAAGTTAAACTACTAGATTATCAAATGTATGAAGATGTGGCAGGTTATGGTTCTTTCGCAGAACAAATTAAATCAGCGACAGATACTTATGGTGCAAAAATCGTTACGGATTTAACTTTTGGTTTTCAATTACAAAAACATACCAAATTAAGCATTGGAGCTAACAACCTTTTCAATATCTATCCAGACCAACAAGATGACTGGGTGGAAGCTGGGGGATACTGGGATGCCGTACAAATGGGCTTTAGTGGAGCCTATTACTATGCTCGATTAGGTTTTAATTTTTAAATCACATCTAATTAACTAGACCAAAAAATCAATACCGATTATTAGATAAAAATAAATTAAACAGCATCAAATACGTTTTTGATGCTGTTTTTTATTTACATTTATAATCAATAATCTGCAAAAGTATGAATACATTATTTACAGATAAAATGGCTAGTATTTACGATGCTATGTATCAAACTTTCATTGATTACAACGAAGAATATCAATTCTATAACCAAATTTTACAGAAAAATCATTACAATGCTGTTCTAGAGCTTGGAAGCGGAACCGGAAATCTTGCCTTGCGTTTTTTTCAGAACAACCATAAGTACTTGGGCTTAGATGCAAGTGAAGACATGATTGCAATCGCTAAGAAAAGAACTTCGAAAAGCACTTTTATTCATGGAGACATGAGAGAGTTCACCCTAGAAAACCCCATTGATGCTATCCTCATAACGGGTCGTTCTACTAGTTACCTCATCTCCAACGAGGACGTATATTATTGTTTTGATTCTGTTTATCAAAATCTAACCCAAGAAGGCATATTTGTATTTGACTTCATCGACGCTAATCGTTATATCCCTTATACTGAAAACAACCCAAGTATTCTTCACAAAGCAGATTGTGATGGAATACCACATTACAGAGACAGTAATTGGAAACTGACCACAGCAGATAATTTTTTGATGGAATGGTCGGCAACTTATTATACCGTCATCAACGATGAAAAAGAAGTTATTGCAGAAGATTTTTCTACGGTTAGAGTCTTTACTTTAAACGAAATTCAGCTTTTTCTTTATGTAAAAGGTTTCGAAATCATTGAAATCATTGACAGAGAAACGTATGCTTACGACACGTATGTCATTGTCGCAAAAAAGAAAAAAACAGGTAGTCTATAGTGGTAAAAAAAGGTTATAATTTTTTCTCAATAATCGAAATTATTCGTTGTTCTTCGTCTGTAGCTGCCAAGCCTGAAAAATCCCAATAGTTGGTTAAGATACTATTCCCTTTATTAATAAGTGTTTTGTCTTTAAAAACTTGAGGTTCACGATAAGTGTAATTTTGGTTACTAAAATTGGTAGTTACCAAATAATTTCTAACCTCTATATTTTTAGTTTCTTTTTTGTAAACTTTTTCAAACCCAATTTCTTCTTTAGAACTAACTAAAAAATAGTTAGTATCCTCTACTCTATAGGTGGTTTTGAAATTAGACATATAAATTTTCTTGGCTCCAGTTTTGGCAATACCAGTACTTCTTGCCAAACTAATTTCAGATATTTTAGAACTCACTTCGATAATCAAATTTTTCTGATTGTCATAAATAATCTTAAATTCATCCAGCAATCCTTTCGAATTATCTAATGGTGTGGCAGTCAAAACATAATAGGCATCATTTTCAGAATAAGAACGTACCAAGAAGTAGTAATTATCCTTTGCTTTAGGATCCAAAATAGGTGCTAAATACTTAAACGTATAATAATTTTCAATGATATTATTGAGATTATACCCCAACAAATCGGCACTTATTTCTTCTTCTATCGCACCAAAAGAACGGTTTTGTTCAACCAAGATAGTTGAATTTAATTTTTTTTGATCTCCTACAATCTGAAAATTCAACAAACCATCTGTGTAATAAGAATACACCCCATTAAGTTTAAAAAACTCACGACAATATACTTTCAAACGAGCTGGAACATTGAATTTTTTAATTGAATTTGCTACTAAAGATTTCAGTAACTTCTGAGGATGCTGGCGGGTAACAACCAATTCATCTAGTTTATTCAAACTACTTTTCATGTAAACAACATTGCCATTTTGTTTGAGTGTAGCAGGACGAACGGTAATTCCAACGTAGGAAGGATGAGAAAACTGTAAATTTGAATTTCCATTCACAATAAAACTAACTTCCCCTTCCTTATTACTTACAAGGATTTGTTTGGTCTTAGCTACCAAAACGGTCACATCTTCTATAGGAAGTTGTGAATCCATGTCCTTAATTATCAAAGTTCTTTCTACTTTCTGAGCTAGAATAATAGAACTAGCCATTAATAAAAAGACAAAAAGTATTCTCTTCATACGAAGTGATTTTATGTCTTACTTAATTTAGAAACCTTACTATTTGCAATAAAAATAAAAAAATTGTTGATAAAAAAAATAAAAAAAGAAAAATATGTTATTATCAGGGGTTTTATTTTAAAAAACTCAACTAAACCATGAAAAAAGTAAGAAAATAACAATAGTCATTAACAATCAAAAAAAAGACCTGAGCTTTACTCAGGTCTAACTATTCAATATGATGCTTTGAGACTATTCGTTATGTAAAAACGCTTGTCTATTCAATAATGTTTCTTCAGATTCTACATGGTTATCGTCAGGTATACAACAATCTACTGGACATACAGCCGCACATTGTGGTTCGTCATGAAAACCTTTACATTCAGTACATTTACCAGGCACAATGTAATACACTTCGTCTGAAATTGGGGTTTGAGGCGCATCTGCGTCAATTTCGGTACCATCAGGTAAAATTACTTTGCCTTTTAACTTGGTACCATCTTTATAACGCCAATCATCTGCTCCTTCATAAATTGCAGTATTTGGACATTCTGGTTCGCAAGCTCCACAGTTAATGCATTCGTCTGTAATAATAATTGCCATCTTTAACTAAATTTTTTAATTAAATTTTAAAGTAATTGTCTTTGTATTAGATTTTCATAATAAAAAAACAACTTTTGTCATTAGCTTCTAAAAAGCTTATTTTTGCGCAAAATTACAATCAAAAGATTTCATACACAAGCAATATGACATTAGAAACAAAAAAAAGTAAATTTGTTGAATTAGGAAAATTCTTGAGTCAGTTTTCATCAATCGAAAATCCAATTCAAGGCGACGTAATAGGTAATGATTTATTTTTTGACAAATGTCTTAATCTCATTGCTCTTTCTCAATCACATAATGGTTGGTATACTCCTGAACAAGTTTGTTTTGCTTTTCAATCATGGGCGAAAGCATTAACACAAGAAAAACTAGACCAATGGCTTTCTGCATATGATTTTACAGACAGACAGCCCAAAACAATTGCTTTGATTCTTGCTGGAAATATACCTTTGGTAGGTTTTCATGATTTCTTATCGGTATTGATTTCGGGACACAATGTTCTTGTAAAAACCTCTTCGAATGACCAGCATTTACTTCCGTTTATCGCTAAATACCTAATACATATCGCCCCTGAATTTAAAGACCGTATCACTTTTGTTGAAGGAAAATTAGAAAACTTTGATGCCGTTATTGCTACCGGAAGCAATAATACCGCTCGCTATTTTGAATATTACTTTAAAGACAAACCTTCAATTATCAGAAAAAATAGAAACTCGGTAGCAGTGCTTACTGGCGAAGAAACCCGTGAACAACTGGAAGCTTTGGGTGAGGATATTTTTCGCTATTTTGGTTTAGGCTGTCGTAATGTTTCTAAACTTTTTGTACCAAAAAACTATTCTTTTGATGCTTTTTTTGAAGCTATGTTCAAATACAAAGATATCATTGAGTATGAAAAATATGCCAACAATTATGATTACAACAAAGCCGTGTTTTTGATGAGTAATTTCAAATTACTTGACAATGGCTTTTTGACCATAAAAGAAGATAATGGCTATGGTTCTCCTATCTCAAGTACTTTTTATGAGTATTATGAAAACATCGATGAGGTGATAAAACGTTTAGAAGACGAAAAAGATCAAATTCAATGTATTGTTTCCAATAATTTAACCTCCAACAGCATTCCCTTCGGACAAACCCAAAGCCCTGAATTATGGGATTATGCTGATAATGTAGATACAATTTCATTTTTACTAACAATAAAGTAGAAAATTGTATAATTATTTCGAATAATTCAGCTTGTTTTCAAGTATGATTGTCGAAATTTGCATTTTTAAATTTTCGGATACTTACAAACCATGAAAAAACACAACTACAGCGCAGGACCATGTATTTTACCACAAGAAGTTTTTGAAAAATCGGCTCAAGCCATATTAGATTTCAACAACTCAGGATTATCAATTTTAGAAATTTCCCACCGCAGTAAAGACTTTGTTGCCGTAATGGAAGAAGCCAGAGCTCTTGCTTTAGACTTATTAGGTTTGACAGGCAAAGGCTACCACGCTTTATTCTTGGCCGGAGGAGCTAGTTTAGAGTTTATTATGGCGCCTTACAACTTGATGAAAGAAGGAGGCAAAGCTGCCTATTTAGACTCTGGGACTTGGGCTAGTGCTGCAATTAAAGAAGCAAAAACTTTTGGAGAAACCGTAATCGTGGCTTCCTCAAAAGAACAAAATTACAATCATATTCCAAAAGGATATACCGTACCTGAAGATGCAGATTATTTTCACTGTACGAGTAACAATACCATTTTTGGAACACAAATGAAAGAATTTCCAAAATTAAATATTCCAATCGTATGTGATATGAGTTCGGATATTTTTTCGCGTGTTTTGGATTTTACTCAATTTGACATTATTTACGCAGGTGCTCAAAAAAATATGGGGCCAGCAGGAACAACTTTGGTAGTGGTTAAAGAAGAAATTTTGGGTAAAAACGGTCGCGTGATTCCAAGTATGTTGGATTACGCTAAACACATAAAGGCAGAGAGTATGTACAATACTCCACCTGTTTTCCCAGTATACACTTCGCTATTGACTTTGCAATGGTTGAAAAACTTGGGAGGTATTCCTGCCATCGAAAAAATAAATAACGAAAAAGCAGCTTTATTATACAATGAAATCGACAGAAATCCATTGTTTAGAGGAACAGCTGCTGTAGAAGACCGTTCGAATATGAACGTAACTTTCTTATTGAACGACGAAGCTCATAAAGATACTTTTGACGCGATGTGGAAAGCCGCTAACATTTCAGGACTTCCAGGACACCGTTCTGTAGGAGGTTACAGAGCGTCTATCTATAATGCGATGCCAATAGAAAGTGTTCAAGTTTTGGTTGATGTTATGAAAGCTTTGGAAGCAGCGGTTTAATCGCTTACACCAAATTTTCTTAAAAGCACAACTCCCCTAGCCCCGATAGTAGTGGATATCCTTTTCTATTTTTTCTTTAAAATAGAAAAGATAAGAACGGATAGCGGGATTAGCTCCTAAAAAATAAATATATAGTATAGTTGATTCTTTGGCAAAAACAAGGAATTAGAGAAACAAAATAAAAGCAAAATGAAAGTATTAGCCAATGACGGAATTTCGAAAAGTGGAATTCTAGCTTTAGAAAAAGGTGGTTTTGAAGTAATCACTACAAAAGTGGCGCAAGAACAAGTGGCCAATTTTATTAATGAAAACAACGTGAGCGTTATCTTGGTAAGAAGTGCTACCAAAGTGCGCAAAGACATTATCGATGCTTGTCCGGGTATCAAAATTATTGGTCGTGGCGGTGTTGGTATGGACAATATTGATGTGGATTATGCAAAAAGCAAAGGGATTCACGTAATCAATACGCCTGCTTCTTCATCAGAGTCTGTGGCGGAATTGGTTTTTGGACATTTGTTTACTGGGGTTCGTTTTTTACACGATTCGAACAGAAATATGCCTCTTGAAGGCGATACCAATTTTGAAGGTTTGAAAAAAGCCTACGCTAATGGTACTGAACTAAGAGGAAAAACTTTAGGAATTGTAGGTATTGGACGTATTGGTCAAGCTACTGCAAAAATGGCTTTAGGTTTAGGTATGAAAGTTATCGCAGCCGATAGCTTTATCCCTCAAGTTGATGTTAAAGTGGAGTTTTTTGACGGACAATCGATAACAACTACCATTGTTTCTCAATCTTTAGAATCGTTGTTTCAAGAAGCAGACTTTATTACTTTACACGTACCAGCACAAGACGGCTACATCATTGGTGAGGAGCAATTGGCTATCATGAAAGACGGCGTAGGAATTGTAAACTGTGCGCGTGGTGGAGTAATTGACGAAGTTGCTTTAGTAAAAGCTTTAGACAGCGGAAAAGTAGCTTTTGCAGGTTTAGATGTTTTTGAAAGCGAACCAAAACCAGAAATGGCGATTTTGATGCATTCTAAAATCTCGTTGACGCCTCATATTGGTGCAGCTACAGGAGAAGCTCAAGACAGAATTGGAACAGAATTAGCCTCGCAAATTATTGCTTTGTTAGGATAATTTTTGAGTCTTCAATATACCAAAGGGTAATTTATAAACAAACGTTATAAATTACCCTTTTTTATTTAAATTTGAGAATACTTTAAATCTAAAATCCTATGTTTGAGCAATTAACACAATTAGTACAGCAATTTGGAGAGGATGCTGTTGTAAAAAACAGCGCTATCCCAAATGAACATAACGAGGCAGTTATGCAAGAGGCGGGCAACTCCATTTTCGCTAGTTTACAAAAAATGGCTTCTGAAGGAAGAGTTGAGCAATTGTCAGGTTTGTTGCAAGGCAATAATGCTCAGGATAGTTCGAATCCTGCAGTCCAACAAATCACGCAACAACTTACTGGTAGTTTGAGTGAGAAATTCGGAATAAGTGGAGAAGCTGCTTCTGGTGTTGCTGGAGATATGATTCCGAAAATACTAGGAGGATTGATGGGCAAAGCCAATGACCCAAACGATAGTTTTCAAATTTCAGATATTATTGGGGCAATTGCTGGCAATAGCGAACAAGCAAGCGGTATTATGGATACTATTTCTAAATACGGAACGCAATTTGGTCTAGATCAAAATGCAGATGGCAAAGTTGACTTGAGTGATGCAATGAGTTTAACCAAAGGAAGTGGCGGAATTGGAGGAATACTAAGTAAATTATTCGGTAAATAAAGGCTTATAAACATAGATAAAAACGTCATTTCCTTAACAGAGATGACGTTTTTTTATGATAGAATTTAGAATTTTCAAGCTCAGATTTTGTACATTTCGATTTCAATACTTTAGCCATGAAAAAGATAGCTTTCATAATCGTGCTTATTGCAATAATTGGCGCTTGTTCTACTCCAAAAAAAAGTCTAGCTTCAGTTCCTACTACCAATTCAGTTAAAGGAGATACAATAAGAATTGCTAATGATTCACTGGAATATGAAGTAATCATTATTGATCCAGGTTTTAGTACTTGGTTGAATTCTATTGCTCATCCAAGAGGATATTATTCGCAATTTTACTTAGAAAATAAAAATCGATTTTACATTACAGAGTGGAATAATCGAGTACAACAACCCCTTCGATTTGACCCCAATTTATATGAAATGACAATAAATTATGACCCACAAATAAATTATGGATATGAGGTCAATTATCTTATCTACAACTACATGATTTATTTTCAAAATCGATACAAACAAAGATTATTTGGCAATGTCCCGATACGATAATCTTAGTATATTTGCACCATTGACACTTTAGAATGAGAAAATTAAAAGAACGTTGGGGAATAGAAAGTAACTTTCAATTAACACTGATTTTTATTGTTTTTGCAATCACTGGTTCAGCATCTGCATGGTTATCTAAACCTTTTTGTTATTGGCTGGGCATTACCAAAGACGATTTAGGATTTTGGTTCACTCCTATTCGACTCCTACTTATTTTTCCTATTTATCAAGTACTATTGGTTTTCATAGGATTTTTATTTGGTCAGTTTCGATTTTTTTGGGCATTCGAAAAAAAAATGCTTCGAAGTATGGGACTCGGTTTTCTTTTCAAAACATAAAAAAAGCTTCATTTCTGAAGCTTTTTTTGTTGGTATTAATTAAGAATTTTTCTGTTTCTTGATGAGATAAGTGTATATCCAAGTCAAAGTAAACGTAGGAATAACATCCGAGAAAGGAAAGGCTTCTTCTATAAATGTTATCGCTCCCGCTACTTTCCCAACACTTCCTTTGTACATCCAGGTCATCAGAAAACCCGCTAAGGGTGCCCAAACGACATCTGAGAATTCACCAATTATTGGAATGGAAAAAGAGAGCATTCCGATAGCATCAAACAAAATACTCAAGAATAAATGTCTTCTTTTCTGAGAAGTTTCAGCGCTAATTTCTGCTTGGTTTGTCATTTTTAAATTTTTGAAAAGACCAAACAAAAATAGTGCCTTTTATTCTTGTTTGATCATATTGAAGAAATCATTTCTATTTTCTTTTTCATTAAAAATCCCCCCATATTGAATCGTAGAGGTAAAACTAGTTTCATCTTTAATTCCGCGGCTAGAAACACACAAATGTTTTGCTTCCATCACAACAATCACGTTGTCCGTTTCCAAAACAGTTTTCAATTCATTAAAAATTTGCATAATTAAACGCTCTTGTACTTGGGGACGACGAGAATAATAATCAACAATTCGGTTCAATTTTGACAACCCAATCACTTTGCCGCTTGAAACATACCCAATGTGAGCTTTACCTACAATGGGTAAAAAATGATGCTCACAGGTAGAGTTGAAATTAATATTGGCTTCGACCAACATTTTGTCATAATGATAACTATTTTCGAAAACAGAAATTTTAGGTTTGTTCTTAGGATCTAAACCACTAAAAATTTCTTGAATGTACATTTTGGCAACACGAAACGGAGTGCCACTCAAGCTATCATCTGTCATATCCAATCCCATTTCTTCCATAATGGCATGAAAATGATGCTCAATTCGTTGCATTTTCTCGGCATCCGATTTTACAAATGCGTCAACTCTAAGCGGTGTATCTGCACTGGTGGCTTGGTGATTATCACCTAAAATTTCAATTAATTCTCTGTCTAATACTGTGTTCATCTTTTAGGTGCTATTTATTTTAATAATGTAGTAAACGATTCAGATAGCTTGTTCATTTTGGGAGTAATAACGTAATGACAATACGATTGTTCCTTATTTTGTTGATAATAGTTTTGATGGTACGATTCGGCTGGATAAAAGGTAGTAACAGGAGAAAGTTGAGTAACGATAGGTGAATCGAAAACTTTAGCTTCTTCTAATTGCAGGATATAAGTCTCAGCTAATAGCTTTTGACTTTCAGAATGATAAAAAATTTCACTGCGGTATTGCGTTCCTACATCGGCGCCTTGTCTATTGAGCGTTGTTGGATTGTGTGTAGCAAAAAACACTTCTAAAAGAGTTTCAAAAGCAATTAAGTCCTCATCATATGTAATTTGAATAGCTTCTGCGTGTCCTGTTGTACCTGTACATATCTGTTTGTAGGTTGGATTTTCAACAGCACCTCCAATATAACCTGACACTACTGACTCTACTCCTTTGAGCTGTAAAAACACAGCTTCGGTACACCAAAAACAGCCTCCAGCAAATGTTGCAATCGATTTATTCATTAAAAATTGAATTATAATTTTGTTTAACAAAAATAGCAATTAATTAAACAAAAAAGATGATTTAACTAAATATTAATAAATGTTACTATAAAGAAATTTTATAATAGTTGAGTGGCAGACAAAATCTTTGTTTCTTTGTAAAAATAGATTGGAATGATACAAGCAAAAAACATACATAAATTCTATGACCAACTTGAGGTTTTAAAAGGAGTTGATTTACATATCACTAAAGGAGAAATTGTATCTATAGTGGGGGCTTCTGGTGCTGGAAAAACCACTTTACTTCAAATACTTGGCACTTTAGACAGACCGACTTCGAATGAAAATTCAAGTTTGTTAATTAATGGAGAAGATGTCTTGAAAATGAACGACAAAGCTTTGTCACGTTTTAGAAATTTAAACCTAGGGTTTATTTTTCAATTTCATCAGTTATTACCAGAATTCACCGCATTAGAAAACGTATGTATTCCTGCTTTTATAGCCGGAAAAAACAAATTAGAAACAGAAATTGAAGCGAAAAAATTATTAGACTATTTAGGGCTTTCTCATAGACATAATCATAAACCTAACGAATTATCAGGTGGTGAACAACAACGCGTTGCTGTGGCAAGGGCTCTTATAAACCAACCAGATATTATCTTTGCAGATGAACCATCAGGAAACTTAGACACTACATCAGCTGAAAATTTGCACCAACTTTTTTTTAAACTTAGAGACGAATTGGGGCAAACATTCGTCATAGTTACACATAATGAAGATTTAGCAAATATGGCTGATAGAAAATTAGTAATGGTGGATGGTCAAATTAGCAGTAAATAATCCAAATCAACTATAGAAAAACACCTAAACATGACAGAGGCTGAACTCAAAGACTTTCTAGACCAAAAAGTTGTACAATACAACACCCTAGATTTTATAGAAAGTGATCCAGTTCAAATCCCGCATTTATTTACTCAAAAAGAAGATATTGAAATTGCTGGTTTCCTGAGCGCAACTATCGCTTGGGGTAACCGCAAAATGATCATCAAAAACAGTCATAAAATGATGGACTTGATGGGAAATTCACCTTATGATTTTGTTTTATCTCATTCAGATAGCCATTTGGAGGCTCTTGATTCATTTGTTCATAGAACTTTTAACGGACTGGACTTTAAGGCTTTTATAAAAGGATTACAGCATGTATACAAACATCATGGTGGATTAGAAAATGTTTTTGCAAAACATCAAGAAACCACGAGTGTCCAAAAAAGCATTCATGAGTTTAAAAAAATATTTTTTGAAGTAAATCAACCGCAAAGAAGTCAAAAACACATCTCTGATCCATTCAATAATTCGGCAGCCAAAAGAATCAACATGTACCTAAGATGGATGTGTCGTCAAGACAATAAAGGAGTAGATTTGGGCATTTGGAAAAGCATTTCTCCTTCAAAATTATCCTGTCCTCTGGATGTACATTCAGGTAATGTCGCTCGCAAATTAGGTCTTTTGAATAGAAAACAAAATGACGGAAAAGCCTTAAACGAATTAGATACCCAACTCCGAATTTTAGACCCAACCGACCCTGTGAAATATGATTTTGCTTTATTTGGCTTAGGGGTTTTTGAAGGCTTTTAAAAACATAAACCCTTAAAAAACAAAAAGTTATTCCTATTTTTATTACATTTGAGTGACTAACTATTTTTTATGGATACTTTTTTATTTTTTATAAAAAATTTTGCCGTACCTATACTTTTTATAGGAATCCTATTTGTTAGCGTATTACTTGTAACCAAAAGATTGTACAATCAATGGTTATTTCGTCTTAAAAAAAAATACAAAGCTATTATTCAGCAATTTTTGATAGAAATTGTTATCCAAGATTACAGCAAACAAGAGATTAAATCTAAACTTAAACAATTTCGCAATTCGATCCCTTTTAACCAAAATTGGTGCAAAAGTATCATTATCAATGAAATGATTCGATTGAAGAAAAACATCAAAGGAGATAAGACAGCAATTGTTTCAATATTATATAAAAGTTTAAAACTGCACAAATATTCCTCAAAACTCATTCGTGATTTTAGACCTTATAAAAAATGCATTGGTTTTTATCATTTTCAAATAATGAAGTATAATAAAGGAAAACACCAAATTATACCTTACCTAAAGAGTCGGAATGACTTAATTCGATCCAATGCCAATATTAGTTTTATAGCACTTGTTGATTTGAGTAAAGATGAATTACTCTACATTCCTGATAGAATCTCTAAACTTAATCAAATAAAAATCATGGATATGTTTTTTGAATTAAAAAAAGAATATCCCACAAGTCTTGATTTTTTGTTACAATCGGATAAAAGTTCGTTGATTGAATTGGGTTTAAAAATTGTAACCTATTTCAATAACCGAAGCAAATCAGAAAGAATTATTGCGCTTTTGAACTACCCTGTCGAATCAGTTAGGACAGAAGCCCTTACAGCTATAAGTAAACTCTTTCTAAAAGAAGCCGAAAAACCAATTTTAGAAAAAATCACAATTTATTCCAAAAAATCCCAGATTAAATGCTTTAGATGTTTAGCAGAAATAGGTTCTCAACTTACCTCTAGTTACATCACCTCAAGATTTGAAAACTATACTGATAGTGATGTTCAGCTCTCTGCTTTGTATTGCTTACAAAAAATTGATCCAACGCTTGCCAACGCATTAGTTGATAAAAATGAAAATTATTCAAGAATGTTAAAACATGTAAAAACATTATGGATGTAATTAAAAGTATTGTAGAAATTGTTTTATCAATCTATGAAATATTCATAGCGATTTTCTCTTTCTCTTATGTTTCATTTTACTTGGTTTTGGCCGTATTATCCTATATCGCAATCGTTAAACACATTAATAATAAAAAATTTTTAGATGACGATATTGTTACACGATCCAATTATATGCCGGGTGTTTCTGTGGTTGCACCTGCATTTAATGAAGGTCCCAATATAGTTTACAATGTAAAATCACTATTATCCTTGACCTATCCGAAATATGAAATCATTATTATTAATGACGGTAGTACGGATGACACTTTGGAGAAACTCATCCATGAATTTGAATTAGAAAAAATAGACTTTTACTACCAAGAGAAAATAAAAACACAACCTGTTAAAGGACATTACAAATCAAAAAACCCCGTTTACTCAAAATTATTAATTGTCGACAAAGAAAATGGAAAAAGCAAAGCAGACGCTTCAAATGCTGGAATTAATTCCTCTCAATATCCCTTGTTTTTATGTACAGACGTAGATTGCATTCTTAAGAGAAATACACTACTCAAACTTACAAAACCATTCATAGAAAACGAAACTCGAGTAATAGCCACAGGAGCTGGCATCCGTATTTCTAATTCCTGCGAAATCAAAGATGGTTTATTAGTAAAAGTACATTTTCCAAAAAAATGGTATCCCCGTTTCCAAGAATTAGAATATGTACGTTCTTTTATTTTTGGAAGAATGGCTTGGAGTCAAATCAATGGCTTACTACTCGTTTCTGGTGGATTAGGCATGTTTGACAAAGAAATTGTAATTGCCGCGGGTGGTTATTGGCATAAATCCCTAGGAGAAGATATGGAATTGATTACTCGGATGAGAAAATATATGCATCACAAAAATGAACCTTTTTTGATACAATACATTCCAGAATCCCTATGCTGGACAGAGGTACCTGAAACCAAAACTATTTTTATTAGACAGCGTGTGCGATGGGCCCGAGGCTTGGTACAAACGCTTTATTTACATAGAAAAATGTTTTTCAACAAAAAATATGGACGAACCGCCTTTGTCACACTACCTTTCTTTTTTGCCTTTGAGTTTATGGTGCCCATTATTGAACTTTTGGGCATTATTGTACTTTCACTAAGTTATGTTTGGGGTTTGATTAATTTTGAATTTTTACTCATCATGACAGCTTTTGTGTATTTAGTTTATTTATTCATCACATTGGTTTGTATTTTGATTGATGAAACGCTATACAGAAGTTATGCGAATTACAAAGAACTTCTTATTCTAATAGGAATGGCCATAATCGAACCCATAGCATATCATCCATTAACCATTTTTACCTCCTTGAAAGGTTATTGGGATTTTTTCGTTCAAAAAGAACAACAATGGGGTGTAATGGTTCGAAGAGGATATGAGCAACCCAAACCAAATTAACTATATATGAGACAGTTTCAATTATATATTCATCAAATTATAACTGTGATTCTTTTTTTGGGGAGTTTATCACTTTGTGCTCAAAAAATAAACACAGATAGTTTGTTAGTAGCCATAATTACAGACATGAAAACAACTACTAACTATCAAAAAAATATAGATAACTGTTTGCTGGGAAAAAAAATCGCACCCGAATATCTGGATTTTCAATTGCTTTTAGGACGAAATTATGAATTCATCAAGCAAACTGATAGTGCCCGATATTATTACAAAAAAGTAATAGACAAAAATCCGAAATACGATGAGGCTTTTTTGTATTTAATCAATATGACAACTGATGAAAAAAAATATACAGAAGCGATAGACCTGACTACAAAAGCTATTGAATATCATCCCAATCAAATTGCTTTTTATCACAAAAAAGCCGATTTATACGAACTGATAAAAGAGGACAAAAAGCGTAAAATTTTCCTGTTGGAAACACAAAAACGCTTTCCTGAAGACTCTAAAACAACAGAAGCGCTTATACAACTTGATCAAAGACACATTCATACCAGAATTGGACTTAACTATAATTTTACTCTAGTTGATAAAAATGAAATAGGACCATGGCATCTAGTACATCTTGAAGGAGTGAAAGAACAAAAATGGGGCTCAATTATTGGTAGAATTAGTTATGCAAACCGATATAATACAGCAAATTTTATATCAAAAGGGTTTCAATATGAAATAGAAACATACCTTCTTATGGGTAAAAGGAATTATTCGTATTGGGACATTACTTTTAGCAACGATTACGTTTTTCCCAAATATAGAATAGGAGGCTCATTTTTTCTAAATTTTAATAAAGGATGGGAAAGCGACATCGGATTCCGATATATTAAGACCTTAAACATAGATGTCCTTACACTGGTAACTGGTGTAAGTAAATATGTTGGCCCCTATATGTTCACCATAAAAGGATTTTTAAACAATGACAAAAAAAAATATAACCCCGTATTATTAATAAATGGTAGGTATTACTTTGATTCAAAATACGATTATATCAACTCAATCATTGGATTTGGGACTTCCCCTGATGAACGAACCACTATCGCGCAATTACAAAACAGATTCAATTTAAGTTCATATCGAATGGGACTTGGGTACTATCACATTTTTGCTAAAAAGATAATTTCAGGTTTACAAATCAATTACAATTATCAAGAATTCTTTCCAAATTTATATCAAAGCGAATATGAATTCGCGCTTTTATTACATTACAAATTATAGCTATGAAAAGTAAGTATTTGATTTATTGGGCCCTATGTATTACTCTAATTTCAACACCTTTTTTAATGGCACAGTCTAATTTGATATCTATAAAAAAAACAAACAAAGTAGATATTGTCTATACCTCTGCAGATGGATTGGCAGCTGCTAAAATCTTATGGATGAATTTAGACCAATCTATACCACAAACCTTTGAATTACAGAGTGAAAACAAACCAAAAACTGATAAAACTCAAATCGTACTAGATATACAAAAAAACAACAAAGAACTTACTAACCAGAGTTTTATAATCAAAAGTGATAGTAGCAGCATTTACATTATTGGCAAAAATCCCAAAACACTACAGCAAGGTGTTTATACTCTTTTAGAATTTTGGGAATTTAGGAAATTCACTGCCACAGTATCCTATTATCCAAAACATGATGTACTAACGTTTCCAAAAAACTTTTATAAAAAATACCAACCTTCCTTTGCTTATAGAAGCTTATTGTATCCTGATTCCTATGACCAAGCCTTTCGAGAATGGCATAAACTAGATTGGATAAATGATGATTTTGGTCTTTGGGGGCATACTTTTGATCGCTTAGTTCCACCAAAAGACTTTTTCAAAAAAAATCCAAAACTTTTTGCCTTATATGAAGGAAAAAGAAGAGCTGAATCGCTTTGCATGACCAATGATACAGTAATTGAACTCGTAAGTAGTGCCCTAAAAAAAGTTATCGCAGAAAAACCCAATGCTCGCTATTTTTCTATAAGTCAAAATGATGATGTGATATATTGTGAATGTGCACAATGTCGTAAAATCAATTCGAATCATGGCGGTCCACAAGGTTCTCTTTATACGTTCCTGAACAAAATTGCCAAACGTTTTCCAAAAATACAACTATGCACATTAGCCTATTTACATACTTATAATCCTCCAACAAACATTAAGATTGCTCCAAACATTACAACGCTTTTTTGCCCCATAGAAATGGATCGAGGCCTTCCGATCTCACCTGATAACAGAAATAAATCTATTGCAAATACAATATCTAGATGGGGTAAAACCAATAAAAATCTAATTGTATGGGATTATACCGTTCAATTCTCCAACTATTTATCGCCTTTTCCTAACATTCCATATTTTGAAGAAAACTATAAAACATTTCAAAAAAATAATGTAAGAGGATTGTTTGTTCAAGGGTATGCAGATGTTCCAGGAGATTTCTCAGAATTAAGACAATACCTATTAGCAAAACTGCTTTGGGACACCACAATTGATGTTCCTGCAACCATAGCCGACTTTTTGAGAGGGTATTATGGAAAAGCCGCTAAAAATATTCAAGATTATCTCAATCTGCTATCGGCAAATCAAAAAAAATCCAAAGCTTATCTCGATATTTACTCTGGCCCAATTCAGAATAGAAATACCTATCTAACCCCAGAAGCCATGGATCAATATGATCAAATCATTGAAGAAGCCCTAAATGCTGTAGCAGATGATAGCAGCATCAAATCTAGAATTGAAAAACTGAGACTTTCCCTAGAGTACGTTTATTTTGAACAATCAAAATTTTATGGTGCCGATGCTCATGGCCTTTTTGTTAGTGACGAAAATGGCAAAAAAACAGTCAGAAATGGACTTACCGAAAGAGTCTATCAATTTAGCCAAAAGTGCAAGCAAATGGGTATTTATGAATTAAGCGAAGGAGGAGTATCTCCGGATAAATACTACGAGGATTGGTTAGTAATAAGTAAAAATACTAGTCAACATTTGGGCGAAAAAATGAAAATTAATTTACTCACTCCTCCTGCCAATGAGTATTCAGGCAAAGGCCCCCAAGGATTGATTGATGGAATAAAAGGATACCATGATTTTAACATCAACTGGTTAGGCTGGTATGGTACCAACCCAATTATAGAAATCAACCCCAATTCGATACGATTCAATACTTTGAAAATCACATTTCTAGAAGATCAAAGACATTGGATTTTTCCTCCCAAATCCATAACAGTTTTAGGTCTAAAAAATAATCAATGGGTAAACATAGCTATTAAAAATAGTGAAGATTTAACGGAAATTTACGACATTACAACAAAAACTTGGGAAATAAACGGCCATAACTTTAGTAATTTTGCAAAAATAAAATTAATCATTCAAAATCAAGATATTGTACCCAGTTGGCGCTTTCGTAAGAATAAAAAACCAATGGTCATGCTGGATGAAATCGAAGTTTTCTGAATTAAAAACCCTTGAGATGAATACAATTCCAAACATACTAATTATTGAAAATGATTCCATGACTTTGGATATCTTATCAATTATTTTTGAAAAAGAAAAGTATAATTTAACTGTTGCTAACGATGGAAACGAAGCCATTTCGTTGGTACAAAAAAAGGGGTTCGATTTGATCATAATAGCCATACTTATTCCGCCAAGATCTGGTTTAGAAGTTATTAGTTACCTGAATAAAAACTATCCAAACATACCCATTGTGGCACTTTCTCCTTTAGCTGATGAAGAAAAAACTGTCGAAGAAGCTTTTGAATTAGGAGTGTCTGATTTTATTGCCAAACCTTTCAATCCAAATGAACTACTATTGCGAATAAAACGCTTATTGAAAAACAACTAAAAGTCAAATCACCTTCCTTCTAAAAAAAGAGAATTACAAAGCTTAATAAACAGTAATACATTAATTAACAATTGTTTAGAATTATTATTCATATCTTTGAGACAACACAGATCTTTTCGCATGAAAGAATTCTTGTCCAACATAGCTTCTAATTCATTATCATTACTAGCAATTGCAATAATTGTTTTGGTAATTTCTGTGGCTTTATTCAAAGCAATTCGCAAAAGAAATCTTCAAAAAACTCAGCACCGAACACTCCCAATTATCAAACATTTCTTAATCGATATTGTCAAAAATCATGACAATAAAGACTTTATTAGAGAAAAAATAAAGGAGATAAAAAGAAAAATACCCCTTAGAGCAACATGGTGCAAAGAAATGATGATAGACGAGATGATTCTCCTAAAAAAGAAACTAAGTCATGAAGAAGCTGAGACCATAATCCTTGTATATCGAACACTAAAACTACATAAATATTCTTCTAGTCTAATTAATGATAGTAAAATCTATAAAAAATGTCTTGGCTTTTACCATTATCAAACTATGCATTATGCTAAAGGCATCAACAAAATTATCCCCTATTTAAAGAGTAAAAATCAGCTTATCCAGTCCAATGCAAGTGTAGCATACCTTTCTCTAACCAATATTTCTACTGGAAATACAATCTATCAAAGTAAAAAAACAATTAAACGAAATAAAGAAAAAATAGAAAACCTATTTTACATTCAAAAGTATCCATACAACAGCAATATTGATTTTTGGTTGAAAGCAAAAAAAACATCAATTTTATTATTAGGGCTAAAAATTGCCGCTCACGAAAGTAATGGTAATGATACTAATGCCATTATTCAATTACTTTCTAACAAAAGCAATACTGTGAAAAACGAAGCACTTATCACCATTAAAAAATTGCATCTACAAGAAGCCGAAACCAAAATCCTTTCTTTATTAGAACAATATACTCCGGAGCTTCAAGAGCAAAGCCTACAGACACTAAAAGTCATTGGTACCGCTGAAACAATAGCATACATTCAAAGTAAAATGTCTTATTTTGATAACATCACTCTAAAAAATACTGCAACTGAGTGCTTGGAAACGTTATCATCGAGAGAAAAAATCATGGCTAATTAATAACCTTCATCCAGAACACATTACTAAGGAACAAGTCAAGAAAATAGTATTTACAGCTTATATTAGTATCTTTGCCAAAAAAATAATGCAAATGAGCACTTTCGAGCAATTCAATCTTCCAAAATCCTTACAAAAAGCAATAGATGAAATAGGATTTACCTCTCCCACTCCCATTCAGGAAAAAACTTTTTCTGTAATTATGTCTGGAAGAGATATGATGGGAATTGCACAAACAGGAACTGGTAAAACCTTTGCTTACCTAATTCCTTTATTGAAACTTTATAAATTTACGCATACCAATACCCCAAAGATTGTCATCCTTGTACCTACCCGAGAATTAGTTGTTCAAGTTGTCGAAGAAGTAGAAAAGTTAACCAAATACATGTCGGTTAAAACCCTTGGAATTTATGGAGGTGTCAATATCAATACTCAAAAAAAAGCAGTTTATGAAGGTGTTGATATTTTAGTAGGAACTCCGGGTAGAACTATGGATTTGGCTTTGGATGCAGTGGTACGATTTGATGAAACTCAAAAATTAGTTATCGACGAATTCGACGAAATGCTCAATTTAGGTTTTCGAACTCAATTAACGGCTTTACTAGCTATGATGAAAACCAAGCGTCAGAACATTTTATTCTCGGCTACCATGACCGATGAAGTAGATGAAGTACTGAACGATTATTTTGATTTTCCAGAAGAAATAACTCTTGCAGCTTCAGGAACACCTTTAGAGAATATTGAACAAATTACCTACAATGTTCCAAATTTTAATACCAAAATCAATCTTCTTAAGCATTTGTTAGAAAATAATGAAGACATGAGTAGAGTTTTGGTTTTTGTGAACAACAAAAAAATCTCAGACATGCTATTTAATCGAATAGATGAATTGTTTGAGGGGCAATTTGGAATTATCCATTCCAATAAATCGCAAAACTATCGATTAAGTACAATGGCAGAATTTCAAGCAGGAAACTTGAGAGGCTTAATCACCACCGATATCATGGCGAGAGGATTAGATATTTCGAACATTACCCATGTCATCAACTTCGAAATGCCAGAGCTACCAGAACTCTACATGCACCGTATTGGTAGAACCGGTAGAGCCGATGCCACTGGAACCGCAATTAATTTCGTAACACCTCGCGAAGAAGAAGCAAAAATCGAAGCTGAAGTCTTAATGAATATGGAATTGACCATCAGTGATTTTCCTGAAGAAGTCGAAGTATCAACCAAATTGATTGAACCCGAAAAAGACCGCCAACCCATTAAGTTCTTAATGAAAAAAGTGAAACTTGAAGGAGAAGGCGCTTTTCATGAAAAAAGCAAAAAGAACAAAAAAGTCAATCTTGGCGGGCCATCCAAAACAAAAAAGAAAACACATGGTTCTGTAAACCGAAACATGCTTAAAACAAGAGCCAAAAAACGAAAAGACTCCAATAAATAAACAATAAATAATAAGCCACGAATCACCAATTAAATTATTGAATTCGTGGCTTAAATTTAATATTTTGAAAGATTACAAACGCTTTTCAAAAAGCAAGTAAACCGGCGAACATACCGATATTCTTTTTTCAGTATCTGTCAAAACACCCGTATTTTTATCTCTTCTAAAAACCACCACTTCATTGCTGAATTGGTTAGCTACCAACAAAAAATTACCTGTTGGATCAATCACAAAACTTCTAGGCCCTTTACCTAAAGTACTCACCGACTCTTTAAATTCCAACTTTCCATTTTTCAATACTTTAAAAATAGAAATAGTATTGGCCTCTCCTCTATTAGTCGCATACAAAAACTTACCCTCTGGCGATAACGCAATGGCTGCCGAACGAAAATCGCCTTTGTAATCTCTTACCATTACCGAAGTATCTTCTACCAAAGTCAATTCTCCCTTAGCAAAACTATACGTCAACAAACCACCATCCAATTCATTCAAAACATAAACAAATTTTCCGTCTTTATCAAACGTTAAATGACGTGGTCCCCCGCCAGCTCTCACACTCACACTGCTTTTAAAAGTCAATATATCTTTGCTTGCATCCGCATTATAATTGTAAACATAAATTTTATCAGTACCTAAATCAACTGCCAAAACATACTTATAATCCGGAGAAAAAGCCACCATGTGAAGGTGCGATGACTCTTGACGCTCCTTATTTGGGCCACTACCAGAAAGTTGCACCACTTGTTTAGCATCCGTCAAACTTCCATCAGCATTTTTAAAGAAAACAGTAATACTTCCACCAGAATAATTAGCAGTAATTACATTTTTATCATCTGTAATAATATGACATGGATCAGCACCCTTTGTCGCTTGTTTGTTCAACACTATAATCTTACCCGCTTTCCCATCATAACTAAATGAAGTAGCAGTGCTTGTAGCCCCCGATTCATTCACCGCATAAAGATGTTTATTATCAGAAGAAAGAGCCAAATAACTCGGATTTTGAATATTAACGGTGGTTCCGTGCAACAACGAATTTCCTGAATTTACATCAAACTTATAATTATAAATTCCTTTTTTCTCACAAGTATTCGTATAAGTACCCACAAGTAAATGATAAAGATCCTGCTGAGCGTGAAGTGTTGTAAAAAAAGAAACAAAAACTAGCACAAAAATCTTGCTTTTCATAATATATGTATTTTTTAGAGTCGCGAAAATACTCATTATTTCAATACCCCGAAACAAATAACTCCTTTTTGAAAAAACCAAACATCATCGCCCATTTATAGGTACAAATTCGTATTTTTGGAAGGCAAAAAAGACTTGACAAGTAATTTTTTGAAGCACAAACAATAGGACAATTTGTTAGCATCGTCCCGCTCTCCGTTATATCTTTTCCTTTTTAAAGAAAAAAGAAAAAGGATGCCACTGCGATCGGGGCTAAAGAGCCACAAAAAGCATTTTCAGGAAACATCCAAAAAAAGAAAAAAACAAACCAAATTATAAAGTAAACCATCCATAGAATGCAATTCAAACATCCCGAAATTCTATACTTCCTATTTCTTTTATTACTCCCTATTTTGGTACATCTGTTCCAACTTAGAAAATTCAAAACAGAGTATTTTACCAATGTCCGTTTCTTAAAAAAACTGACCATTGAATCCCGAAAAAGTTCCAAAATCAAAAAAAGACTTTTACTAGCTACTCGATTGTTACTGCTAACGGGGTTAATCATAGCTTTCGCACAGCCATTCTTCGAAGCAAAAGATTATAAAAATGCCAATAACGAATTGTATATTGTCTTAGACAATTCCTTCAGTATGCAAGCCAAAGGCAATCGTGGTGAACTACTCAAAAGAGCCGTTCAAGAATTATTAGAAGAAATCCCAGAAAGCACCACTTTTTCATTACTAACCAACGATCAGGCTTTTTGGAATACCAATATTAAATCCATTCAAAGTGAACTTCAAAATCTAAGTTATTCTGCCATTCCCTTTGAAATCAACACTCAATTAGCCAAAATAAAAGCAAGAAAATCAGCTTTCAAAAAAGACATCATAATCCTATCCGATGGCATTGGCACCTCTCAAAAACCTGCACAAAAAAATGACGAAGAACTCATTTATTTTATACAATCTGAAGCCGAACAAACCAATAACGTAGCAATCGATAGTGTTTATATTAATCAAACTCTAGATAATTTTTACGAAATTTCGGTAGCTATCAAAGGTTTTGGAGATGATTTTAATCCTCTTCCAGTCGCTCTGTACAATCAAAACAAGTTGATTGCCAAAACTATGATTACTCCAGATTCTAAAATGAAAACGGTCAACTTCACCATTCCAAAACAAGAATTTCAGGGCTATGCTACTATTAAGGACAAAGCATTGACCTACGACAACGATTATTTCTTTAGCATCAGTAAAAACAAAAAAATTAGTATTTTAAGTATCGGTGAAGCTACAAAAAGTGACTTTTTATCCCGAATTTTCACTTCTGAAGAATTCAATTACAGCAATTCAGAGTTACGCACTCTGGATTACAACACCATCGAAAAACAAGCGACTATTGTACTCAATGAAATTCCCGATATTCCACAAGCCTTGCAAACTACCTTACAAACTTTTGTGAACAAAGGTGGTAATTTGGTCATAATTCCTTCCGAGACTACCCCAACAACAACAGCCAATACTTTTCTAAAGAATCTCGGAAATGTGCAATTTATAGCTCTGGAAAATAACTCCAAACAAATTACCAAAATCAATTTTAATCATCCACTTTTTAATGGCGTATTCGAAAGTAAAATCACCAATTTTCAATATCCAAAAGCCGAAAAATCATTTGGAATCAAAAGTGCTTATCCAAGTATTCTTTCTTACGAAGATCAAACTGCTTTTCTTACGGCTATACCAAAATCTGTAGGAGCGGTTTATATCTTCTCGGCCCCTCTAAATACAAAAAACACCAACTTTCAACTATCTCCTTTGATTGTTCCTGTATTTTACAAAATGGGAGTCAACAATAAAAATACTTTACTCTATGCCGCAACTATTGGCAACAATTCACCTTTTTGGGTAAATACTACACTGAGCAAAGAAGCTATTTTGACTGTAAAAGGGAAAGAAGAACAATTTATCCCCATACAACAAATGTTGGACAATAAAGTAAAATTAACCTTTGCTGACCTACCCAAAAAATCAGGAAATTATACCATTTTCAATAAAGAAATAAGCCTAGAAAACATCTCATTCAATTATGCCCGAACAGAAAGCGATTTGAATCAAGTGAATACCAATTGGGTAACTTCTTTTGATACAATGGACAGTATCAAAAGTGTTTTCAACACGTTACAAACCAATCGAACAGACCATCAACTTTGGAAATGGTTTCTTATCTTTGCCCTAACATTTTTGCTTGCAGAAATGGCCATCATCCGATTTGTAAAATAACTAAAGTTTAAAAAAACTTATCTTCTATACCCATGAAAATTCTCCTTAGAGCAGCTACAATCATCGATTCTAAAAGTCCTTTTCACAATAAAACTATGGATATTTTAATCCATGACGGATACATCAAAAAAATAGGAGTTGGACTCTCAACAGATGAAGCTCAAGAAATCCAATTACCACAATTACACGTTTCAACTGGTTGGTTTGATAGCAGCGTGTCTCTGGGAGAACCCGGTTTTGAAGACAGAGAAACCATTAGTAATGGTCTTACTGTAGCAGCAAAAAGCGGATTTACAGCCATTGCTTTACAACCCAATTCACATCCAATTATTGATAATCAAGGGCAAATTAACTTTGTTTTAAACAAAGCTAAGGATGCCTTAACGCAACTATATCCCATTGGCGCTCTAACAGTAAACAGCGAAGGAAAAGATATGGCCGAACTTTTTGATATGAAAAAAGCGGGTGCTATTGCGTTTGGTGATTATAATAAAAGCTTGGACAATGCTAACTTGTTGAAAATCGCTTTGCAATATGTGCAAGATTTTGATGGACTAGTTATTGCTTTTGCTCAAGACGAAAAAATAAAAGGTAATGGTGTAGCCAACGAGGGCTTAGCATCAACAAGATTAGGGCTAAAAGGTATTCCGACTCTTGCTGAAGAATTACACATTGCCAGAAACTTATTTTTATTAGAATACACAGGAGGGAAATTGCACATTCCAACCATTTCAACACAAAAATCAGTTGCGTTAATAAAAGAAGCAAAAGCCAAAGGTCTACAAGTAAGCTGTAGTGTTAGCGTACATCATTTAGTATTAAACGAAGATCAATTGGATGGTTTTGATACTCGATATAAAGTAACACCACCTCTCAGAAGCGAATCGGATAGAAAAGCCTTACTAGAAGGAATTCTAGACGGAACTATTGACATGATTACAACTGATCATAATCCTATTGATATTGAACATAAAAAAATGGAATTTGACGGCGCTAAAAACGGCACGATTGGACTTGAAAGTGCCTTTGGAGCATTAGCTACTGTTTTACCAACAGCCGTAATCATCGAAAAATTAACCGCAGGAAAAACAACTTTTGGAATTCCGACTCACTCCATAAACGAAGGACAACCAGCCAATTTGACTCTTTTTACTACCGAAGGAGAAAGTATTTTTACCAAAGAAAATATCCTTTCAAAATCTAAAAACTCCGCTTTTCTTGGGCAAAAGCTACAAGGAAAAGTGTATGGTTGTATCAACCAAAATCAAATGATTTTGAACTAATAATTGCCCTAAATCGCAACAAAAATGAGCACTTCAGACAACGGAAAAAATATAGCCATTGTAAGTTATCTTACTATAATTGGCGCCATTATCGCAATTTTTATGAACTCCGAAAAGAAAAATTCTTTTGCTGCTTTTCACATTCGTCAAGCCTTAGGCATTTTCGTTTCTTTCTTTTTAATTGGCTATTTCATTGGCTATTTTGATAGCTGGATGATATCGTCTGCCTTTTATGTATTCTATTTTATCCTATGGATTTATGGCTTTGTAGCAGCATTACAGGGAGAAGCCAAACTTATTCCGCTTTTGGGAGAACAATTTCAGAAGATTTTTAAAAACATAGAATAACATAACTTCAAATACATTTCATGAATTTATCCTTAGAGTACAAGATAAGAGAACCTAAAGTTGTTTTAGCAGAAAATCCAGTATTGATTTTACTACACGGTTACGGCAGCAATGAAGCAGATTTATTCTCTTTTGCACCAGAATTGCCAGATCACTATTATATCATTTCGGCTAGAGCCCCTTATGATTTACAATACGGGAGTTATGCTTGGTATGCCATAAATTTTGATGCGGATCAAAACAAATTTTCGGATAATGATCAAGCACGAGAATCTCGTGATCGCATTGCAAGTTTTATTGACGAATTACTTCAAAATTACCCTATCAACAAAGAAGAAGTAACACTTATTGGTTTTAGTCAAGGTGCTATTTTGAGTTACGCTGTTGCCCTCTCTTATCCCGAAAAAGTAAAACAAATAGTAGCAATGAGCGGTTATTTGAATCCCGATATCATAACTGAAGATTACTTAAAAAACAATCTGAATTCGTTGCGCATTTTTGCATCTCACGGCACAGTAGATCAAGTGATTCCTGTAGAATGGGCCAGAAAAACAGCGCCTTTTATGGAAAAATTAGGCGTTGCTATAACCTATAAAGAATACCCCATCGGACACGGTGTTTCGCCACAGAATTTTTATGACTTCAAAAATTGGTTACAATAAAAAAAGGTGCTTCGAGCACCTTTTTTAATGATTATTTATTATACAATAACGACTGATTAACTTCAAAAGAAATACTTTCGTCTGTATTGACAAAGTATTTTATCAAGACTTCTCCCCAATATTCGCCATCGCTGAAATCAGCAATAATCCATCGGTGATTCAAAATTCTGACTTTATTGATTACAAATTTATTGGGACCAATTGGATCTTGACCTGTGTATGGATTTCCTTTGGGATTGTTATTAAAATCAAGTAATTTCTCGGTTACAACAGGAATCAATTTTTCAATTAAAATTGTTTTATCTGGATTGGTCGCTTCAAAATAATTTTGGGCATTTTCGTTTTTACCCAAAGAAAAATAATTGGCATCATCCAATTTCAGTTCTACTTTTTTGATACTATCTCTAAGTTTGGCAGTAACTTTCGCGAATTTTTCTTGCTCAAATTTTACTTCTTTATTTAAAAACATATAGGTATAAATATTGAATAAAACTGCCAATATAAAACCATAAAGTAGGAGTGATTTTTTCATTTTAAAAATATAGATTAAAGGGTAATAACTAAATTATCGTAGGCCAAAAACACATTTTCTGGCAATTCTTTTTGAACTTCTTCGTGAAAGCCTAATAAATGACTGATATGCGTCAGATATGTTTTTTTAGGTTGAACTAAAGCAATAAAATCGAGCGCTTCTTGCAGATTAAAATGGGTGTTATGAGGTGTTATGCGCAGTGCATTCAAGACCAAAACGTCTAAATTTTTCAATTTTTTAACCTCTTCTGGGGCAACCGTTTTTACATCCGTCAAATAGGCGAAATCATCCACTCGATAACCAAAAACTTGTAAATCGCCATGCATCGCATTAATCGGAATTACCGTTTTACCACCCAATACAAAAGGTTGGTTATTGATTACTTCAATCGTTTTTACCGAAGGAGCGCCTGGATATCTGTTTTCGGTTTCAAAAACATAATCAAAACGTTTCTTTAAATTTTCGATTACACGTTGATGAGCATAAATTGGCATTTCGCCTTGTCTAAAATTAAACGGACGAATATCGTCTAAACCCGCAGTATGATCTGAATGTTCGTGAGTGAATAAAATTCCGTCTACTTTTTGACAATTGGACGCTAACATTTGCTGTCTAAAGTCGGGACCGCAATCGATAACGTAAGAATGGTCTCCCCATGACATCCACAGCGAAACACGCAGTCTTTTATCCTTATAATCAGTGCTTTTACAAACTGGATGTGTACTCCCAATAATTGGAATTCCTTGTGAAGTGCCAGTACCTAAGAAATAGATGTTCAATGGAGTGTTATTTTTTTACAAAAATAGAATTATTTATGATTCATTTCGAAATCGAATTAATTAACTTTGTCACAAAACACCACTATTTAGATTCAAAATGGATACAAAAAAAATCAAACTTAAGGGAGACAAAGTCATTGAGCAAATTCCATCGATAAAGGATAAAGCACTTCGAATAAATCTCAACGAAAATATTTACGGAACATTTGCTGAAATTGGTGCGGGACAAGAAACGGTAAGACATTTTTTTAGAGCAGGAGGTTCTTCTGGAACCATTGCAAAAGCGATGTCAGCTTATGATAAAGATTTTAGTGACGCAGTGTATGGAGTCGAAGAAGATGGACGATATGTAACCGAAAGTCGTCTTAAAAAAATGTTGACTTTTGAAGGAGAATTGATTGAAGAACGTTTAAGTCGAGTAAAACACCCCAACAAATTATTTTTTAGCTACGCCAATACAGTAGCCACCATCGATTTTGCAAAACAATTCAAAGGTCACGGTTGGGTGGGTATTCGCTACCAATTGGATCCAGCAGAAGCATACAACGAAATCATACTTCACATTCGTTTTAAAGAAACGGATTCACGCTTACAACAAGAAACATTAGGAGTATTGGGTGTAAATTTAATTTATGGCGCTTTTTATAAATACAACGACCCAAAAAAATTATTACGCTATTTATACGATCACTTAGACAAAGATCAATTAGAGATTGATACCATCAACTTTTCAGGACCACGATTTGCAGAAGTAGACAACCGATTGATGAGTTTACAATTGGTAAAAAACGGAATGACCGATGCGGTAATGTTCAATCCAGAAGGAAAAAATATCTTACCAGCAGCCATTTTATACAAAAAGAATATTCTAGCTTTTAGAGGTAGTTTCCGTCCGGTTACCAAAGTAAATATGGATATGTATGAAAACTCCATAAAAATGTTCTTGGAGGAAAACAAAGTAGAGAAAGAAAACACCCAAGTTATTTTTGAGATTACGTTATCGAATTTACGTTCGGATGGCGAGATTGACGAGAGAGATTTTATGGATAGAGCCGAGTTGCTATGTTCTTTGGGTCAAACCGTAATGATTTCTAATTTCCAAGAATATTATAAAGTGGTAGAATATTTTGCTAATTATACCAAAGCCCGCATGGGATTAGCGATGGGGGTTAACAACTTGGTTGATATCTTCGACGAGAAATACTACCGTCACTTGAGTGGTGGAATATTGGAAGCTTTTGGTAAATTATTCTATCGCGATATGAAAGTATTCTTATATCCGATGCTGGGTGAAGAAAAAGAAATTATTACTTCTGAGAACCTCAAAGTACATCCAAGAATGAAAGAATTGTACAAATTCTTTAAATTCAACGGAAAAGTGGTAGACATTACAGACTACGACCCAACTATTTTAGAAGTATTCTCTAGAGAAGTACTCAAAATGATTAGCCAAGGAAAGCCAGGCTGGGAACCTATGTTGCCTTCTGGTGTGGCAGAAATCATCAAAAAACAAAGCTTATTTGGTTACGATCCCGAAAAAGTATTACAAGCATAATAAACCGCAAAAGCCAAGTTCTTTACTTGGCTTTTGTATTATTAATGGTTCTTTTTCCAAACTCTATCATGATATGGCAAGTATTCAGGTAATGCCGATGAGCCATACCAAGGAAACACCTCGGCAGTTAATAATTTTACCTTAATAGCTGGATCGGTTTCTAATAATTGATTTGCTTCTTCAATTGTGGTAACATTTAGGATAAAAATCCCTCTCAAATTGGCTTCATTTTTACCCATTGGCCCAGCCACAATCAACTTTTTAGCGTTAGCTAATTTTGCAATATTGGTCATGTGACCCGCAAAACAATCGGCTATGAATTGTTTATCAGTCGTTGTGTTAGTGCCTGTTTTTAGCAATACAAAAACATAACTTTTCATTCCATAGTCATCGGCTCCAAGTTGTTGTGCTAAAGATGCATCATATTTTGGATTGTCATTTTGTGCATAGCTTGAAGTAAATGCAAAAAGTATCGTAAAAAGTAGCAGCCCTGTTTTCATAACTTGATAGAATAAAGTAATAATGAAGTTTTAAAGTAACTATCAAATATAAACATTATTTACTCTTGTTGAACGCTACACAATAAAGCAAGAAAAACAAAAAAGCCAAATGATAGGATTCATTTGGCTTGTTAACTACAACTAATTTTGTTGTTACTTCAAAATCTGTGAGGCGTGTACTTTTGTTTTTACGTCGGTGATAACTTCCTCAATGATTCCTTTTTCGTCGATGACAAAAGTGGTTCGATGAATTCCATCGTACTCTTTGCCCATGAACTTTTTAGGTCCCCAAACGCCAAAAGCTTGGATTACAGCTTTGTCTTCGTCTGCCAATAATGGGAATGGAAATTCGTATTTGTCTTTGAACTTGGCTTGCGCTTTGGCGCTATCGGCACTAACACCTAGTAAAGCATAGTTTTGTGCTTCAAATCGAGCGTAGTTGTCTCTCAAATCACAAGCCTCGGCCGTGCAACCTGGCGTACTGGCTTTTGGGTAGAAAAAAACGACTAGTTTCTTTCCGGCATAATCTGCTAATTGATGCGTTTTTCCGTCTTGATCAACTCCTGAAAATGATGGAGCTGGATCTCCTTTTTGCAATGTGGTCATATTTTGATGTTTATTGTTAGTGGTTGATGGTTGATGGTTTATAGTTTATGGTTTATGGTTTGTTGTTTATGGTGTTTTTGTTTTTCTTAATCGTTAAAGGAGCTTGTTATGCCCCAGATGGTCGTGGAAAGCCCGGACTGAAAAACTGTTATTTTTTCTTGATAAAAAAGAGCGACCAACGGAAGCTCCTTTTTTGTCTTAGAAAAATACAGTTTTGAAGGAGGACTTGTAACGTACAGCTGGATTAGGCACATTATAAAAAATAGGCTATTTTTACTCTCCATAAAAGTAGTAAAATGACCAAACAGGAACGCGTAACATTTGTTATAAATACGTTAAAAGAATTATACCCAACCATACCGATTCCCTTAGATCACAAGGATCCGTACACCTTATTAGTGGCTGTTTTGCTCTCGGCGCAGTGCACAGATGTACGCGTGAACCAAATTACCCCCTTGTTGTTTGCCAAAGCGGACAATCCGTATGATATGGTAAAATTATCTATAGAAGAAATTCAGGATATCATTCGTCCTTGTGGCTTGTCGCCTATGAAATCAAAAGGAATTTATGGTTTGTCCGAAATTTTAATTGAGAAGCATAATGGTGAGGTACCGCAGAGTTTCGAAGCACTAGAAGAATTGCCTGCTGTGGGGCACAAAACGGCTAGTGTAGTGATGTCGCAAGCTTTTGGCGTACCGGCTTTTCCTGTAGATACACACATTCACCGCCTGATGTACCGATGGAATTTGACCAACGGAAAGAATGTCGTTCAGACCGAAAAAGACGCCAAGCGCTTGTTTCCTGAGGAGCTTTGGAACGACTTGCATCTGCAAATTATTTGGTATGGCAGAGAATATTCGCCTGCGAGAGGTTGGGATATAGAGAAAGATATTATCACCAAAACTATTGGTCGAAAATCTGTTATTGACGAGTATTACAAAGGGAAATAAATTCTCTAGGCTAAGCCAACAGCATAAAAAAGCCCAAAATTGAGATTGATTTTGGGCTTGTCTTTTTAGTGAAGTGCTAAAAAAGTGCTGATGCAATTCCTAATTGGATACAATCTCAAAGCTGTTAGTCTTTGTTTTTAAGACGGTTAAAGCTTTGGAATAATTCAAAAGAAAAGAAACTACTTCTTTTTTTGGTTTTAATTCTTTTGAAATTGCATTTTTTTTAGAGTAAATTTTGGCCATATACAATGAATATAATTATTGATTAGACTGATAATCAAAGTACAACGGCAAATTTTACCATTTAGTATCAATTCGTTAAAATAATTTGATGTTTGTCGATAACTTTTCTCATATTAAGCAGAGCATAACGCATTCTTCCTAAGGCGGTATTGATGCTAACCCCTGTAGTTTCTGAGATTTCTTTAAAACTCATATCTTGATACATGCGCATTATTACCACTTCTTTTTGATCATCGGGTAATTCGTTTATGATGCGACGAAGATCCATTTCGACTTGGGAAGCGATTAATTGGTTTTCTATGGTTAATGCATCATCCGACATTACAGAGAAAATGGAAAACTCATCAGTTTCTCTGTAGAGTGGCATTTTTTTGTTTTTTCTAAAATGGTCAATGATGAGATTGTGTGCAATACGCATTACCCACGGTAAAAACTTGCCTTCTTCGTTATAAGAAGTTGATTTTAAGGTACGAATTACTTTGATGAATGTATCTTGAAAAATATCATTCGCAACATCTCGATCTGCAATTTTAGAATAAATGAATCCGAAGATTTTGGATTCGTGGCGTTTGATTAATAGTTCTAGTGCTTTTTCGTTACCAGAAACATACTCTTGCACTAAATAAGCGTCGGTGAAATGTTTAGCAGCCATAGTCTTACCTTTTAGTTTAGTTTTAAATTTGGGGGAAATTCTCTAAAAAGTAATTTTGGACTATAGGCTTAATTGGTTTTGGCTAGTTAATGGTCAAATTTAACAAATTTTTATCTTAACAAACAAATAAAAATTGCAAAAAATAAGAGCGATTGTTAAATAAATAATAGAAAAAAGCCTGAATTCTTACAAATAAGATCAGGCTTTTCTTGTTCAGCATTTTTGGATATAACTTGTTTTTGGAAAAAGTTATTTCTTAAAAAATTATTGATATACTTTGATGTAATCAATATAAAAATGATCAGGCAGTGCCGCATCGTCTACAATTTGTCCACCAAAATTACCTCCGATTGCCAAATTGGCTAGAAAATAAAAAGGTTGATTATATGGCCAAGTATTTTCATTCTTTTCTTTGGGTTGAAAAGTGTAAGTTAATTGATTGTCTACATAGAAAGCAATTTTGTCTTTATCCCAATCGATAGCATACAAATGAAAGCCTTTTTCGATATCTGGAATGGTAGTTTTCTTAGTATTTATGGTATTTCCGTGACTGTCTTGTGTATGCAACGAATTGAAAATAACGTGTGGTTCACGGCCTACATATTCTAAAATATCAATTTCACCGCATTTTGGCCAACCTGCTTCTTTAAAATTTGAACCCAACATCCAAAAGGCAGGCCATAATCCATTGGCTACAGGCAACTTTGCCCTAATCTCAAATCGGCCGTACTGGAACTCTTTTTTTCCTTTGGTATTGATTCTGGTTGAAGTGTATTGATTACCTTCTTTTTTGGCTTTGATTACTAAATTCCCCTTCTCTATTGTGTGATTTGAATCGGTGTACAATTGTCGTTCGTTGTTTCCCCAACCGCAGTTAGGGCAGCCATCTCCAATTTCAATATTCCAGACTTTTTCGTCAAGGGTTTTTCCGTTAAAATTTTCTTCCCAGACTAGTTTTCGTTGCGTTTGCTGAGCAAAACTGCAACTCACCACTCCTACTATTAGTATTATATACTTTTTCATCCCCTAAAAATTAATGCGTTATTGTTTTACCCAGAGAGAGGGCAAATCATAAAATATAAAGCGTTGATTTAAACTTGTATTTCTAATTTTTTCAGGTATCCTCATTAAAGAGTATACGTTCGAAGTAAAAAAAAACACCATTAAAAATTAATTCATCTTGCAGCAGTAATGAAAACGAAATACAAGTTAAATCAACTACTAACTCCTTTATTATTGGGCAAATTGAAAATCTGCCTGTAATGTTTGTGCAGAGCTTCCACCTACAAATACTTTGAAATCTCCAGCTTCAGCTTCCCATTTTGCATTCGCAGTATAAAATTCGATTGTTTTTTCATCAATCGTAAAAACTACTTTTTTGGACTCATTGGGTTGCAGTTCTATCATTTCAAATCCTTTCAATTCTAAAACAGGTCGCGTAACACTAGCAAATAAATCCCTAATATACATTTGAACTACTTCTTTACCAGCCACTTTACCAGAATTGGTAACCGTAACTGAAACTTCAATTTTACCATTCTTTGTAAATGAAGGAGATGATAATTTTAAATCTGAATAGTCAAATTTGGAATAACTCAACCCGAAACCAAATGGGTAAAGAGGTGTATTTTTTTCATCGATATAATGCGACCAAAAAACACTTTCTGGCTCATTTGAGGATGGTCTTCCTGTATTTTTATGATTATAGTAAATAGGAACTTGAGCTACATTTCTAGGAAACGTCATAGGTAATTTTCCGCTAGGATTGTAATCGCCATATAAAACTTGAGCAATTGCGTTACCGCTTTGTGTTCCTAATTGCCAAGCTTCAACAATCGCTGGAATATGTTCGTCAGCCCAAGGCAAAGCCAGCGGACGACCATTATTCAATACTAAAACAATTTTTGGATTTACCGCATAAACCGCCTCAAGCAATTCTTGTTGCACGCCTGGCAAACCAATATCAGTTCTACTGCGTCCTTCTCCAGATTGCAATCCGTGTTCTCCAAGAACCATTACCACAACGTCTGCATTTTTGGCTGCTGTAATCGCCTCTTCAAAACCACTCTTGTCTGTAGTATTGATTTTGGTTTCAAAAACAAATTTAGGCTCCCCTAAAGCTACATCAGCGCCTTTGGCATACGTCAACTGGTTGTCTTTATAAGCTTGTAATCCTTCTAAAACAGAAACAGCGGTATTATCATCGGCTGCAATACGCCAACTGCCTAACGGACTTGTTTTATCAGCCGCAAGTGCACCGATTAACGCTATTTTTAGACCTGATTTCTTAAGTGGCAAAATCTCATTGTTGTTCTTTAACAAAACAATTGATTTTTTAGCCATTTCTAAAACCTGCTGATGAAATTCGGGTTTACCAACAGTAGCTTTTTCATATTCCTCATCGCAATATTTATAAGGATTATCAAATAAGCCTAAAACAAATTTTGTTCTAAGGATACGTTTTACAGCTTCATCGATGGTGCTTTCTTTCACTTTTCCTTCGCGAACAAGCTGAACCAAATGCTCTACGTAAGCACTAGATTCCATATCCATATCAGAACCTGCATTGATAGCCAACTCGGCAGCGTGTTTTAAATCTTTTGCATAGCCGTGCGCTTGCATTTCCATAATAGAACCCCAATCAGACACCATAAAACCTTGAAAACCCCAATCTCCTTTTAGGATTTTTCGTTGCAAATAGGCATTACCCGTTGCAGGAATTCCATCCAATTCGTTGAAAGAGTTCATAAAGGTTCTTACACCTGCATCGAGCGCAGCTTTAAAAGGAGGAAAAACTATATTTTGCAAGGTAGATTCGCCAATATCGACTGTGTTGTAGTCTCTACCTGCTTCGGCAAAACCATAACCTGCGAAATGTTTAGCACAAGCTAAAATGTTTTTGTTGCTACTAAAATCACCTTGAAAACCAACTACTCTAGCTTTGGCAATCAAACTTCCAAGATATGGGTCTTCTCCAGCGCCTTCCATTACTCTACCCCAACGAGCATCACGAGAAATATCTACCATTGGTGCAAATGTCCAGTTAATTCCAACAGCTCCAGCTTCTTCTGCGGCCATAGCTGCTGATTGCTGGATAGCTTGTAAGTCCCAACTCGCCGATTCAGCCAACGGAATTGGACTGATAGTCTTATAGCCGTGAATTACGTCAAAACCAAATAGCAAAGGAATACCCAATCGGGTTTGTTCTACTGCAATTTTTTGTAGCGTTCGGACTTCTTTTACTCCTTTTACATTGAGCATCGAGCCTACTAATCCTTTCTTTAAATTTTCGTATTTTTTAGCGGCTTGTCCTTCTTTTGGAGAAGGACCGGTAACATCCCAAAAACCATTGTATTGGTTTAACTGTCCAACTTTTTCCTCCAAAGTCATTTTCTTTAATAAAGAAGTAACTTTTTTATCCAAGCTAACTGCAGTGGCAACGGGTTTAGTTTGAGCAGTTATAGAACCGAGGTGCAAACCTGCAATAACAAAGGCCATTACAAGTTGTTTTTTCTTTGTGAGTATCATAAGCTCGCTGTTAAAAAATAGAAGATTGATTGTGAGTCAATCTTCTATTGGTATTAGTATATTAAATTATTGGTACACTCTAATGTAATCCACTTCCATAGTAGATTGTGTAAAAGCTGGATCAATTGTTCCTCCAAAAGTTCCTCCCATAGCCACATTCATAATCAAGAAAAAGTCTTTGTTGAACGGAACTGTGTTGTTATTTGCAAATGAATGAAATAATTTATCATCTACATAAAACTTTATAGACGATGGTGTCCAAATAGTTTTGTACACATGAAATTCAGTGGTTGCATTAGCAATGGTTGTAGTATTAGTATTCGCATTTCCTCCGAAATTACCTGGAAAGTGTAACGAACCATGAATTACATTTGGAGAATTTCCTCTATGTTCCATAAAATCGATTTCTCCACAACCCGGCCAAGTATTCGTTTTATAATCTTGCCCTAAAGACCAAACCGCAGGCCATGTTCCGCCGCCAGCAGGTAACTTAGCTCTAAATTCAATTTTACCATACGTAAACTCATATTTATCCTCAGATTTCAAACGAGCTGAAGTATACGTAGATCCTTCTTTTTTAGCAGTAATTTTTAATACTCCACCTTGCACAACAACATTTGCAGCGTTATTGGTATAGGTTTGAGCTTCATTATTACCCCAACCGCCAGCACCTAAATCATAACCCCATTTGGTAGCATCAGGAGCACCGTCGGTATTGAATTCATCAGACCAAACCAAGTTCGTATAATCTGTAGGTCCTGTAGCTTGTCCGGGAGGTGTAGTAGTAAAAATATGATACCATGCTAAGAAATCATTACCACCCATTACTGCTCTGACCACCATTCTGTTTTCAGTAATAGACAGTATTTCGTAAGAGCTTGTACCAATATAATACCCCATGAATCCGTTGTCTGAAATAGTCATTAAGGTACCGCGTGTTTGGGTTTTAGCGTCTGGATTTTTAGTAACAAAAGATTCTGATGGGCTCAAAATAACTGTTTTTTGTCCGCTAGTATCTAAGGCTCTACAGTCATCATTTCCGCCTCCTATAAAAGCAGCATTATAGTAAGTTTGACCTTTGTTATCCAAATTAAATTTTAATTGATCACCAGCAACTGAGAAAGTCATCACACTATTGTACAAACAAGTAGATGCTTTTTCATTAGCCGCTGCACCATAGAACGAAGGATAGTAGTTTTGAGTTCCGAATTGAGCATCAGTATGCGAAGTATTGGGGCCTACACCCAAATGACCTACTTCTGTTTGTGACCAATACCATTTTTTAGATGATCCACCTGTTAAAAACTTCACGGCTTCATCATCTTTAAAATTACTAAATACAGTAACCTCAACAGTGGTATTTGTAGTGATTCCTCCTTTACCGCTTGCCAAAACAGTTACGGTATAAGTATTTGTTCCTGGTTTTGCAAAGCCTTTTTCAAAAATACCACTTGGTGCATTTTGAGAAGTACCGTCACTAAAAATGTATTTGTAAGAGATTGCATTATCAGCAGTAGCTGTAAAAAGTACTTTCCCTGATCCGTCTCCATTAGGAGCTGTAGCAGACTTACCTACTATGTCTACTTTTACTGCTAAATTCGTAGGAGTATCTAAGGAGCCGAACTCTACATTATCGTCCTGACAATTTACCATGAGTAACAGTAAAAAGGCAGCTGTTATATATTTTAAAATATTTTTCATTTTTGAATTGTTTTAGTTGGATTGTTTGATGTCGTCAAAATAGAAGATAGAACCTGAACCTGCTACACCAAAATCAGGGAATAATGCTAACAAATTGTATGTTTTTGTAGCATCGTATTTACCCGTTAGATCAAAGGTCAATACTTCCCACGCATTGGCAACTGTTGTTGTTGCTGGTACTTCAAAATTTATTCCTGAATTGGATTTATCTTCCATTTTGAAAAGAATTTGTGCTCCCACTTTAGGTGACCAAACCGTAATTTTCATTTTTGTTCCTTTTGAAAAATCAATTTTTGTATCTAAAAGTAGCGTTGCACCTGCCCATGTTTGAGCACCAGATGGTTTTTCCATTTTAAGAACTTTGTTAGAAACATTAATTCCAGAAGCATCCGGATTTGCTACTACATTCGCTTTACCTTCCATTCCTCCAAAACCAGTCCATGCATACGTCAATAAAGTTGATTCAAAATCAATTGGATATTCTAACAAAGCTGATGGCGATTTATAGAAGTAAATGTTATCTATGAATACTGAGCCTTTTGCCCATGGCGTGCCAACAAATTTTAATTGAAAAATATCAGCTACCGTCAATCCTTGGCTTGTAAATGCTGAAATTGGAATATCGATACTTGTCCATTGATTGGCCACAAGATCTTTTACTACTGGCTTTTCGCCATTAGTTTTACTAATCAATGAAGTTTCAATTTTAGCCAAATCTGCTGTCCAAACGTCCATATGAATGTACTCCATTCCTGATACGTTTATCGTTGTTCCATCGGCCAGTGCAATTCCTTGATAACTCAAGTTTATGTAGTTTAACATCTTATCTCCGTTCAAATCAAACTCTGTCCAACTGCTTCCTTGCCCTGCTTGTCCCCAATCTGGGAAGAAATTTGTTCCTGCCACATTGGTATATTTCGATCCGTAAAGTGAGATTACATCTCCAGCCTGTCTGTTTGGAGGTGTTGGTGCCGAGCTACTTGGTTTATTTACAACTGTAACAGTAAAATCCGTTGAATACTCCGTGGTTTTTATGGCCGCACTTTTAGAAACCACACGTATTTTGTATACTCCTGGTTGTTGATACGTATAAGAAACAGATTCTCCATTGTTAGCCGAAATAGGATCAGGTTTTCCAGATTCCCCAAAATATACATCATAAAACAAAGCAAAATCAGCAGTCGCTTTAACTGTAACTTTTTTAGAAACTGTCAAATCATTTTCGATAGTCACCACAAGATTTTCTGGTGCTCTAAAAGCCACTACAACTTTTTGAATTACTTCGGTTCTTTTTCCATCGATAGTAGTCCCTACGATTTTGGCATCGTATACACCTTCTTTGTACGTGTGGTCGACTGTTCCTCCGGGTGTTACATAACCAGGTTCTGTGGTTCCGTCACCATAAAAAATCTCATAACGTGTAACTCCTTCTCCTCTTGGCAAAAAAGTTACTTTACCTGTATTATCTTGAGTAACCGTTGTCAGAGCGGATATATTGGATGGAGCTCCAACACTGCTTACATCTATAAGGTCGTTTTCGTTAGTACAACTTACTATCAAAATAAGCGCTAACATATTTAGTATATAAACTATTTTTTTCATCGTTTTCATATTTTAGTATCCAGGGTTTTGTTGCCAATTTCCGTTAGAAAATTGAATTTCTTCAATAGGTAAAGGGAATAATTCGTTTTTACCAGCAGTAAATCCTGGGATTTTTCCGGCTGCTTTACCAGTTCTCACCAAGTCAAAGAAACGATGTCCTTCTCCCAAAAGCTCTACTCTTCTTTCTGCCAAAATAAAATCTGTCAAAGCAGCTCCAGAAGCTGTAATATCATGATTGGTATCACCAAAAGCACGACGACGTACTTGATTCAAATACAATCTAGCTTTGGCGTCATCAATTCCGCCTCGGCTATTGGCTTCGGCAGCCATCAATAGCACATCGGCATAACGAATGGCTCTGTAGTTATTAGGATTGGTCAAATTCAAATCTCCTGCAGCATTCGCACTTCTTTTTCTTGGCAAATATTTTCTATTGAAATACCCTGTATGTTCGTTTCCTTTTCCAAAAGTAGCGTTAGTACTTGCTGCCCAAGCCTCTATATCAAGGATAGCAACATCCTTTCTTCGATCACCAATTTCGAAAGCATCGGCCGCTTCTTTTGTTGGAACATTAAAACTAAATCCAGAAGAAAAAACACTACCTGAATAATTTCTAATACCATTAAAACCTACAGCTACATTCCCTTCACTACATTGTAAACATCCAAATCCAGCGCCTTCAATATCTGTATATTGTACTTCAAAAACAGACTCTGCATTGTTTTCGCCAGCTTCTTCAAAAATGGAATTATAATCAGTAACCAAAGAATAAGTATTAGACGTAATAACACTCTCTAAAGTAGTAGCTGCTTGTGTGAATTTGTTTTGATACAAATATGCTTTTCCAAGAAGAGCCAAAGCAGCTCCTTTGGTAGCACGACCTTTTTGAGAAGGAACAGCGGCCAAATTAGCCGAAGCAAAAATCAAATCCGATTCGATAGAAGCATATACTTCTTGAATTGTGGCTCTCTTGATTGTTTTTTCATCACCAATTTTGAAGCGAGCATCACCTTTCATTGGAATACCTCCAAACCATTTAACCAATTCAAATTGGTAGTAAGCACGTAAGAAACGAGCCTCGGCAATAACCTGATTTTTGCCTGAAAAATCGGTTTTGTCTTTAAATTCCAAAATATAATTGGCTCTTTGCACTCCAGCAAACATCCAGTTCCATAAATCACGTAAATTACTGTTTACAGGCGTATGAATCATATCGTCTATTTGTTGAAAACCAATTACATCGGTTGGGCTTTCTCCACCGGCAAGTGTATTATCTGAGGCAATTTCGCCTAACAAAACATTCACATAAGATGATTGTAATAAATCGTAAGCGGCTACAAGTGCTTTATCATAATCATCTTTAGAATTAAAATAATTTTCTGAGTCGATAGAATAAGCAGGAGAACGATCTACAAATTCATCCGAACAAGAGGTAACGGTAAGTGTAGTAACAAATACGGTTGCTATCGTTAAAAAAAGATACTTTTTCATTGTAATTGCAATTAAAAATTAATGTTTAGTCCAAACAAATAAGTTCTTGGAATAGGATAAAATCCATAATCAATTCCTCCACCAATAGGCGCTCCATTTGAAGCTCCCGGATCGTAACCTTTGTATTTGGTAAACGTGTATAAGTTGTTTACCCCTGTGTAAATTCTGAATTTTGATACTCCAATTTTTTCAGAAACGGTTGGACTCAAAGTGTATCCTAGTTGAACATTCTGAATTCGGATGTAAGAAGCATCTTCTACAAAATAATCTGAGAATACATTATTTGAGGTAGCTCCTGTAGTTACTCTTGGCGTTGAGTTAGTAGACCCCTCTCCTGTCCAACGATCCAAGACATAATTTAATCGATTAGCATCAGATAAAGTTCTTTCATAATTACGAACCATATCATTTCCAACAGAAGCAAAAGTATATACTGCGAAATCTAGATTTTTGTAGTTTACTTGCATATTGAAACCCATTGTAGCTTCTGGAATGGGGTCTCCAATATTGGTTCTATCATTAGCATTGATAATACCATCTCCATTGATATCCACATATCTAATGTCACCTGGAGCAGCATTCGCTCCTAATGCAATTTGTGATGGATGCGCATCGATTTCGGCTTGATTTTGAAAAATTCCATCGGTTTTATAACCAAAGAAATATCCAATTGGCTTGCCAACTTCCATTCTTGAAGGAGCAGGTTGCCCTACGCCAAAAGATCCTCCTTCAATAAATCCAGTTCCGTTATCAACAGCCAAAACTTTATTGTTAAGGAAAGTAACATTATATCCTAAACTCAACGATAATTCATTTTCAAAAGTATGTTTGAAATCCATCGAAAATTCAACTCCTGAGTTTCTCACTGTACCAGCATTTAAGGTTGGCGCTCCAGCTCCTGGTGCAGCAGTACCATTAATACCCGAAACAGGAATATTTGGGATTAATAAGTCTTTACGAGTATCGATGAAATAGTCGGTAATAATAGAAAGTTTGTTCTCAAATAGTTTTAAATCCAAACCAACATCAAATTTTCTGGCTTCTTCCCATTTCAAATTTGGATTAGGAATTTGACCATTCGCCGTTCCGTTTACCAAAACTCCGTTAAATACATAAGTACCTTCACCTCCTAATAAACCAACATAACCATTGTTTGGAATTTGGTCATTTCCTAAAGTACCATAACTAGCTCTTAATTTCATAAAATTAAGTGTTTTAGACTCCCCATAAAAAGGTTCGTCCGAAACGATCCAACCTGCGGTAAATGAGGGAAAGTAACCTACTCTATTAGTTGGTCCAAATTTGGTTGAAGCATCACGTCTTAACATCGCCGATAATAAGTATCTTCCTTTGAAATCGTATTGTAATCTCCCAAAATAAGACAGCCTTCTCTCGTCGTACACATAAGAACTATTGGTTTTAGCATCTAACGTTCCTGTAGTCAATGAAATATCTGCGAATTCCCAAGAATTGTTGGGCACATCATAACCTGTAGCGAAAAGTCCATTACCCCATTCTTTAAAAATAGTATTACCTATGGTCCCTACAAAACTGTGATTTTCTCCAATTTTTTTTGTGTAAGTTCCAAAAATATCAAACGAGTAATTGTTATCATTCACAGCTCCTTGCGTTACCGAACTACGTTGTACATCAAAAACTTTACCTCCGTAACTTATTTGCTTGGCAAAATCTCTTGATTCGCTATTAGAAGTATTAAAACCAATCGTACTAGAAAGTACGAAACCATCAAACAATTTATAATCTAATCCGAAATTACCATTCAATTTCTTAAAGTTATAATCGTTGTAGGTATTATCTACTTGTGCCAATGGGTTAATAATTTCAGTACCTAAACCCGCTGTGCTTGGTACTAAAGTAAAGTTGCCATTCGCATCATAAGGTTTTAGAGTAGCGGGAGTATTTAAGGCATTAAACAAGACAGAACCTAATCCATTTTCATTTAATGTTTTTCTATTGAAATAAGTATAAATAACATTGGTTTTCAATTTCAATTTGTCGCTTAGGTCTGCACCTAAAGCTACTCTAGCCGTGTTTCTTAAAAAACCAGATTTATCTGTACCAACAATACCTTCTTGATCTAAGTGCGAACCACTTACAGAGTAAGTCATCTTTTCGGAACCACCAGAAATTGATATATCATGATTAATGATAGGAACTCCTGTACTGAATACTTCTTTTTGCCAATTGGTTCCTTTTCCTAAACCTGTAACATTCGGGTAAGGAATAGTCTGACCACCATTAGCATAACTTTCATTCAACAACAAAGCATACTCTGTTGCATTTAAAGTAGGTAATGTTCTAGAGGTTTCTTGAAAACCAACGTAGGTATTAAAGTTAACCTTAGTTTTAGCGTTCTTTTTTCCTGTTTTGGTGGTAATTAAAATCACCCCATTTGCACCGATGGTACCATAAATGGCCGCTTGTGCATCTTTCAAAACAGTAATAGTTTCGATATCGTTAGGATTGAGCAGGCCTAATTCACCAACATAACCATCAATAATAGTGGTTGGTCTATTTTCACCGTTAGTTGCGATACCACGAATTCTGATATCCAAAGCAGCCCCTGGCGAACCTGACTGAGTCGTAACATTTACTCCAGAAACGGTTCCTTGAAGCGCCTGTTCAACTTTTACTGGTTTGATAACGTCCAAGGCTTTGGCATCTAAGACCGAAACTGCTCCTGTTACCTCTCTTTTCTTTTGGCTACCATAACCAATCACCACTACTTCTTTTAAAGCACTGGATTCTTCTTCCATTTTTATGGTTAAATTTTGATTACCTGTAACCGTAATCTGAGTATCTCGATACCCAACATAGCTAAAAAGCAACACCGAATTGCTAGCTACTTTGCCTAATTTAAAACTTCCGTCAAAATCGGTTGAGGCAGATTGAGTACCATTTTTTACCCTCACATTTACTCCCGGGAGTGAGGTTCCGGTTTTGGCATCGATTACCTTTCCAATGATTTCATTCGTTTGTGCATACCCCAATGAGGCCAGCAAAATGAATGCAATTACTACTAGTTTAGATTTCATAACATTTTGGTTTTGTATTGAAACCTAAAATTACTTTAACTACAACGTGATAGTAAAAAAACAACCCCTACAAAAAACATACAAACCAAAAAAAATAGCATTAATTTAAATAAACCTTAAAAAAACAGCATATTTATTACGAAAATAATATGTTAACGATTTTAATAAAGAATCAAAAAAAACCACAACAAATCAAAATGTTGTGGTGATGTATAGGTAAAAAAGAGGTTTTTATAAAAAACTATACGGTAAGAATATATTCAACTAAGCCTTGTTCATGCGTTAAATCCATTTTTTTACGCAAACGATATCTTTTTATCTCTACACTTCTCACTGAAATGTTTAACAAAGGAGCAATTTCTTTTGAAGAAAGGTTCATTCTTAGATAGGCACAAAGACGCAAATCATTTGGAGTCAAAGATGGGTGCATTTGTTTTACACGCTTAAGGAAATCTTTATCTACACTATCAAAAGCTTCACGAAAAACTTTCCAAGAATCTTCTTCAGTAATATTTTTATTGATAGTTGATATTACTGATTTTATATTCGATGTGTCGCTCTGTGCGGTTTTCTTTAAATCTTCTTTAATAAAAGCCAATAACTCATTTTTACTATTCAAACTCATAGTAGAAACAGCCAATTCTCTATTCTTAGAATCGACATCCTGAGACAATTGCTCATTTCGTAAGCGCATTAACTCTTGTTCGTTTTCTAATTCTTTAATTTCTAACAAAAGGTTGTTCTCTTCGATTAATTTGGCTTCTTGCTTTTCATAATAATTTTTGTAAGCTCTATGAATATAGAATACCAAAACAACAAATAACACCAAGTAAATAAATACCGCTAAATTGGTAAGATACCAAGGTTTTAATACTGTAAATGAATAAATAGCGGTATTGTCTAGTAAGGTATTCGAAAACTTTGCCCTTACCTTAAAAACATAATCTCCAGGAGGCAAGTTTTTAAAATTAATGGCTGACCTAGAACTCCACTTGCTCCAATCTTCTTGAAATCCTTCGAGTAAAAACTGATACTCGGCATTGATGTATTTATTATACTCAGGTACCGTAAAATTGAATGCAATATTGTTTTGCTTGTAATTGAATTTACCGTCTTCTGGAATAGAGTAATTGTATGAACCTTCATTCAACCGATTGACAGCAATGTTTGTAATGGCTACTTTATAATTTTTAAAACTCAAATCATTCAAATTCAAAGTATAATATCCATCAGCAGTTCCTATAAGAAAAACTGAATTAGAAAGTTGCGTACAATTCTCGTAACCCAACATTGAATTCGTCAACGAAGCTGGAATCGGAATTACATTATCTTTTAACTGATTGCTCAATTTACTTAACGACCAATAATGAATATAGTTCTTGGTAAACAACCACAATCTATTGGAATTATCAACAATCATTTGACCTGAAGTATACTCATCTTTGCTAAAAATAGTACTAAGGAAAGGGTCTTTTATAAATAGCTTCGTTCTGGGGTTCAACTTAAAAATTCCTTCCTTATAGGCATAATAGATAGCTCCATTAAATTGTATTAGACTGGCATTTTTTCCTTTTTTGGGAGACGAATACGTATAAAAAGGCGCTGTTTTTGTCAATTCTTTATTCAATTGCAAACGAAAAACACCTTTGTATTCGTGACTTATGTATACTTCAAGTCCTTTTGTGATTTCAAAACTTTTGGCAGAATAATCAAAACCAGCAATTTTGTTTTTAAAGACCCATTGATTATTTACCTTTTGCAAAACCGAAATCCCATAATAATTGCCTTGCAACAAAAGGTCTTTTCTATTAGGTACTGGAGAAAACTTCCAAGTACCGGAACTTTTAAAAATAGGAATAGCCGTTCCTCCTTGAATTACAAAAGTACCCGAATCATGACCACAAAATAATTCTCCATTCCAGTCAAATAAAGACCACACCTGTCCTTTTGTTCCATTGATAAACTTAAACTCTTCATTGGAAGGATATCGTTTATAAAAAAGACCTTGATTTGTACCTACATAAAGTCTTCCGTCAATAAGTTTTGTAGCATAAACAGTTCCCAAAACACCAGAATTATCAGTAAAACTCTTAATTGGCGATTGCAAATTGATGCAATTGATACCGTTATCTAAACCAATCCATAAATTTTTATCGGCATCTTCAAACAAAGACAAAGCAGTGTTATTACTCAATCCTTTACTTTGAGATATATGATGTTGTAACTTACCCTGAGGATCAATAATAAAAACACCATCAGAAACAGTACCTACTGCAAAACTGCCATTGGATAATTGTTGACTGTTGTAAATATTATTTGCAATTAACTGATGATCGACTTCGGTGGCAAATCGAGATACTTTATTTTGAATTAACGTATAAAAACCATTCCACTGAGTTTGAATCAAAAGCCCTTGGTCAATGGCGAATACGTTGATTATTTTATTGTTTTTGAGTATTGGATCATTCGAAACTAAACTTTCTTTTCCACTTACAATTTCAAACAAACCATTTGATACTGTTTGATAATAAATTGCATTGGGTGTTCGATAGGATTTCAAAATACCGCTTTGAGGTGCAATAACTTTAAATGTATCTTTTTTGGAATCATAAATAAAAATTTTGTTCAACGACTGAAAAATAATCCATTGGTCATAATTCAAAATATTCCAAAACTGCTCATCCTCTTGAATTTTGCCTTTAATTTTTTTACTCAAAGAAGTATACTGAAGTTGACCATTTTTCTTACGCACCCAATAGCCAAACTCCATATAACAACCGATGTAAATTCGCTGACCAATGACCTTTACAGAACGAATAATCGTTTCGTTGGGCGATGGATACAAATCCCATTTAGAGCCATCAAAAGTGAGTAAACCTTCATTATTAGCAAAATACAAATATTGATTTTGGTCTTGAGAAATCATCCAATTTTGATTGCCTGCTCCGTAAGTATTGGGAGAATATTTTACAATTGGTGGTAGTTCTTGCGCGAAAAAATTAAAAACAGAAAATAAAGCTCCGAGTAGAAAAATTTTATATAATCGCATGGGTTGAATATTTATGTAAAACTATAACTTAATATCTTAAATTCTAAATAAATCAATAGAAACCAAAAATTCAAACTGTAAAAAACAACTATAATCGTACTTCTTTTTTAGCAAATAGGACTAAAAATTGTGATTCGTTCAACCTCTACAAACAGGGCAAAATTGATTACTTTTGTGCAAATTCATTTTATTATGCCGATTGAACTTTCTACTATAGACCCAAAGCAAAACATTATCATTAAAGGTGCTCAGGTTCATAACCTAAAAAATGTGGATGTTGTAATTCCTAGAAACAAATTAGTTGTAATTACTGGACTATCGGGCTCAGGAAAATCAAGTTTGGCTTTTGACACTCTTTATGCCGAGGGACAACGACGCTATGTAGAAAGCTTGTCTTCGTATGCCAGACAATTTTTAGGCAGATTAGACAAACCAAAAGTAGAATACATCAAAGGGATTGCTCCAGCAATTGCCATCGAACAAAAAGTAAATACAACCAATGCACGCTCAACCGTTGGAACTTCTACAGAAATCTATGACTATATTAAGTTGTTGTATGCTCGAATTGGACGTACCTACTCTCCTATTTCTGGTCAAGAGGTAAAGAAAAACACCGTAACTGATGTGGTCAATTGTGTAAAAGGATTAGCGTTGGATAGCAAATGGTTACTATTGGCCCCTCTTCATGTAGAAGAAGGACGAAAACTACAAGACAAGCTAAAAATTTTGCAACAACAAGGCTTTGCTAGAGTTCTTGTAGATCATGAAATGCTTCGTTTAGACGATTTCATTACTTCTATTTCCGACAAAAAAGAGAAAGAGTTAGAAAAATTAACCATCGAACTTATCATAGACAGGATTGTAGTAAAGAATGAAGAAGAGTTTTACAATCGATTGGCAGATGCGATTCAAACGGCTTTTTACGAAGGAAAAGGAGAATGTTTTCTACAAGAACTCAACGAAAAAAATAGATTTAGCTTCTCTAATAGCTTCGAGCTTGATGGTATGTCTTTCCTTGAACCCAACGTTCATTTATTTAGTTTCAATAATCCTTATGGGGCTTGTCCTGCTTGTGAAGGCTACGGAAACATTATTGGTATCGACCCAGAACTCGTCATTCCTAACACAACCCTTTCGGTATTTGAAAATGCTATCTATCCTTGGCGTGGCGAAAGCATGAGTTGGTTTAGAGATGAATTAGTCAACTCTGCCTACAAATTCGATTTCCCCATTCACAAACCTTATTTTCAGTTAACTGAAGAACAAAAAGAACTGATTTGGACAGGAAATCAATACTTTCAAGGACTACATGATTTTTTTAAAGAATTAGAGGAAAAAAATTATAAAATTCAAAATCGTGTTTTGTTATCTCGTTACAGAGGCAAAACCAAATGCCCTACTTGTAAAGGAAAACGACTTCGCCCAGAGGCATCCTACGTAAAAGTCAATCAGAAAACCGTTTCTGATTTGGTTGATTTACCAATCAAAAAACTAGTTGACTTCTTCAAAGACATTCAATTAGATGAATATGAAAAACAAATCGCTAAACGTCTCTTAGTGGAAATCAACAATCGATTATCTTTTTTGACGGAAGTAGGATTGGATTATTTGACCTTAAATAGAAACTCGGCAACCTTGTCAGGTGGAGAATCACAACGCATTAATTTGGCAACATCTCTTGGAAGCAGTTTGGTTGGATCTATGTATATTTTGGATGAACCCAGTATTGGATTGCACCCAAAAGATACCGAACGCTTAATTAATGTATTACTTTCATTACGAGATTTAGGCAATACCGTGATTGTTGTAGAACATGATGAAGACATCATGAAAGCTGCCGACATGATCATTGATATTGGACCAGAAGCAGGAACTTTGGGCGGAAACTTAGTAGCTCAAGGAACTTTTGATGAAATTCTAAAAGCCGATTCCTTGACCGCAAATTATTTGAGTGGCAAAAAAACAATTGAAACTCCCAAAAAAAGACGTTCTTATAAAAATTATATCGAAATTATTGGAGCTAGAGAAAACAATCTACAAAACATTGATGTTGTTTTTCCTTTAGACGTCCTTACGGTGGTAACGGGTGTTTCAGGAAGTGGAAAAAGTACACTAATCAAGAAAATACTGTTTCCTGCCATGCAAAAAAAACTAGAAAACATTGGTGAGAAAGCAGGTCAGTTTACTGAAATAAAAGGTTCATTTTCTCATATTAAACATATTGAGTACGTAGATCAAAATCCAATAGGAAGAAGCTCTCGCTCAAACCCAGTAACGTATATAAAGGCTTATGATGACATTCGAGACCTATTCGCAAAAGAAAAACTATCTAAAGTAAGAGGATATCAAGCCAAACATTTTTCTTTCAATGTAGATGGAGGCCGATGCGAAACCTGTAAAGGAGAAGGTACTATCAATGTAGAAATGGTTTTCATGGCAGATGTACAATTACCTTGTGAAACTTGCAATGGAAAACGATTCAAAAAAGAAATTTTAGAAGTTACTTTTGAGGAAAAGAACATTCATGATATACTTACAATGACAATTGATGATGCCATTGCCTTTTTTACAAAGCATAAACAAAATAAAATCATACAAAAACTACAACCTTTACAGGATGTTGGTTTAGGATATGTACAATTGGGACAATCTTCATCTACGCTTTCAGGAGGAGAAGCTCAACGTATTAAATTAGCTTCTTTTTTAGTGAAAGGAGCCACCAAAGAAAAAGCATTATTCGTATTTGATGAACCAACCACAGGTCTTCATTTTCACGATATCAAAAAATTATTAGCCTCTTTTGACGCTTTAATAGAAAAAGGGCATTCTATACTTGTCATCGAACACAATTTAGATTTGATAAAAAGTGCCGATTGGATTATCGATTTGGGCCCTGAAGGTGGAGAAAATGGAGGAAAACTTTTAGCAGTAGGAACTCCAGAAACCATCATTCAAAATAAAGATTCGGTTACTGCCAAATATTTAAAAGACAAACTGAACTAAAGGTTAAACAAGTTTGAATAAAAATAGCCACGAATACTGTAATTAATTATCAGAATTCGTGGCTAATTCTTTTATGAAAGAATAAGAAGGAATACACTAACCCATATAGCAATTTTCTTGAAAAACATTTCCATCTTCATCAAGCCCCACTACAATCTTTTTGGCCTTTGAAATATGATTCAAATAAAGCCAAACAATAGACCAAATACCTAAAGTAATACAAGATAATTTAAAGTTTAACTTATGATTTACCCTTTTTGGCTTTTTAGATAAAACAGCGAAAGGCAATGCGTCATTTCTTTCCTCCAAGATAAATCCTTCTTCTAATTTAGAATTAATAGATTTTGTAAAAATGGTTAAATCTTCTTGGTTTAATGGTTGGTTACTTTTCATGCTTCTAAGATTTTTAAGTTAAAACTCAATTAAAAATTAAATTTTAATGCTTGCCAAATTTACCCCAGAATAATAGCATTCACAATACCCAGATTTAGTGATATTTGTTATAAAAAACCTCTAAAAACACAATGTATTAAAAATCAATACTTTAAAAAATAATCTGTATTTATAAACTAGATAAACGGTAATTAAAATCGATTAAAAGCTTATCAAAAACAGCAAAAAATGAAGCTATTTTTAAGCTATTTCTTGTTATTATCATTCCTATTAACTTGAAATACAGTTGGTTGATAATTAGCAGATAAATAGGACTGTGGAATCGTGGTGTGATTTCCGTCTCGAAGCGCTTTATAATGAGGTGACATAATTTCGATGCCAGCTTCATTAAAAGAGTCCTGAATATTTTGATGCAATAGTGAATAGATAAGAGGTTGTTTTGTAGCTTCTTTGGTATAAGCATTGATTTCATAAGAAACATAAAAATCGTCTAAACTGGTTTGCAAGACAAATGGCATTGGCTCTTTTTCAATTAAATCAGTGCGATTGGCTGCTTCTATTAGGGCTTTATGAACATCTCTCCAAGGAACATCATAACCAATGGTTACGGTGGAATGAATTACTAATCCGTTGGTATTTGTTCTGGTATTAGCAGAAAAATTTATAGATGAACTCGATAAAACTGTAGCATTGGGAATGGTAATATCTTCCATTTTTGGTGTTCTAATTCGGGTGACTAGGGCCGTTTTTTCAATTACAGAACCACTAACTTCACCAATTTTGATAAAATCACCAATTTTAAAAGGACGCATATAAGTGATTACCAATCCGGCCACCATATTGGCAATGGCATTCGAAGAACCTATGGAAAACAAAACACCAACAAATACGGTAACTCCTTTGAAAATGGGCGAATCAGAGCCTGGCAAATACGGAAAAATAATGACTAACATAAAAGCATACAACAATACTTTTACGATATTGAACGTTGGTTTTGCCCAATCACTATAAAACCCTTCAATATTGATGTTTTCTTTTTGGATTTCATCTACAAAATATTTGATAATTTTTAGAGCATAGCGAAACAACACTACAATAACAATGATAGAAAACAGATTGGGTAGAAAATCAATAAAACTTACCAAAGCAAACTTGGCTGGTTTCATAATCCATTGAATTAATGTAGTGGTGTACCCTACTGTAGATGGAAAGACACTAAAAAGTAAGGGTAACGAAAGATAAATTATAAAAATAAAAACTACAGTGCGAATGATCCCTATAAAACGCAGCGTAAAATAAAGTTGGTTGGATGGTGATAAAATATGAAAATTCTTGATTAAAATACCTTTGAAAAACTTTTCTTCATTGCGGATTAAAAAATATTTAAACTTTCGAAAAAGAGCATTTATACCAAACAAAAGCAAACTAACACATCCTATAAAAAGAAGTTCTAGTGCAATGCGTTTCATCCACTTGACAGGAGCGTTGTCTTCTTTCTCTTTAACGATTGCATTAGCAATGATAGCTTTATTTTGTTTTGCTAAAAACTGACTGTCTTCTCCCACAGATTTAGCATCCTGAGTGGTTATAGACATAATAATAAAGGCTTCTTTGTAAACAATATCAAGCGTTATATCTGCGGGAACGATTTTTAAAGAATCAGCTTCGAACAAAGGGTCGCTGTAAATTTGTCGTATTCTGTCGGCAATGGCTTTGGCTCTTTTTTCGGGAGAAAAACTTCCTATTTTATTGTGAATAAAAAACAAGGTATCCTGAAAAGGCACTACAGGGTAACTATCCTTAAATGTAACCACATTGACCGAATCAGTAACTTTTGGGGTGGTTGCAAAGGGCTTTGATTGTTGTTTTTGTGCCCATAATACGGATATTACGGACAAGGAAATGATAAGAATCTTAAAAGCTTTCAAATGATTCATAAAAGATGACTGTTTGTATTAAAACTAAGCTATTGATTTCTTCATAATGAAAGCAAGAAAGCACTTTGCCTCCTTATAGCCCCGACAGTAGCGACATCCTTTGCTTTTTTTCTTTAAAAAAGCAAAGATATAGCGGATGGCGGGACGATGTGACCAAGAACTCTTTTGATCACTGCTCCTAAACATTGTTTATCTGACAATCAGCTTAACAAATATAAAGACAAAACAGCATACTTTTAACACAAACCATTCTATTTTAAGAAGATACCGCTTATTTTTTTATTTTTAATTTTAAAAAAAGTGTGTCGATGGCTTGGTTAATTTCGGGAGAAATAACCATTTTATAGTTGGCATAAACATACACCACGGTTAGCAAAATCGATTTTAAGGTAATACCAATTAAAGGATGAAATGGGAATTGCCAAAAGTAAAAAAGCAGAAAAATTACCAACGTAACCCCTAATGATTCTAAAGTTGGTTTGCTAAAGGGATACAGATGCATTCGATTGACCACAAAATACAATTTGGCAATACTGTATGCGGTAATAGACAACAAAGTAGCAAATGCGGAGCCAATTATGCCATATAAAGGAATAAAAATCCAATTGAGTAAAAAGGTTAGCACAGCTAACATTACGCCCAAAAACAGCACCATACGATAGTATTTGGAGTTGAAAATAATGGCATTATTATTCCCTAAAATCAAATCGAAATATTTTGAGATGCCAATCATAAAAACAACAATAATTCCGCCAGCGTATTCCTTGGGCAACAATTCATACAACTGATTGATGTTGACAAAGATGCACAACATTACGAATCCGCCCACCATTTGTAGATTGATAGACGTTTTTTTGTACAAGACATTCAATTCGTCGTATTTGTTTTCGTGCATTAACTTGGCCGTAATTGGATACACGATTTGATGCATAGCGCGACTTGGCACTGAAATCACCAAAGCAATAAAAGTAGCCACCGAGTAAATACCAATAGCTCCAATATCTAGATACTGATTGAGCATAATTTTATCACCATCGAGTAGCAAATTCGCAACACTTCCAGATAAAATGATGTAGAACGAATACTCTATAATCCCTTTTACGTGTGCTGGAATTACCCATTGAAAAACTGGCTTTTTGATTCGGAAGGCATATAACATAGTGACCAAAAAAGCTATAAAATAAATCCCCGCCGTGAGATAAATAAACTGTACCGCAGTAATCCACTTAAAATACATAGCCAAAAGGGCTAACAATGAAAATAGTCGTAAACCAACCTCTTTGATAAAATTTCCAAAGACAGAATGCATATGTACTCTTGCCCAAGCATAAAATATTTCGAAATATGCCATTGACAATCCTACAAGAGGAATCATCCAAATAAAATCTTTTACAATTGGATTCTTTTTGGTAACAAAAAATAAAATTTCATCATAGAAAAACAAACCAATCAAAAGCAGTGGAATACTAAATAGCAATGGAAATAAAACTGTAAAAGACAAAAACTGATTTCTTTCCTCTTCGGTTTTGCACTGCGAATAAAACTTCACTAAGGTATTTTGCATTCCGATAGCGAATAAGGGCATCAATACATTGGCACAAGACAAAATGTAATTAGAAAGACCATAATAAGTTTTGCCTAAAATAGGTGGAAATAAAAACAAGGTACTTATCCCTCCTATTCCAAAACCGATGTAAGTGATTATAGTGTTCTTTAATGATTGATTTAAAACAATGCCCATTATTCGAAGGTAGAATTTAGAGGTTAGAGGTTTGAAGTTACTATTTTGAAGTTAAAAGAGTAGCTAATTCTTTGGTTAAACTTTTTCTGGAATATTTTTGTAAACCAACAGGATTCGACTGTAATTTTCCATCCAAAAATTGGTGATAGTAGGCTAAAATCGTAGCCTTTAACTGCTGTTTTTTATCGTATTCGAAAAATACTCCTGTATTTGTACTTGTAATAATCTCGGCAAAATCAGAGTCTTTGGGTCCAATAGCGATGATTGGTCTTCCAGAAACCATATATTCGAAAAGTTTCCCCGGAATAATGCTTTTGGTATCTTCAGAATCAATTTCAATTAACAATAATACTTGCGATTTACGTTGATTTGCTACAGCTTCATCGTGTGACACATAGCCTAAATTATTCAAATAGTCATTGAGTCCAAATCGTGTAATCGTATCCAATACTTCCTGACTTACAGCACCCATCAATTTTATTTCAAGTTGCTTTTTAAAATCAGGGATTTCGGCAACTAACTCCACTAAACTTCCCCAAAGAATCAGTGGATTGCGTTCAGACAAAAACGAACCAATATGTGCCAAAGTGAATTTGGTATCTAACTTTTGTGGTGCCACATTTTCAGTGTCATACCCATTCGTAATAACTTCAATGGGTTTTGAAGTGATGGCTTGAAACTCCGTTTTAGTCGTTTTACTGGTTACAATAATCGTGTCAGCAGCATTGAGCACTTGATGTTCTAATTTTTTATGCTTTTTGGCTGCATAACTAGACAAACGCAAAGCTTTGTGATAGCCAATAGTCGTCCAAGGGTCACGAAAATCGGCGAACCATTTTACGTTTCCTTTTTTTTGCAACTCCAGTCCAATCAAATGCAAACTATGCGGTGGACCAGAGGTAACGATAGTGTCAATATTATTTTCAGTAATGTATTTTTCTAAATAGGAGACCGAAGGTTTCACCCAATAAACACGGGCATCGGGAATGAATAAGTTACCGCGTATCCACAATAAAAACGCTTCCAAAAAGGATTGCTTTTTTTGATTAGGAATAATACCCGAACTTATTTTTTTAGTTTTATTTTTAGAAAAAAAGGAAGCTAATTGATAGGGTTCAAAAATGCTTTTTTTCAATATTATAGCTTGTTGCGACACTTCTTTTTCTAAATGTGCATCGACTATAGGATAGGTTGGATTTTCAGGGATATAAACAATTGGCTGTATATCAAAATCAGGTAAATATTTTACAAACTTTAGCCAACGTTGCACACCAGGCCCTCCGGCTGGCGGCCAATAATAAGTGATGATTAAGAGTTTACGCCCACTTGTCCCCAAAGGGGAAATTCCTACTGATTTATCCATCAAATCAATTTCAATTTTTCAATACAATTACTTTCCTTTATTGGTAGCTTTTTTTCTCTCTACATATATCCCTCCTACCAAAAGCAATACCATTCCAATAGAACTAATCAACGCTATGAGACTTCCAGTTTGTACCACTTGTGGCTCGAATTTGAATTCCACTTTGTGTTTACCCACTGGAATTTCAATAGCTCTCAAAACATAATCTACTCTGTAAATTGGCGTTTCTTTACCATCAACGTAGGCTTTCCAACCTTTAGCATAGTACATTTCAGAAAACACCGCTAAACCAGCATTAGTATTAGTTGAAGTATACGTTAGATGATTCGGTTTGTAGGCATCCAAAGTAATTACCGCTGAAGCATCTTTTACAAAGTTTTTATTTTGAATGGTAAACTCATTTGTATTGACAATTGCGACATTTTTAGAATCGAATTTATCCAAAGCTTTCATTTCTTCATCGGCAGAAGCTACAGCTTTTATTTGACTTACAAACCAAGCGTTTCCATTGGCATTAGGATTAACGGTTGGGAATTCTTTACCTTCTTTATCGGTTTGAATGATGTATTTTACATTTAAAAAATCTAAAACCTCAATATTATTTTTAGCAATTTGGTAATCGAATAATTGCTGAATTCTCCTTGGCTTAGCCGCGTGATAACCTCCCAAAGATTTATGAAAGTATGAAGCTCTTGCGCTTGATAGATTTCCGCTTACCTCAAAAACCCTGTAATTAGAAGGATCTCTCAAAATTTGAATATCAGCAGGCGTTTCCTGAAATGGAGCCGCCACTTCTCTACCATTCATAAAATCTTTTCCTGAAACATATTTTTTATCCACAAAGAAAAGATCAAAAATCATCAAAATTCCAACCAAGATTATGGCGGTATTTTGTGCGAAACGCTTTTGGGTATACAACCACAAAATTGCAGCGATAACGATTATAAAAAAGGAAGAACGCAACAAATCGGCTGTGTATAAACTCATACGATCTGCTTTTAATGCGTCTACAAATCCAGGACCATAACTCTGCAAATACAATCCATCGTTACTACCTGCATAACTCCAAGCACCCTTGCTTACGAATAGAATCAACATAACTCCTAAACCAAATAGTAAGGTATGTAAAATTCCTTTCGTTTGTTCTTGTTTTTCTATGGTAAAAAAGGATTGTAATCCCATAATGGCTAATACTGGGAAGCATAATTCCAAAATAACTTGAATAGACGAAACGGCTCTAAACTTATCGTACATCGGAATGTAATCAATGAAAAAATCCGTCAATAAAGAAAAGTTTTTTCCCCAAGACAGGACTAGTGCAAACATAGCGCCACCAAAGAATATATATTTGATTTTTCTTTTATCAATGAATAATGCTAAAACCGCCAAAAAGAAAACCACAACTCCAATATATGCTGGTGCAGCCACTATCGGCTGATCACCCCAATATGTTGGTAATCCATTAGCAAAATCGGCAGCTTGATCTTCAGGAACACCTTGACCCACCATAAATTCAAACATTGCACTATCTTTCCCAAGAGCTTCACTATTCGAACCACCAAAGAGTCTTGGAGCAATCAAATTGAAACTCTCCATTATGCCATAGCTATATTCCGTAATATAATCACGAGACAAAGCTATGTCTTCCGTTTTCTTCGAACCATCTGGATTAAATGTCAATTCACTTTTCCCACGAGTACTAAAAGCGGCATATTCAGAAGTAGCTAATAAATTGGTAGCATTGGCTCCAATGGCTAAAATTCCAGCAATTGCTAATATTCCAAAGCTTTTACCAAGGTCTATATATTGTTTTTCTTTGATGGCTTGATACGAATAATAACCCACCAAAATCAACAAAAACAACAACAAATAATAGGTCATTTGAAAGTGATTCGCATTAATTTCTAGAGCTGTGGCAAACAACGTAACCAAGCCACCTAGAATATATTTACGCTGAAAAACAAGTATAAAACCCGCAATAACCATAGGCATATACCCAATGGCGTGGGCTTTGGCATTGTGTCCCACACCCAAAATAATAATCAAATAAGTAGAAAACCCAAAGGCAATCGCACCAAAAAAAGCCTTAAGCGGGTCGATTTTTAAAACCAATAAAAGACCGTAGAATCCTAGAAAGTATAAAAATAAATAATCGGCTGGTCGAGGTAAGAATCGGATAGCATCATCTAGAGCACCGATGTAATCGTGAGGATATTTTGCACCTAACTGATAGGTTGGCATTCCACCAAAAGCAGAATTTGTCCAATAAGGTTCTTGATGTTCGATGGCTCTAAAGTCGTTTTGCTCTTTGGCCATACCAGTAAACTGAGCAATATCAGACTGGAAGATTTGTTTTCCTTGTAGAACGGGATAAAAATAAATTAAAGAAATAACTACAAAACCTAGTATAGCTAATGCGTGCGGATAAAATTTATTTAAAACTTTCAATGGATTCAGATTTGAATTAGATTAAAAAATGGGCTTCAGCGCACAAATTTAATCTATTTCTTCGTAATCCACATATTCTCCAACTTTTTTGGTCTCTTTTGGGTTTTTAGAACGAGCGGTATCTACAATAATTTCGTCTTGATTATTGTATCTTCTATTATGTTGGGCATATTGCTGTTGCGCGTATTGTTGCTGTTGTTGAAAGTTTTCACCGGCTTTCTCTACCGCTTTTTTAACTAAAATTGGCAAAAAAAGTTTAGCCAAAAATTTAAAAACATAGTAAAACATAATCATGTAAAACAATGTCCTTACAAATCCACTAAAAGAAGCTAGTTCCATATCTAAAAATTTTTCCAAAATTAGTAAATCAAATGGTCAAATTTAAAATCCTATTCTTAAATAAATAATAAAATATAGTACATTTGGTTGCGTTACTATTTTAAATCAAAAGAATATAACTATGCTCCCATTCAAAAAAACTGTTTTAATCGCTTTATTTTTAATGCCTTTTATTCATTATGGGCAATATACCGATCAAATTAATTCCAATCGACCTGGAGAAACCATGTCGGCTTATGGCGTTGGCAAAAATGTCATCCAACTCGAAAGCGGTATTTATGGTATAACTTCCCATCACAACTTATTAAATTATGATGTGAATGGTTTTGGTCTTGACGCTACAATTCGTTGGGGTGCTTTTCTAGAAAGATTAGAAGTTATTGCAGATATCCAATATCAAAATGACCAACTCGATAGTAATATCAGTTCAACCAACAGGGCTAATTTTAGACAAACCAATTTAGGCGCGAAGTATTTAATTTATGACCCATTTAAAAATTATGAGAAGAAAATCAATTTTTACAGTTGGAAAGCCAATCAGCGTTTTAACTGGAGACAATTTTTACCAGCGGTTTCTTTATTCGCAGGAGCCAATTTTGTGTTTTCTGGAAATCCTTATGCCTTTACATTAGAATCTAGTATTTCTCCAAAAGTGATGTTGATCACACAAAATCATTTTGGCGACGGAAGATGGGTTTTTGTAACTAATATTATAGCCGATTATATAGGTACAGATTATCCAAGTTATGGCTACGTAGTGACTTTAACCCGCGGATTCAGCAAAAGATGGTCTGGTTTTATTGAAAACCAAGGCTACAATAGTGATTTTTACAGCGATATGATTGCTCGTGGTGGAGCTGCCTATTTGCTCAACGACAATCTACAAATCGATGCGTCAATCAGTACCAATTTCAAGGATACTCCATCAATTTTATATGGTGGATTTGGCGTTTCTTGGCGCTATGATGGTTTTTATAAAAAAGCGATTTCAAGAATGAAAAAAGAAGACAAAAAGAAAAAAGCAGTTGACAATCAAGAGCAAGAAAGAAGAAGAAAATCCAAATACGACTAACAAAGAAGCCCTTATTTGGGCTTTTTTTATGGTCAAAAGTTGGCTATATTCGCACCTACACTTTACACTTAAAAATCCATGATTACGATTCACGAAGCCAAAAACAAAAAGGAAATCACCGAGTTCATAAAATTCCCTTTTTCTCTCTATAAAAACAACAAGTATTGGGTACCACCATTGATTGCAGATGAATTAGAAACTTTTGACAAAACCAAAAATCCCGCTTTCGAAAATGCCGAAGCATATTTTTTTGTAGCCAAAAGAAATCAAGAAATTGTTGGAAGAATCGCCGCCATTATCAATTGGGATGAAGTTAATAATCAACAGAAAAAAAAGGTTCGTTTTGGTTGGTTTGATGTTATTGACGACATAACCGTAACCCAAGCACTACTTGAAAAAGTGTATGAACTGGGTCGCAAAAACAACTTAGAATACGTAGAAGGCCCGATGGGGTTTTCGAATCTTGACAAAGTGGGCGTGCTGACCGAAGGTTTTGAAGAAATTGGCACGATGGTTACTTGGTACAATCACCCATATTATGCAGAACATTTTGAAAAATTAGGCTATGTAACCGAAAAAGAATATGTAGAAAATAAATTTCCTTTTTCGAATGTAAGACCCGAAACTTTCGAGAAAGCAGAGGAATTGATTAGAAAACGATACCAGTTAAAAGCCATTAATTTCACCAAAACCAAAGACGTCCTCCCGTATGTGGACAAAATGTTTGATTTATTCAATGAATCGTATGCCAAACTTTCCTCGTTTGTAGCCATTACGGATGTTCAGAAGGAATATTTCAAAAATAAATACATCAACTTCATCAATCCAGAGTATATTAAATATGTAGAAGACAAAGACGGAAATTTAGTCGCTTTTGCCATTGTAATGCCAAGCTTCTCAAAAGCACTTCAAAAAGCAAAAGGCAAATTATTCCCATTTGGATTTCTTCATTTATTGCAAGCAAGAAAAAACAGCAAGGACGTTCTTTTTTACTTAATTGGTGTACATCCCGAATATCAAAACAAAGGAGTTACTGCATTAATTTTCAAAGAATACTTTATCACTTTTAGCAAAAAAGGCATTCAAAACTGCATCCGTACTCCCGAATTAGCAGACAATCTCGCTATTCAATTAATATGGAAAAACTTCAACCCCACCATTCACTGCCGAAGAAAAACGTTTAGAAAAGAACTTTAATTATAGTGAATAGTGACTAGTCCCGAAGTGTCGGAATTAGTCCTCAGAAAAACAAAAATAATCCATTCGCCAAAAACGAATGGATTATTTGTTTCTTTAAAGTTAATCGTTTGACTAGCAAACTTATTTTTGAAATATCACTAAAAGCGGGTATTTTTTGTTTGAAATAAATTCTTACATTTATAAACCATTAAATTTAATGCAATAACTTGATCTTTGAGTTTAGTTCAATCAAATAAATAAAAATCATATGGAAACTGCAAATTTCAAGATATATCCTATACTTAGCTTTTTAATTATTGTTATTCCTGGTGAACATATTTCACCTCCAGTTGGATTAATTTTATTATTTAGTTTATTTCAATCAATTTGGTCTATTTTTTATGAAAATTTGAATCAAGAATCATTAATTGAATATGCTACTATAGCAATTGTATGTAGTAGCTTATTTTTAATAATTATAAAAAATAAACTGTTAAATCTAACAGGAATCATTATTCAATTTATTTGGTTACTACATATATTTAAATACAAGTTTTTAAAGGATTGGTTTTATACTGTTCCTGCATTACTCTATATGGTTCTAAGTCTCATTTTTGTCTATCTTATTTTAATAAAAAGAAAAAGGGAAACTAAAATCAGGTAGTTACACGATACCAACTATTTATTTTTTGATATAAAAAAAAAGCTAAATATATTGATATATGGATTTTAAATTAAATAAAAGCTCTTCAAGTAAGAGCATTACACTAGCAATTTAATGTTTAAATTTCCTAAGAAATTATTGAATCTTATTTTCTTCTTATTTACCATATCATTTTACTGTCAAGATTTCGTAAAAAAAGACACTATTAAGCTTGATGGTGAAACTTATACGTATTCTCATATTAGCTTTGGAGCAACAAATGGAACCAAATATTTCAAACTTATGACTTGTTCAGAAAATGATTTCAATAGCATTAAAAATGCAGTCATAAATTGTGCTACAAAATCTAAATTAGAATATTCAGAATTTTATATAATGATTATTCCTAATGAAATAATTAAAACCAAAAAAGAAAATGAAATTTTATTTAGGTTAATTCGTGAAATCGATCAATATAGAATGTCAATGAATTTATCTACAGCTCTAATTAAACAGAAATATGATGTGTCAAATAATAAATTCGAGTATTTTATAAATGAACCAATAACGGATTTTAACGAATACAACCTACAAATAAAAGTTCAAGATATCTGTTCATTCTTAAAAAAGTAAAACTAAACCATAATGAAAAAAATATCAATAATTTTAGTGATGTTAATCTTTAATTTTTGTTTCTCTCAAAACAAAAAAACAGTAGAAAAAAGAACAATTGAAGTTACTTTAAATAGTGTCGGAAAAACAAATATTGACAAAAAAACAATCTCTAAAGTCACAGGAATCAATGAAAAAAATCTAACAACTAGTTTGTATTTTTATGATAATTCAAAAAAAATTATTGGATTACCAATAAATGACGAAACCTTCAATTATGAGTATTTTAACTCAAAAATTTATAAGAATCTAGAAAACAAAAGAGTTAAACTTTTTTTAGATGTTTATAAAAATAAATCAAAAGAAATAGTAATAATCTGTAAAATAGAATAGTTCATTTGTCAGACAAATTCAATACAAAAAAAATCCATTCGCCAAAACGAATGGATTTTCTATATAAGTGAAAACCTAAAAAAATTAAGCTTCCATATCTACTGTAGTGCGTGCTGCAATTTCTTTATACGTACCGTTAACTAGTTTCTCACGAATCGCTTCGAAAGCCGCCAAGGTTTCTGCAATATCTTCTAAAGTATGAGAAGCCGTTGGAATCATACGCAATAAAATAATACCTTTCGGGATTACTGGATAAACTACAATCGACAAGAAAATACCGTAGTTTTCTCTCAAGTCGTTCACCATCACCATCGCTTCTGGAATACTTCCTTCTAAGTAAACAGGAGTAATACAAGTGTTGGTATCACCAATATTGAATCCTCTTTCTTTTAATCCGTTTTGCAAAGCATTTACGTTTTCCCACAATTTATCTTTAATTGCAGAAGATTCACGCAACAACTGCAAACGTTTTAAAGAACCAATCGTCTGAATCATTGGTAAGGCTTTGGCAAACATTTGAGAACGCAAGTTGTATTTCAAATAATCTATTACATCTTTATCAGCAGCTACGAAAGCTCCAATATTTGCCATAGATTTTGCAAACGTAGAAAAATAAACATCAATTCCGTCTTGACAACCTTGCTCCTCACCTGCTCCAGCACCTGTTTTTCCAAGCGTTCCAAAACCGTGTGCATCATCAACCAATAAACGGAAATTGTATTTCTCTTTCAAGGCTACAATTTCTTTCAATTTACCTTGTTGTCCACGCATTCCAAACACACCTTCGGTAATGAACAAAATTCCTCCACCTGTTTCTGTTGCCATTTTAGTAGCACGTTGCAGGTTTTTCTCCATACTTTCTAAATCATTGTGTTTGTAAGTAAAACGTTTACCCATATGCAAACGCACCCCATCAATAATGCAAGCGTGTGAATCTACGTCATACACAATAATATCGTTTTTAGTTACCAAAGCATCAATAATAGACACCATTCCTTGGTAACCAAAATTCAATAAATAAGCCGATTCTTTCATCACAAAAGCAGCCAATTCTTGCTCCAATTGCTCGTGATATTTCGTGTGCCCACTCATCATACGCGCACCCATTGGGTAAGCAGCACCAAACTGAATGGCCGCATCCGTATCTGCCTGACGCACTTCTGGATGATTGGCCAAACCTAAATAGTCGTTCAAACTCCAGTTCAATATATTTTTTCCTTGAAATTGCATTCTTGGTCCCAATTCTCCTTCTAGTTTTGGAAAAACAAAATAACCTTCTGCCTGAGAAGCCCATTTTCCTAAAGGACCTTTATTGTTTTGGATTCTTTCGAATAAATCTTTTACCATAATATAATGACTAAATACTACATTTTTATTAAGGCGCAAAATTAAATATTTAAAATTTATAATTACTCCCAAAATCCTTTTATTTTACTTAAAAAAATAGCCTTCTCAAGACCATTATTTTTAGTAGCAAAATCCTGCTCTTCATTACAAGCTCTTATGGCTCAACCGTATTTTACTAAAGCACTAGCAGGAGCTTCTTTTAGTCGCTCTGCTAGTACAAGTAAAACATTCGGTTGAGCCACAAGAGGCTTTTCATTTCGATCAGGGCTAGGTAAAGTGCTAACCATAAAGTTTGTATCTTTGAACACCAAAGCATCAAAAATGTCAAACAACACCAAAGAATTAAAACTAGCCGTCCTTATTGACGCCGACAACGTGCCGTATAGCAACATCAAAGGTATGATGGAAGAAATCACCAAATACGGCACACCTACCACCAAACGCATCTATGCCGATTGGACAAAACCCAATGCTAATGGTTGGAAATCAGTTTTATTAGAACACGCCATTACACCTATTCAACAATACAGTTACACTACGGGAAAAAATTCTTCCGATTCCGCTTTGATTATTGACGCAATGGATTTGTTATACTCAGACAAAGTCGATGGTTTTTGTATCGTTTCTAGCGATAGCGATTTCACCCGACTCGCCATTCGGTTACGAGAATCAGGAATGAAAGTCATTGGCATTGGCGAAAAGAAAACCCCAAACGCCTTTATTGTGGCCTGTGACCGTTTCGTGTTCATAGAAGTCTTAGAAGGTGCTACCAAAAAGAAAAAACCAAAAGCCACTGCCACTCCATCTGACAACAAAAAAGTAGTAGAAAAAGAAACGGCAATCAAGATAGACAACCCAACTATTGACCTTATTGAAGATGCTATTGATGCCATAAGCGACGATGATGGCTGGGCATTTTTGGGCGATGTTGGAAATCTAATCGTTAAAAACAAACCCGAATTCGATCCTAGAAGTTATGGCTTTAGCAAGCTCACCCCTATGCTCAAATCCCTGACCGACATTCTTGAAATCGACGAAAGAGATTCGGATAAAAAAGGCATCAAGCACGTCTATGTAAGACTTCGATATTAAAAGCAAAAAACTGCATCTCTATTGAAATGCAGTTTTTTTATTCAAAACAAATTGTTTAAAAATTAACTCTTCAAGGTACTTAAATAATTTTCAGGAAGAAATTCAACTTTACCCGTTTTTAAATCATATACAGCACCAACAACCATAGTAGTATTATCCTTAGTAGACTTGGTCAAAACGGGTTCTAAATTTTTTAATTGCTCTACTTGCATCGCAACGTTAATCTTTACCGCGTTTTCAATCTCGTCACCATGCTGATGTTTGGCCATTTTTGCTGCTGGTTTTATAGCATTGATTAAGGTTACAATATGTCCTGGAACTTCAGGCAACTTGCAAGCCGCTGCTACGGCACCACATTGAGTGTGTCCCAAAACCACAATTAATTTAGCTCCCAAAACAGCATTAGCAAACTCAATACTACCAAATGAAGCATAAGAGGAAACTTGACCAGCGGTTCTTACAATAAACAAATCTCCCAATCCTTGGTCAAAAATAATTTCGCTAGGCACCCTAGAATCGGAACACCCAACAATAACCGCAAAAGGTTTTTGTCCAGTAGCCAATTCTTTAATTCTATTGACATCTTGGTGAGGCTTTATACTCTTTCCTGCAACAAACCTACTATTCCCTTCCTTCAAGGCAATCAATGCAGTTTCGGGAGAAACTTGTGCACGAATAGAAGAAAAAGAAAGCAAAAAAAATAATCCTAAATAAACATTAAATTGTTTCATCTCTTTTGGTTTTAAAATTTGATGTAAAACTAGAAGATATAAAAACATAAACATAGTTAATGTTTTTGATTTAAATCATAAAAATATTTAATGTAAAAGATTTCAGCAATGAAGAAGTTCATTAATTACCTCAAGAAAATAATATCTTTGAAACTAAAAAAATAAAGAGATGAAAATAGTATTCGCTACCAATAACGAAAACAAGATAAAAGAAATCCAAAGTATGCTTCCCAATAACATTACCATTGTAAGTCTAAAAAGCATAGGTTGTTTTGAGGAAATTCCAGAAACTGCAGCTACTATCGAAGGAAATGCCATTATGAAAGCGAATTACATAACCGAAAAATATGGATATGATTGCTTTGCCGACGACACTGGACTTGAAATTGAAGCCTTAAACAACGAACCTGGCGTTTATTCTGCCCGTTATGCTGGAGAACAACGTTCAGCAGAAGACAATATGAACAAAGTATTACACCTTTTAAGTGATAAGAATAACAGAAACGCTCAATTCAAAACGGTGATTTGTTTGAATCTTAAAGGCGAACAATACTTATTCACTGGCATAGCCAAAGGAACTATTACATCAGAAAAAAAAGGCGAGGGTGGTTTTGGATACGACCCTATTTTTCAACCTGAAAATTACAAAGAGACTTTTGCAGAACTTTCACTTGAAACCAAAAACAAAATCAGTCACCGTGGTATCGCCACAAAATCATTACTTGCATTTTTGAATACAACTCATTAACAATCAAAATTGTATCATTTTTTATAACATTTTTTACAATTTTCCGACATAATTTCACATCTAAAAAGACTATTAAAACACAAAAACCGAAAAACAAAAAGCTAACTTTCTGACAATCAAATCACAATAATTCAATAAAACTTAAAATAGCATTAGTTAATCTGAGAAATTAACAGTAATTTTGCACCCTATTTTAAAAATACATAATGAACAAATTTGAACAATTAGGATTGAATGAATCGTTACTGAAGGCGATTTTAGATCTAGGATTTGAAAATCCGTCAGAGGTACAGGAAAAGGCGATTCCCCTATTATTGGAAAAAGACACAGATATGGTTGCGTTGGCTCAAACAGGGACAGGGAAAACAGCAGCTTTCGGTTTTCCGCTAATCCAAAAAATTGATGCCGACAACAGAAATACACAAGCATTAGTTTTATCGCCAACACGCGAACTTTGCCTACAAATCACCAACGAATTAAAAAACTACGCAAAATACGAAAAAGGTATTCACGTAGTAGCTATTTATGGTGGAGCTAGTATTACAGAGCAAGCTAGAGAAATTAAAAGAGGAGCACAAATTATAGTAGCTACTCCAGGAAGAATGCAAGACATGATCAATAGAGGTCTTGTAAACATCAAAAACATTGATTATTGTGTACTTGATGAAGCAGACGAAATGTTAAACATGGGATTCTATGACGACATTTGCTCTATCTTATCAGACACTCCAGACGAAAAAAGCACTTGGTTGTTCTCTGCAACTATGCCAGCAGAGGTAGCAAGAATTGCAAAACAATTCATGAGCAGCCCCGTTGAAATCACAGTGGGAACTAAAAACTCAGGATCTGCAACAGTATCGCACGAATTTTATTTGGTAAACGCTAGAGATCGTTACGAAGCTTTGAAACGTTTAGCTGATGCTAATCCAGACATTTTCTCGGTAGTATTTTGTCGCACCAAAAGAGATACACAACAAGTAGCAGAAAAATTAATCGAAGACGGATACAGCGCTGCTGCCTTACACGGAGATTTATCGCAAGCACAACGTGATGGGGTAATGAAATCGTTTAGAGGAAGACAAATACAAATGCTAGTTGCTACGGACGTAGCCGCTCGTGGAATTGACGTAGACAACGTAACTCACGTTGTAAACTACCAACTTCCTGACGAAATCGAAACTTACAACCACCGTTCTGGCCGTACTGGTCGTGCTGGTAAATTAGGTACATCGATTGTAATCGTTACCAAAAGTGAATTGCGTAAAATTTCTTCTATCGAAAGAATCATCAAGCAAAAATTTGAAGAAAAAACAATCCCATCTGGAATTGAAATCTGCGAAATTCAATTATTGCACTTAGCCAACAAAATCAAAGAAACAGAAGTAGATCACGAAATTGACAACTATCTTCCAGCAATCAACGATGTATTAGAAGGCTTGAGCAAAGAAGAGTTAATCAAGAAAATGGTATCGGTAGAATTCAACCGTTTCATCAACTACTACAAGAAAAACAGAGACCTATCTCCGCAATCAGCTAGTAGTGACAGACGTGAACGAGGTGATAGAGAAACAGGACGTGGTAATGCTGGAGGAGGTGCAACTCGTTACTTTGTAAACATCGGTTCAAGAGATAATTTTGATTGGATGACGTTAAAGGATTTCTTAAAAGAAACCCTAGACTTAGGTCGTGATGACGTATTCAAAGTAGATGTAAAAGAAGGATTCTCTTTCTTTAATACAGATGCTGAACATACTGATAAAGTAATGGACATCTTAAACAACGTACAATTAGAAGGACGTCGTATCAATGTTGAGATTTCTAAAAATGATGGTGGCGGAAGACGCGATCATAACGGAAGAAACTCAGGAGGTTTTGGTGGTAGAAGCTCTGCTCCAAGAAGAGAAGGCAACTTTGCACCAAGAAGAGAAGGCGGATTCCGCAGTGATAGAAACTCAACTTCAAGAGAAGGAGGATTCAGAAGCGAAAGAGGAAGTGCTCCAAGAAGAGAAGGTGGCTCTACAGAAAGAGCTCCAAGACGTTCTGAAAGTTTTGGCGACAGCCCAAGACCAAGAAGACCAAGAAGAGACTAACATTCCTTTGTTAATTTTCTTATAATTATACCAAGAAACTACAAAATATTTAATTGCGATTTACTACTTTTAAAGCTTTAAATTCGTATATGAGATATTTTGTAGTTTTCTTTTTTATGCTACTTTCAGTTAGCAATTATGCACAAGAAACCAACCCAACTTTAAAAGTTTCTGGAACCATCGTTAATGACAGTAATGACCAACCATTATCTTACGCTAACATCATTAACGTCAACAAAGTAAAAGGAACCACTACAGACACTAAAGGAAATTTTGAAATTGAAGTTTCACAAAGTGATACTTTACACGTCTCATTATTAGGTTTTCAATCCATCAAAGTTAGAGTTACAAACGACTGGTTGAAAAATAAAACTACTGTAATTAAACTTACAGAAAAAGCAATCGCCCTCGAAGAAGTTATTATTCGACCATTTCACCTCACAGGATATTTAGAAGTAGATTCAAAATTAATTCCTGTAAAAGAAAACTTCAGATATAGTATTTCAGGATTAACTGCTGGTTATGAAGGCGGACAATATTCTCCTGATGCTTTTGGAAAAGTGTTGGGTTCTATTTTCAATCCTGCCGATATGCTGTACAACTTTTTTGGAAAAAAACCCAAAGAGTTAAGACGTTTAAAGGATTTAAAGAAAGACGATACCGTTCGCAAAGCCTTAGAATCTAAATATGACAGAGAAATGATTGCTACCTTATTAGGAATCGATAAAAATGAGATCCCAGACATCCTAAAACGATGCAATTATTCTGATGCGTTTATACAAACAGCCAACGATTTACAGATTATGGACGCGATAAGTGGTTGCTATGAAGAATATAAAATCTTGAAGAAAAAATAACTATTCTTCTTTACTTTTTCGAAGCTTCTTAATGCGTTTGGTTGCCTTTTTAACGGCGTCTTTTACGGCAATTTCACTAAATGGTTTAATTACAAAATCAGTTGGATTATAATCTGTAGCTTTAAAGAAATAGCCCGGAAAAGCAGTAGCAAAAATAATTTGAAAATCAATAGTCTCAAATTGATCCAAAACTTCAAAAATTTGTTTTTCACGCATATTAATATCCAAAAAAACAATATCAGGTTTCTTAGCAATTATTTCTGAATAGGCCGTTTCCATAGTTCTAGCAACACCTACAATCTCAAGTTTTAAGCAATGCGTGGAAATAATTTTCTTTAAAATCTCAATGTTGATTGTTTCATCATCAACAAGTACAACAGAATATACGTTCATAAAATAGTTAGGAATAAATGGTGGTATTTTTATTCTAAATAGTTTTTAAATATAAATAAAAACTGCATCGAAAAAACAAGACCGTATTACATTTATCAAGAACTTATTGTTAATAGTACACAATGACAATAAAAACCAAGAATTTGAATTTTATGAAAGGATAATTTTGTAATCTAAAATCTTGTGCTACTTTTGCTCCTCGAAAAACAATACAATTGTTGTGAAAAAAATTGGCGTATATCTTTTAACTCTTACCTTGCTCTTCCCTATTTTTGGGAATCTAGTGATATACACCCAATTTAAAGCTAACCAAGAGCAAATCATCAAAACCATTTGTGTACAACGAAAATTAGTTAATAATACTTGTAACGGACGTTGTGAACTACAAAAAAGCCTAAAACAATTTGATGAGAATGAGAAAAAAATGGAAAATATCCTGAAAGAAAAAGCAGATTTTGTTTACCTCATTCATTCAACACCTACAGCATTCGAAAGTAACACTCCGATAACTTCAACAACCAAGTTGAACGTTTTTCATACGTCTGGAAAAACCATTTCCAAAACAAATTCAACGTTCAGACCTCCCTCCTTTTTAGTATAAATTACTTTTATTTTCAACCTTTTTGAATGTAAATTCAATGACTACCTCATTGAAAAACACTTGTTGTTTAATTTATACTAACAAAAAGTCAATGCTATCTTATGTCTATTCAAAATTCTTAAACAAATAAGAATTGGAAGATGCTATTTGCTTTGACTTTTAGCTAAAAACCAAATGAAAAAATACATTACAGCCTTATTACTAATAGGGCAAATCGCTATTGCGCAAAATAAAACCGAAAAAGACAGCACCAAAACCCAAGATTTAGAAACCGTTTTTGTTACCGCCAACCGTACCGCTACCCAACGTAAACAAACCCCAACGGCCATAAGCAAACTAACCGCCAAAACGATAGACGAGGCTAAAGCCGTTGCTGTATTTGAAGTAATCAACAAAATACCTGGTGTATTGATGGTCAATTTAGGGAACGAGCAACATTCTATGGCGATTCGTCAACCTATGACCACAAATGCCTATTACTTATACCTAGAAGACGGATTACCTATTCGCCCCATGGGAATTTTTAATCACAATGCATTACTAGAAATCAACCAATTCAACCTTCAAAATATTGAGGTAGTCAAAGGACCTGTTTCTTCATTATATGGACCTGAAGCTGTGGGCGGTGCCATCAATTTAATTTCAAAAAAACCAACAGTAGACCCAGAGTTCAAATTCGGAATCCAAGCCGACCAATGGGGCTACCACCGTATTCAGGCTATGGCGAGTGCAACGGTTGGCAAAGTTGGTTTTCAAATAGCTGGAATTTCAAGTTTACAAAAAAATGGCTGGATGGCTTTCTCTGATTACAACAAAGACAACCTGAATGCCCGTATCGACTTCAACATCAGTCCAAAGACTCGATTAATCGGTACAATGATGTGGGGTAAATATTATTCGGATATGAGTGGTAGTGTAAACGAAGATGCATTTTACAACAGAACCTACAAAAGCACCACCGATTTCACTTACAGAAAATCCGATGCCTTACGAACTAAATTGGCGCTTGAACACGATTGGAATGCCAACTCAAGTAGTGCCTTGACGGTTTACTTTAGAGACAACAAATTAGGACAAAATCCTTCCTACTCTATTCGTTGGACCGCTGGAAAAACTACAGCAACAGGTGAAATCAACTCTAACAATTTCAAAAGTTATGGCGCCATTGCACAACACACCCAAAAACTATCCTTTTGGGATACCAAAATTGTAGCGGGTGTACTTTATGACTACTCTCCAGTAACCTATTGGGCGTATAGAACCGACTTAAAAGCCAACTTAAACCCTGGTGGATTAACAGTAAACAATTACGAACAAATCGCAGAAAGACCAGACATCAAATTAGTGGACTACACAGCAGATATTTACAATTCTGCCGAATATGCGCAAATTTCAGTAAGTCCTATTGAACAATTGGTGCTTACCGGAGGCTTACGATATGACAATATGAAAGTTGATTATGACAATGCTCTCGATAAATCCATCGGAACCAAAATATACGACAAAGTAACCTTCAAAGCTGGAGCCAACTTCAATCCATCTACCTACTTTGGATTTTATGCTAATTATGCACAAGGATTTGCACCTCCAGGAATCACATCTATTTTTAGAGCAAAACCCGGAACAGGTGGAACCACTGGTAAACCCGCTGAGTTTTACTATAATCTTGAGCCAGCTACTTTCGATAACTACGAAGCTGGTGGTTGGATAAACGTTCTAAAAAACAAATTGTATTTTGATTATGCTATCTACTATATGGATGGCAAAAATGAATTGTTAAGCATCCGTCAACCAGACAATTCAACCGATTTTCAATCTGCGGGTGAAACAAGACACAAAGGAGTTGAATTTGGTTTTAGCTACAAACCTTCGGAGCAATGGCACATTCGATTTGGAGGAACTGTTGCTGAGCACACCTTTATCAACTTCAAAGTATCGGATAGACCAACCGATCCAGTAAAAAACTTAGATGGCAAAGAAATGCCTCAAGCTCCAAGATGGTCAGGAAACGCCGAAATCAGTTATTATCCAAATTGGTTACCTAATTTTAGAACAGCTCTAGAATGGCAATCAGTAGGAAGCTACTACCAAGACCAAATCAACACGGTAAAATATGCAGGTTACGATATTTTCAATTTTAGATTGGGCTATCACTATAAATCCCTTGAATTCTATGGAAACATAATGAATTTGACCGATAAATTATACGCCTTCAATGTGTCGCGCGCCAATTTAAGCACCTCACAACCGTCGTATACTGCCGCCGCACCTAGAACCTTCTTAATAGGATTACAATATAATTTTTCATTAAAAAAATAATTAGGAGCTAATCCCGTCATCCGCTGTATCTTTTGGGGCGAACCCCGCCCCAAAAGGATGCCGCTACTACCGGGGCTAAAAAAAACAAACAATGAGCACAACCTTCAACAACGAGAAAACAGCCAAGAAAAAGGATTCGAAATTCATCAAAAAAGTAAAGCAAAAAATATACGCTTGGCACAAAACCATTGGGATTATTACGATTGTGCCCGTTATTTTTTGGACACTGTCAGGGATAATGCATCCTTTTATGGCGCATTTTTTCAAACCCACAATTGCTAATGAGCAAATCGAAAAAGCAACCATCGACTCCTCAAAAATCAACTATTCCCTTCAAGAAGTATTGCTAAAAAACCAAATCAGCACCTTCAAAAATTTCAGAATAGTATCTTTTGACAAGGCTACTTATTATCAAGTAAAAACCGAAAAAGATTCACTGTTATACTTTGATACTTCAACCGCCAAAAAACTAGAAAACGGAGACCAACGCTACGCACACTGGCTTTCGCGTTATTTTTTAGAAGACCAAGAAAGTACTATCGCCAAAACAGAAGTAGTAACCGAGTTCAATTCGCAGTACAAATACATCAATCGCTATTTACCGGTTTACAAAATCACGTACAATCGTCCAGATGCTATGGAGATTTATGTAGAAACCGCTTCGAGCAAACTGGCCACCTATAACCCAAAATCCAGACAAGCCTTCATTTGGTTTTTTGACACGTTTCACAACTGGGCTTTTATGGATTGGATTAGCAACAACAGCATCCGAATAGTCGTGATGTTCATCTTCCTTGGCATTATCTTCTTCTCGGCCATAAGCGGGATTGTAATTTATGGCTTATTTTGGAAACAATTCAAAAAAACAGACAGTCTAGCGCCCAAAAAAGGAATCAGAGCGTATCACCGTCAAATCGGGATTTGGTTTTCGTTTTTTACCTTAACTTTTGCTTTTAGTGGCGCTTATCACGCTACAACCAAATGGGAACCTTATGTTTTAGACAAAATGGTGTACGAACCCCTTTTTAAAACCAATGAGTTACTAACCGCTAATACAGCCTTAGCTTTAGATTGGAAAAAATTGGAAAACACCAGTTTGATTCGTTATAATGACAGCATTTATTACCGTTGCGAATTACAATCCAATAACAAAACCGCTACCGAAAAACCAAAATGGGGCAACAAAAAAGCACAACCCGTTAGCGAAATTGTGTACATCAACAGTGTCACCAACAAAGTACGCCCCAATTTAGATGTAGATTACGCTACTTTTTTGGCTAATTATTTTGATGACAACACTCAGAAAGCCACTTGCTGTGAAATGGACAACAGCACAACAGAACCTAACTGCGCCATTAAAGAAGCTAAGCTTTTAGAAACCAAACAGCTTACAGCATTCAACAGTAGAGAATACGGTTTTGTCAACAAACGTTTGCCAGTAATCAAATTAGCGTATGACACGCCAAATAAAAAAACCTATTTCATAGAAACCTCCACCTCAAGAGTAGCAGCTTTAGTTGAAACATCGGACAAAATAGAAGGCTATTCGTTTGCTATTTTTCATAAATTCTTATTTATGGATTGGGCAGGAAAAAGTATTAGGGACTTGTCTACCGTTCTAGTTGCCTTAATTATATTAGTTGTTAGCATTTTAGGTTTAATCCTATTTTTGAAGAAAAACTAAAAAAAAACCGCTTTTGAATTCAAAAGCGGTTTTTTTGTTATTTCACAGGAATACTTGCTAAAATTTCTAAGAAGAATTTCCAGAATTTTTGAGAAGAACTGATGCTTGCTCTTTCGTCTGGAGAATGGGCTCCGTGAATCGTTGGTCCAAAAGAAATCATATCCATATCTGGATAATTGGTTCCTAAAATTCCACACTCTAATCCTGCGTGGCAAGCCACTACATTAGGTTTAGCATTATTTTGTTTTTCATAAATACCAACCAACACATCCAAAATTTCAGATTTTGGATTAGGCGTCCATCCTGGATATGCTCCAGAAAACTCCACTTCGCACCCCATCAATTCAAAGGCAGAACGCAACGCATTGGCCAAATCCATTTTGGAAGACTCTACCGAAGAACGGGTCAAGCATTGTACGGTCAACTGTCCCTCGCCTACCATTACTTTGGCAATATTGTTAGACGTTTCTACCAGATTGTCAAAATCGGCACTCATACGATACACGCCGTTGTGAGCGGTATACATTGAACGCACAAAATAAAACTGTGCTATAGAAGGCATTACTTTTTTAGGAGTAGTTTTTAATTTTTCAAAAACAATTTCAAGGTTTGGCTCAGTCGTTTTAAACTCCGCTTTAATCTCGTTTACGATTTGTTGCATATCAAATACAAAAGCTTCATCGTAAACTGCAGCAATAATCACTTTGGCCACACTCTCTCTTGGAATCGCATTACGCAAACTTCCTCCAGCAATCGAAGCAATTTGTAAACCGAAGTTATCAAAACCATCAAACAGCAAACGGTTCATTATTTTGTTGGCATTCCCCAACCCTTTGTGAATATCCATACCCGAATGTCCGCCTTGCAACCCTTTTACCGTAATACTGTAACCCACAGAACCTTCTGGTGTATCTTCTTCATCGTACTCGGCTGTTGCGGTTACATCGATACCACCTGCGCATCCAATGTCGATTTCATCATCTTCCTCGGTATCTAGATTCAATAATATTTGACCTTGCAAAATACCGCCTTGAAGGTTTAGTGCCCCTGTCATTCCTGTTTCTTCATCAATAGTAAACAAGGCTTCAATGGCAGGATGTGGAATATCAGTACTTTCTAAAACAGCCATAATTGCCGCTACACCCAAGCCGTTGTCAGCTCCTAATGTCGTTCCCTTAGCACGTACCCAGTCACCATCGACATACATTTCAATACCTTGAGTTTCGAAATCAAAAACGGTATCGTTGTTTTTTTGGTGAACCATATCCAAGTGGCCTTGCAACACGATGGGTTTGCGGTTTTCCATTCCTGGAGTAGCCGGTTTGCGTATGATTACATTTCGGATATCGTCTTCAAAGGTTACTAAACCCAAACGATTCCCGAAATCTTTCATAAATTGGATTACTTGCTCTTCTTTTTTAGAAGGACGTGGTACGGCATTCAAATCAGCAAATTGATTCCAAAGTGCTTTAGGCTCTAAATTTCTTATTTCTTGACTCATTGTTTTGTCTTATTTTTAAAAATAACAGTGTAAAATAATAATTCTTCAAAGTTACAAAGTTTACCAACTACTTATTTAGGTAATGCAATAGTATTTATATTTACACTAAAAAAAAATTGAAAAGAAAATACCTTTTACCGCTATTCCTCGTATTTCAAATTGTAGCATTGAAAATCATTCGATTTTTTCCAGCATTCATCGAAAGTTGGTACAGTAATGGCCTCTATGTCTTTATCTCGAATAGTTTGAGAATCAGTTTAGGGAAAGTTCCTTTTTCGTTGGGCGATGTGTTGTATGCTTTGCTAATTATTTGGGTGATTCGTTGGTTTTGGATTTTCAAAAAAAATAAAAGCTCGCAAAACTTATCATCAAAGCAAAAATTGAAAGCCATATCGCTTTCTATATTAAGTTTTTTATCTGTAGTTTATTTTCTTTTTCATTTGCTTTGGGGACTCAATTACTACCGAGAACCGCTGTATGAAAAAATGAAAATTGAAAGAGAGTATTCAGATGCAGATTTAGCAATTTTTACTCAAAAACTAATTGCCAAAACCAATGCGATTCAGTTGGAACTAATGAAAGACAAAAATCGTAAAGTAGTTGTTCCTTATTCCAAATCGCAATTGTTTGAGATGAATAGGAATGGATACCAAAACTTGGCTCTTGAACATTCGATGTTTCGATACACTCACTTAAGCATCAAGAAATCTCTTTTTAGTATTCCGCTGACGTATATGGGATTTGGTGGCTATTTGAATCCGTTTACCAACGAAGCGCAAGTGAATAGTTTGGTACCTTTGTACAGTTTTCCGATGACTGCTAATCACGAAATGGCGCATCAGATAGGTTTTGCTAGTGAAAGTGAGTGCAATTTCATTGGTTTTTTGGCTTCGATAAAAAATAAAGATGCATACATTCAATATTCAGGATACAGTTTGGCCTTGCGCTATTGTTTGCGAAATTGGCAAGCACGAGATGAAAAAAAAGTGGCACTCTTTTTAAAAACAATTCATCCTGGAGTACTAGCTAACTTCAAGGAAAGTGAAACCTTTTGGGAACAATACGACACTTTTATCGACAAAGGATTTCATGTTTTTTACGACAACTTCCTAAAAATGAACCAACAAAAAGATGGAATGGAAGGCTATAGTAAATACGTAGATTTGATGGTGAATTATTTTAAGCAGCATACGTTGTAACTCGTATTTCTTATGAAAACAGAACGTGTAAAATAGCCCCGATAGTAGTGAAAATCCTTTGTGAGCTGGGGTTCAGCTCACAAAGATTGTAACGGATAGCGGGACGACTCGTTATTGTATCCCCAAAAGTTGTGCTCCTTAAAAAAAACAATTTTATTTGTAACAAAAATCAGTTTTGAACCACTAATGACTATATGTCCGATACTTTAGAACAATCCTTTGTCTCGCAATTGCAAGCGAACCAGAATATCATCCACAAGATTTGTAGGCTGTATACTTCTGGTGAGGACGCGCATAAGGATTTGTTTCAAGAAATCACCATTCAGTTATGGAAAGCTTTTCCCAAGTTTAGAGGCGACAGTAAGTTCTCTACGTGGGCCTATCGAGTCGCGCTAAATACGGCTATAACCTTGTATCGCAAAGACAAACGCTCAGTGGCCACAACTGAATTTGAAGGCAGACAACATTATACTCCTGAGGTCGAATATGATTATGAAGAGGAAGAACAATTAAAATTAATGTACCAAGCAGTTTACCAATTGAACGATATCGAAAAGGCTTTAATCTTTATGTATCTAGAAGACAAAGATTACACTGAAATATCCGAAACATTGGGAATTAGCGAGGTCAACGCAAGAGTTAAAATGAACAGAATTAAGGGGAAATTAAAAAAAATACTAAATCCACTAGCCTAATGAAAGAACTGGATTTGTTAAAAAAAGATTGGCAAAAGAATGAAGCTTCTTTTGAACAAGTGACTGAAAATGAGATTTACAAGATGATTCATAAAAGATCCTCTTCTATAGTGAAGTGGATTTTGATATTGAGTGTTTTGGAATTGATTTTGTGGTCTGTTTTATCTATTGGTGTTAATATAGATGATTATTTCAAAAAAATGAAACATGAAGAATTTTCAATATATTTTGACACCTATAATTATGCTAGTTACCTTATAATATTTACATTCATTTATCTTTTTTACAAAAATTATAAGATAATTTCTACCACGGCCTCGACCAAACAACTGATGCGTGACATTCTAAAGACGAGAAAAACAGTCAACTATTATGTATATTACAACCTTGGACAATTGGTACTATCGCTATTTATTGGTTTTTATATTGCCTTCAAATACAATCCAGAAACAGTTGTACTTACAGATAAAATAGGTAGCAATTTTACAGTAATGTTTATTACTTTCTCGATTCTAATTGTTTTTATCGTATTGATATTGGGGCTTTTTTGGTTATTCTATCGTTTGATTTATGGTAGATTACTCAAACGTTTATTAGATAATTACAAAGAATTAAAGAAAATAGATTTATAAAAAAAGCGGTCAAAATTTTGACCGCTTTTTTATATTAATATTCCCATTTTCGCATTTTATTCAATTCTTTTTGAACTTCCAATTCTTCGGCAGGAATTACTTTTAAAAAGGAAGGATGTTGCTCGATGGCGTATTCTACTTTTTCTACAATCTCTTCAATTGTTTCGTTTTCATAGTCAATCTCTAAAGGTTCTTTAATGATAAACGATTGCAAGATTCCTTTCTTTTTTAACCGTAAGCCTTTTTTATCAAAAGAACGTCTAAAGCCATCAATTACAATCGGTACCACAATAGGTTTGTGTTCTTTGATGATATGCGCGGTTCCTTTACGAACGGGTTTAAATGATTTTGTAGTTCCTTGAGGAAAGGTAATCACCCAACCATCTGCCAAAGCAATTTTAATATTCTCAGTATCATTAGGATTGACTTCTCTTTTTTCGATAACATCTTTTCCTTTAGATCGCCAAGTTCTTTCTACTGTTATCGCACCTACATAGGCCAAGATTCTTGGAAGTAATCCCGCATGCATGGTTTCTTTGGCGGCGACATAATAAATATTCATTTTGGGTTGCCACAAATAACCTACATTTTTAATACTGTCATCTCTACCACTTAAACTCGCATTAAACACATGAAACATGGCAACAACATCGGCAAAATAGGTTTGATGATTAGAAATAAACAACACATTTGTATCTGGTAAATTTCGAATAATTTCTGAACCTTCTATTTGTAATTCATTAAAACCACGATACCTTCTGTGGGTAATAACACCAAAAATTCGGATTAACCATTTCTTTATAAAAAGGATATGACCAAAAGGATTCCTTTTAAATAATCCCATAATAATTCTTTTTTGAAATTGGAGTGCAAAGATACGACATATTTTCTTAACGTTTAGAAAACGCTAAACTTGCAATAATTTTACAATAAATCAAGGAAAAAATCACTTATTTATGATTTTTTAAATACAAAACACAAAACCTCTTTTAACTCACTCAACATCATAGCTGTAGCACCCCAAACGATATGCTGGTTGATTTTGAATGCTGGAATTGCAATATTAGTAGCATAAGAAGTCGTCAGTTTAGTCTCATGTAAAAGCGCATCGCTCAAAAAATCAGACAATGGTAATTCGATGATACTCGCCACCTCTTTCGGATCTAAAACAAAATGAAGCGTCTCTTTTGCAACCCCTAAAAAAGGATGTACCAAAAAATTACTAGGCGGAATGTACAAAGGAGAAAAAGGTCGAATAACTTCAATTTGCTTCCGCGAAATTCCAATCTCCTCCTCGGATTCTCTCAAAGCTGTAGTTTCATATTCCACATCTTCTTTTTCAAACTTACCACCAGGAAAAGCAATTTGAGCCGAATGCACGCCTTCATAAGAATTTCTTTCAATCAATACCAAATGAGTTTCCTCTTGTTTTGGGTACAACAACATCAAAACCGCAGCTTTTCGAGGATTTTTATCGGCATAACTAAACGCTTTCAAGGATTCGATTCGTTCTTTTGGTGCCATTTTTACATGTGAAGCAAAAGCAGGAAGCGGAGCCTCAAGTATTTGAGGGATATATTGCTGAAAATCTTGAAAATTCATAGGTAAAACTTATTTTTGCAAGCATTCCAATAAATATACTATAGTTTTGTTTGGAATACAAACCAAACTTTCTAAATTCAATTCAAATGTACAGCAAAGCAGAAAATCAAAGGTTAAAACACGATTTTTGGGTGGCCTTCGCCGAGAAATACCCAAGAAAATGGGTATTGTATGATACAAAAATTAAAGATTTCTCTTTTAAATTTTTTGCAGATAATAAAAAAGCCCAAGTACTTATTGATATCGAGCACCGAAATGATGACTTACGTTTTCAATATTTTGAAAAACTCGAAGCCTTGAAAGCTATTTTGGAAGACGAATTCATCAAAGATTTGGTCTTTGAAAAAAACTATACTTTAGAAAATGGCAAAACCATCAGCCGCATTTGGGTTGAAAAAAATGGGTATAGCATGAGCAATCGCAATCACTGGGAGTACATTTTTGACTTTTTCTTCGAAAAAATGAATGCTTTAGAACTTTTCTATCTCGAATATGATGAGTTTATAAAAGATATTGAGAAAGGGTAAAGGTTTTTGGTTTATAGTTTTTGGTTTATAGTTTTTGGTTTGTGGTTTCTAAGCTAATTACTTTTCACTAAGGACTAATCACTGAAAACTAATCACTAAATATTATACAAATAAATTCTATTCTCGTAACTGATATACAACTGCTTGCGATTCCCTTGTTGTTTTCGAGTAATAATCATCAAAGTACAAGCATCGCCATTTTCATCTTTGCATTCAAAAGAGTAAATAATATCGGTTTTGTTTTCTTCAATTTCTGCATACGAAAGAATATTGTACAACTGAAGCATTGGAGTGTAAACTACGATTCGATGTTTAGAAGTGTCTAACGTAATTGGGATATTGATTAAATCCAATTCGGACCAATCTCCCCATTTTCCTTTTTCGTTTTTCTCTAACACACTGTAACCCGAAGTTTGAAACTTATAAGTTTGAGCATTGGATAGTTGAAAACAAAAAAACAGTACAAAGGACAAGCATAAAATAGTAGGTTTTGACATGGGGCGGTGTTTAGGTTTGAGGTTAAAATTGGAGTTGTCCTAGTTCAGTTTGGGCTTGCTGAAACTCGGCTATCATAGTATCTATAATTTCTTTTACAGGTTGAATCTCATTGATTAATCCAGCTATCTGACCAATTTCTAATTCGCCCTCGACCAAATCACCTTCAAACATCCCGCGTTTGGCTCTAGCTCTACCAAGCAAAGCCACTAATTCTTCTTTGGTAGGACATTTTGCATACAATTCTTGGATATCATTGTAAAACTTATTTTTCACCAAGCGAACAGGAGCTAATTCTTTTAATGTTAATTGCGTATCCCCTTCTCTTACATTGACGATTACTTCTTTAAAATTAGCGTGAGCTGAAGATTCTACTGAAGCAGCAAAACGACTTCCCACCTGAACACCATCAGCTCCCAAAGCCATTGCCGCAAGCATTCCTCTTCCTGTGGCAATTCCGCCCGCAGCAATCAAAGGAATGTTTATCTTTTGCTTCACCATTGGAATCAAAGTTAGTGTAGTCGTTTCCTCTCGCCCATTGTGCCCTCCAGCTTCAAAACCTTCGGCAACAACAGCATCTACTCCTGCTTCTTGTGCTTTCAAAGCAAAGACCGAACTACTGACCACATGCACCACTGTAATTCCTTTTTCTTTCAAAAATGCGGTCCAAGTTTTGGGATTTCCAGCTGAAGTAAAAACAATTTTAACGCCTTCTTCCACTATGATATTCATTATTTCTTCCACATTCGGATACAACATCGGAACATTGACACCAAAAGGCTTATCGGTCGCCTTCTTGCATTTTTGTATGTGTTCTCTAAGCACATCAGGATACATAGAACCAGCACCAATGATACCTAATCCTCCAGCATTGCTCACAGCACTTGCCAATTTATAACCACTGTTCCATATCATTCCTCCTTGAATAATTGGATATTGAATACCAAAAAGCTTTATTATTGAATTCATTTAATAGTAAATTAATATTTGATGATTTTTCCTTGAGCAGAAAAATTATTCCCTTGAATAGTGTATAAATATACGCCATTCCATAAGGTTTCTACAGAAAAAGAAGGAGTTGATTTTGTAAAAGGAACCTCCATTATTTTTTGTCCCAGTAACGAATAAATTGTAAGCTGCACCTCGTCTACTGCTGAAGGTAAAGTCATATAAACCGTTCCCTTGCTAGGATTGGGATACAACGAAAATGAAGCATGCTGATTGTCTATAGTCGCTAAAAGGCCTTTATTTACAGCCGCACTAAAATCAGGAATTCCATAGCCTAGTTGTGGCGTTGGAGACAAATATTTATCGGCAGATTGAACAATCAAATCTCTAATTTCTTTATTGGTTTTATCTGGTAAAGCTTGCCATAAACACGCCACCATTCCTGCTAGAATCGGGCTAGAAAAAGAGGTTCCGTTGGCCGTTCCAATGTTACCCAATTCATCCGAAACTACAGATGCTTGACCTTGCGCCATCACATCAGGTTTTACTCTACCGTCAGAAGAGGGACCAATTGAGCTAAAGGAAGCTTTTGTCTTGCTAGCTGTTACCGCACCAACCGTAAGCACAGAAACGGCATCTGCTGGAGCAGCAATATTGGGATTAGTTGTGTTTCCTGAATTTCCGGCAGAAGCCACCACAAGCATCCCTCTACTAAAAGCAATTTCAGCACCACGACTGATAAAGGTAGTTGTCCCATTCATATCAGCATAAGTATAATTATAATTTGGATTGTCAAAATCAAAGTAACCCAAGGAGCTATTGATGATATCTACACCCAAACTATCTGCTTTCTCTGCGGCTTCTACCCAAAATGTTTCCTCCACAGGATTTTCTGACGCATCATTTTCGGTAACAAAAAGATAATATGACGCATCGGGAGCCGTTCCTACCAAGGCTTGGTCTTGATTCCCGCCCATAGTCGAAAGCACCAAAGTGCCATGATTATCTCCAGTGTAGTAATTTGCACTTCTGTTCACATAATTATAACCACCTAAAATCTGATTATTATCTCTCAATTTTTTAAATGGCGATTGGGTGTCTACACCAGGAAATCCAGCATCCAAAACTGCTATAATTTTACCACTCCCTGTATAATTTTGCTGATGCAATAAATGACCATTCAACATCTGAATTTGATTAGCTGAAGTGCCATAATTATAGTTGATTGCGGTGTTGTATTTTTTTTGTACTTGCTGATTTTTAGCAGAAATAGTTGTTTTGCCTGTCGTGTTTAAAGACTTGTCTGCGAAACTAATTTTAGTAACAAAAGCTAAATTTTTAAGAGAAGTAATATCAGCTTGAGTCCCGCGAACATGCAACGCATTCAACCATTTTGATTGCCCCATGACTGTGATTCCAGTGGACTCTTTTACAGCTTTTATATACGAAGCCGGAATCGGAACATCCTTGCTGTCCAAGGCAATTTTTTGTCGCGTTCTTCTATCAATAGCGCGCTGCGAGAGCATCAATTGAGGATTGTCTAAATAGTTTTGAACATTGGTTTTGTCACCAAAATACACCCAAGCATCTTGTTGAGAAAAAACCAAAAAAGATTGGAATAAGAAAAATAAAAAAACTATTTTTTTCATGCCGAAATGTACTCAAAAAATCATTATAAATTAAAATTTTAAGTGTTTTTAAAAGTACAAAATTTGGGATTTCATCAGGTTTGGTCCCGCTGTCCTTCTTATCTTTATGTATACCTCACCGCCTATAAAGTCGGACGAGTACACAAAAAGAATATTCCATCCTAGGGTTATAAACATTAAGTGAAAAAGTTTCAAATCTAAAATTATTATTATCAGCTTGACTACTTCCGAAAAAGGGTTAGGGTGTGCTTTTTTCTAAATCCTGAATTATGATTAAAAACATAAAAAATAGTTTGCTTAAAAATTAAACTTTTTAAAATAAAAAAGTGGGCCAAAAAGCCCACTTATCTTTATAGAACAAGATGATTTTACGCTAAGTCAAAACGGTCAGCGTTCATCAGTTTGGTCCAAACGTTAATAAAATCTGTAACAAATTTTTCTTTGTTATCGTCTTGTGCGTATACCTCAGCATAAGCTCTTAAAACCGAATTAGAACCAAATACCAAATCAACTCTAGTAGCTGTCCATTTAGTTATACCAGACTTTTTGTCTACAATGTGATACAAATTATCACCTTCGGGTTTCCAACTGTAGTTCATATCAGTTAGGTTAACAAAGAAATCATTAGTTAGCACTCCTTCATTATCCGTAAAAACACCATGTTTGGTTCCTTTATAATTTGTACCTAAAACACGCATACCACCCAATAAAACCGTCATTTCAGCCGCTGTTAATCCTAAAAGTTGGGCTTTATCAAGCATCAGTTCTTCAGGTTGTACTGCGTATTTTGCCTTCATGAAATTTCTAAAAGCATCGTTTGTAGGCTCTAGAACTTCAAACGATTCTACATCAGTCATTTCTTGTGTAGCATCTCCTCTACCTGCATGGAAAGGTACTTTTACATTGAAACCACCTTCTTGCGCTGCTTTTTCTATAGCTGCACTTCCTCCCAAAACAATCAAGTCGGCAATACTAACTTTTTTAGGCAAACTAGCCTGGATTTCGGTAAGTTTAGCAATTACTTTTTGTAATCGTTCTGGTTCATTGGCTTGCCAATCTTTTTGTGGCGCTAATCGGATTCGTGCTCCATTAGCTCCACCTCTAAAGTCAGAACCTCTAAATGTTCTTGCACTATCCCAAGCCGTATTGATTAATTCTGTCCTTGTCAATCCGCTGTTTAAAAGTATACCTTTTAGTTCATCAATTTCTGCTTCCGACAAAGTGTAGTCTACATTTGGAATAGGATCTTGCCAAATCAAATCTTCCTGTGGTACATTGGCACCCAAATAACGTGACTTAGGTCCCAAATCACGATGTGTTAACTTGAACCAAGCTCTAGCAAATACTTCTGAAAAATACGCTGGATCTTTATAAAAACGCTCAGAAATTGCTCGGTAAGCGGGATCCATCTTCATAGCCATATCAGCATCTGTCATGATTGGATTTCTTCGAATTGATGGATTGTGTGCGTCAAAAGGCTTGTCTTCTTCTTTGATGTTCGTAGGTTCCCATTGCCAAGCTCCCGCTGGACTTTTGGTTAACGCCCAATCATGATTCAATAACAAGTCAAAATATTCGTTATCCCAACGAGTAGGGTGAGTCGTCCAAGATCCTTCTAAACCACTAGTTACGGTATCTCCCGCATTTCCGTTACCTTTGGGATTTAACCATCCTAAACCTTGATTTTCAATAGCACCTCCCTCTGGTTCTGGTCCTAATTTGGAAGCATCGCCATTCCCATGAGCTTTTCCTACTGTGTGACCACCAGCAGTTAATGCTACCGTTTCTTCATCATTCATTGCCATTCGTTGGAAAGTAACACGAACATCATGAGCTGTTTTTAAAGGATCAGGTTGTCCGTCTACACCCTCTGGGTTTACATAAATCAAACCCATCATAACAGCAGCTAGCGGATTTTCTAAATCTCTTTCACCTGAGTATCTGCTACCTTCACTACCGCTTTTGGCTAACCATTCTTTTTCTGCTCCCCAATATACATCTTTCTCAGGATGCCAAATATCTTCACGACCTCCTGAAAAACCGAATGTTTTGAGTCCCATTGATTCATAGGCCATATTACCGGCTAAAATCATCAAATCGGCCCATGAAATTTTATTACCATATTTCTTTTTGATTGGCCATAATAACCTTCTGGCTTTGTCCAAATTGCCATTATCAGGCCAACTGTTTAAGGGAGCAAAGCGTATATTTCCTGTTCCTGCACCTCCACGTCCATCAGCAATTCTATACGTTCCAGCAGAATGCCACGCCATTCTAATCATCAAACCACCATAATGTCCCCAATCAGCAGGCCACCACTCTTGGCTTTCGGTCATGAAAGTTTTTAAATCATTTTTTAATGCTTCTAAATCTAATTTTTTAAATTCTTCGGCATAATTAAAAGATGCTCCTAAAGGATTGGTTTTGTTATCGTGCTGATGAAGAATATCCAAATTGAGGGATTTAGGCCACCAATCTTGATTACTTGTACCTTTGCTTGCGCTTTGGGTTAGCGCACCGCTAGAAAACGGACATTTTCCACTTCCACTAGAAGAATTACTGTTACTTTCCATAGTATGATTATTTAAATTGATATCTTAATGATTGCTAATTTACCATAGTTTTATCTGTTGATATTTTATTTTTAATAGATAAAAACTATTTTATAAATGTAAAACATTATGTATAAAGATATTAAATAAAATACAAACAATAGAAAACCAATAAAGTAGATCAAGTATAGTAACAAAAAAACCTCTTAGTTTGCACTAAGAGGTTAGTTGTTGATGTTAAGTTTTTATATTGCTTCTGAATTTAGTTTACTATTTTTTCGGCTAAAGCTAAAATAAATGACTAAACCGATTAACAACCATACGCCAAAATAAATCCAATTCCATACACTTAATTCTGCCATCATGTACAAGCAACAAATTAAACCAAGGAGCGGGATCAAAGATAAATTTTGTTTGTAAGCCCACACACTCAATCCAATTAATGAGAATAAGAAAATCCACATGGGTATTTTATGTTTAAACAATTTGAAACCACTCTCATATTTAATCGCATCTGAAATAGGTAGTCCAGCTACAACTTCTGCATATTTAGCATCGTCTTCGGCATGTTTACTCAAAACACTCTCTAAATCTGAAGAAGCCTCTGAAGCAGCTACTCCTTCTAGTGCCACCAAATATTCAGAAACCTTCTGAGTTTCTTCTTTATTCAATGAAGTTACAATGGAAGAAGGATCATTCACTTGAGTTTTGTTGGTAATAAAATCCATAGTTGCTTTTTCATTGAAACCAAAAGCTATGACTAATCCAGCAACTAATAATAAAGGCATGATATATTTCGAATTGATATAAGGTGTTTTGAATCTACCTCTTGGAATATCAGTTTTGTTTTGTAAGGATAAAACACCAGCACATACCAAAACAAAAGCAAATAAAGTTCCAATACTACATAAATCTGTAACCATAGTTAAATTTAAGAACAAAGCGGGTACGGCAACTACAAAACCAGTAACAATTGTAGCAAAAGAAGGAGTTTTGAATCTAGGATGCACTCTAGAAAATTTCTTTGGCAACAAACCATCGCGACTCATACTCATCCAAATACGAGGTTGTCCCATTTGAAAAACCAACAATACACTAGCCATGGCAATTACAGCAGAAACAGCAATGATACCTGACATCCATTTCAAATCTAATTTATCAAAAACAAAAGCTAATGGATCACCAACGTTCAATTCGTTGTAACTCACCATACCTGTTAATACCAAGGCAATAGCTATATACAAAAGTGTGCATAGGACAATAGCCCACATCATTCCCTTTGGCAAATCGCGTTGTGGATCTTTACATTCTTCGGCAGTTGTAGAGATAGCATCAAAACCAATATAAGCAAAAAACACAGCTGACACACCTTTTAAAACCCCAGTAATTCCATTCGGTGCGAAAGGAGACCAATTCTCTGTATCGACATAAAAGATACCAACTGCTATAACTAGCAATACAATGCATATTTTTATAGCAACCATCAAATTACTAGCATTACGAGACTCTTTCATCCCTCGATAAACCAAAGCAGTAATCAATACGATAATCAATAAAGCAGGCAAATCAGCCACCAAATGAAATGAACCAATAGTAGGAGAAGTTGTCCAAGCTGTATATGCTGCTTGGGTAGCTGCTGATAAGTTTTCGAAAGATTTACCTCCTTGCATTAAGGCTGTTGCATCTTTGAATCCATTAGATGCTGTTAAATAATCCATTTGTACCCATTGCGGCAAAGTAATACCACCACTCTGTAGTAAACCCGTAAAATAATCACTCCATGATATTGCCACAGTAATATTTCCTACAGCATATTCCATAATTAAAGCCCAACCGATAATCCAAGCGATAATCTCTCCAAAAGCCACATAAGAATAGGTATAAGCACTTCCTGATACCGGAACCATAGAGGCAAATTCTGCATAAGCAAATGCTGCAAAACTACAAGCAACGGCGGTAAACAGAAACAAGAAAATAACTGCAGGACCTCCATCAGCACTAGCTTTTCCTATGGTACTAAAAATTCCTGCTCCAACAATGGCGGCTATACCAAAAGCGGTTAAATCACGTGCGGTCAAATGCTTACCTAAAGCTTCATGCCCGTCTGAATTATTTTTCTCAACTTGCTTTAAAATGTCTTGAACAGTCTTTTTTCTAAATAAACCTTTTAATGCCATTTTTTAAATTTTATCGGTAATGGTTAATTAATGTATGCTTTGCAAATAAATGCTTTTAAAACTAAAAATTAAATTATTGTATCATAAAAATTAAAAAGAACTCACTTCGAAATTAGTTTTATCTTTAAAAATCACTATTAAAATAAATAATTCTTTTTTATCGTATTAAAAAAGTCAAATATATACATAAAATGGACATGCAAGAAAAAATTAATAATTTTATGATTATAATTTACTAACATTTAATTCACATGGGGCATAAAATTAGTAATATCCTTAGTATCAAGCTTACAATTCAATATTTTTTTAGGAAAAAGAATAAGGATAACATAATTTTTGTGGAATGCTTCCAAAAACGAAGCTTTTCTTATTCAAAAAAAACGTATTAAAATCAAAAACAGCCATAAACAGAACGCTAAGCAAAGCATAATTTTCATTAAAAAAGCTATATTGTTCATTCGAAAACTGCTACTACTTTGGCAAGATTCAATTTTATAGTACATTTGAGACTGAACAATTAGTCAATACAATATCATGAATCCAAATCTTCAATCACTATTTACAATCGCACAAAAAAGGGAAAGAAATATTATTGGATTAATGTCTGGAACCTCACTCGACGGATTGGATGTAGCTTATTGCAAAATTGCAGATTCAGGAATAAATACTAAAGTAACTTTAGTACATTTTGTAACTATCCCCTATGATGATGATACCAAAGAAGCTATAAGAAAAGTATTTGCTCAAAAAAATATTGACTTTCAACATTTAGCCATACTTAATGAATGGATTGGGCTATTACACGGAAAAATAGTCTTGGATTGTTTGCACCAATGGCAACTGACTTCTGCAGATGTAGATTTGATTGCTTCCCATGGACAAACGGTTATGCACGCACCGAAAAGTTTACATCAACAAAAAAACTTACCTAATGCAACGCTACAAATTGGAGACGGAGATCATTTGGCCGTAACCACACAATGCATCACGGTTTCTGATTTTCGACAAAAACATTTGGCAGCAGGTGGAGAAGGCGCTCCATTAGCCGTATATGGCGATTATTTTTTATTTCATTCTACCACTGAGAATAGAATCTTGCTCAACATTGGAGGTATTGCAAATTTTACGGTAATACCCAAATCTAGTTCATTTGATTCTATTTTTGTTACTGACACTGGCACTGGTAATACTTTAATGGATGCCTACACCCGACAACATTTTCCAAACTTAGGATACGATATTGATGCAGCCATTGCAAAAAAAGGATCGATAAACCACAACTTACTTAAAGCATTAAAAAATAATCCTTTTTTTACCACCTCTTTTCCAAAAAGTACAGGCCCCGAATTGTTTAGTAAAACATATTTGGAAAATGCTCTCAAAGAATCCAATAACTTAGATCTTGAAGTTGAAGATGTCCTAGCAACACTAACCCGATTTAGTGCCGAAACAATAGCAGAAGCCATAATTGAAGTTAGCCAATCTACTATAAATACAAACGAAGCCACTACCATTTATATCTCTGGCGGTGGTATTCACAATCCATTATTGCTTCAATATTTAAAAGAGTTACTTCCATTTCCCATTACATCAACAGCATCATTAGGAATTGATGGAGACGCTAAAGAAGCTATATTATTCGCAATTCTTGCAAATGAAACTATTTCAGGAAGTTTAAACAATTCAAAAAAAAATAATAACATTCCAGAAATAAGTATGGGAAAAATCTCATTTCCTCGATAAAAAGCACTATTCAACCGATAAAATACAATACTATTACTATTAAACACATTTTTATTCACAAAAAAAAATACTGTTTAATCCCACAAAGTACTAGTACGCAAGAATTTAACTATAAATAATTTATAAAAAAAAGACCTTAAAATTATATTTTAAACAATTTTTACTACAAAAAAAGGTTAAATTTTAACATTCGAGGCAAATCTTAATTATGTCTTACAAGAGAAACCACAAGAATTTCGTAAATTTAATATAGCAAAATACCACAATAAAATAGGATTATATATTGAGTTAAAAGCTCAAACATCTCGAACCAAGAAAATAGTGACGACTATTTTTTTACAACTAACTTCTTAATTTTTAAGCTATAAAATATTAAAAAAAGTTAGTTTGTTATTCTTTCCATCTTGTCCAGAAATTATTTGTTTTAATTAATTAAAAATCTGCGAAATGAATAATCCAAAAGAAAGCAATAGTTTCAAGTGTTACCTCTCAAATCCAAAAAACAGTACTCAATATCCAGAAGTACTTGAAAACGACTACAACTCTATAAACACTAAGAAAAAACTTATATCTGAAATCAATGAATTAAGAAAATCGCTGGTAGACTTGCAAATTGAAAAAGAAGATTTGAGTTTACAGTTATTGCAACAATTCAAAGAATTGAAAAGATCCGAGAGAACATTAAAAAAAGACATCCACAAAGGACTGGAAGAAATCATGTTTATCATTTCGCACAAAGTTCGATTGCCTCTTACCAATATATTGGGATTAGCCAATTTGTTGACCAACATAACCAATACAAACGAAGAAAATTTAGAATTTATTGAACTTATCAAAGAATCTGCAAAAGATTTAGATAAAATCACAAAGGAATTGGGCGCATTTATTTATGAACTCGATCAAAATAAAAACAATCATTCTCATAAGTGATAATCAAAACAAAAAAAACAGTAACGATGACCTAAAACTCCAACTTAAAACCACAGACCATGAAAACTTTATTCCTTTTACTCGTTAGCGCTATCGCATTTGCTCAAAGCGACAAAGAAAACTATCTTTCTTTCTCTGGTGCCTTAGATGCAAGAAATTTAGTCTCTGGAAGCGAACCTACAGACAACAAAAGTGGTCTGAATTATCTTTTACAATTCGCAATGGTTTCAAGAAATTTCGAAATTAATGTAGGATACGAACGTTTTTCTATGATTCAATTTAGTAAAAACACCATTGGTTTTGGGTATCACATTCCGCTTCATGCGAGAATTGGTAGCATGAACATAAAAACAACTATTATTCCCTCTATCGAACCAACTTTAATCAATAGATGGGGAAATTGGGGCGGTGGCATCTCATCGGAACAAAAAAGTTCACATTTAAGTGTTGGCGCTAATCTTGCTTATCGTATTCATATCTCTGATTCAATTGCGGTAGAATACATGTTCAATGCTTTACCAAGAGTAGACATTAATGCCATGTACGGAAATGCAAATTGGAAAGAAAGAAAAAGCTTGAACGGCATACCAGTTGTAGGAAGCAATTATATAAAATTAGTTTATAAAATCGGTAGATAAATAATCATTGTAAATAATAAATAACCAAATTATTTACTGCCTTTTTTGCCCAAAATAAAACCACATTCTAACAGTTTGGAATGTGGTTTTATTTTTAAGTAAAAACCATCTATTGCATTACTAAAAAACAAAAAAACTCGAAAAGCGCATGAATATTCTACAAGCATGAGGTTGATGGGAATTTATTGAATTATAATTCGTTTTTCATAAGTAAAAAAAAACTATTTTTGGATGCATTATAAACGATTACATAATGACCAAAATTAAAGCAGCACTTCTCCTATTCATCTTATTCATTGCTATCATAACCGAAGCGAAAGCACAAAGAAAAGAACATTTTCCTAAAAATGAATTCAGAGGCGTATGGATTGCTACTGTCGTAAATATTGACTGGCCTAAAAAAAGTAATGACTCAGTTGCTAAACAAAAAGCAGACTATCTTGAGATTCTTGACACCTATCAAAAACTTAACTACAATGCTGTAATCGTTCAAATCAGAAGCGTTGGAGATGCTTTTTACCCTAGTGAATTAGCACCTTGGTCTAGATTTTTAACAAATAAAGAAGGAAAAGCTCCTACTCCATATTACGATACTTTGGAATGGATGATACAAGAAGCCCACAAAAGAGGATTCGAATTCCACGCTTGGCTTAATCCATATCGAGCAACTTTTGATTTGAATAAGGCACAACTCAGCCTCAATCATGATATTTTCAAACATCCAGAATGGATGATTACATATGGAGGAAAAATGTATTACAACCCTGCACTTCCCGAAGTTCAAAATCATTTAGCCAAAGTAGTTGAAGAAGTGGTGGTAAAATATGATATTGATGCCATTCATTTTGATGACTATTTTTATCCTTATAAAATTAAAGGAGAAGAGTTTAACGATACTGAATCCTTCAAAAAGTATGGTAATGGGATGAATCTCGCAGATTGGCGAAGAAACAATGTAACTACATTTGTAAAAAGCATACATTCAGTTATCAAAAATCACAAACCTTGGGTTCAATTTGGCATTAGCCCTTTTGGTGTTTGGAGAAACAAATCAATGGACCCTAAAGGTTCTGATACCCAATCTGGACAAACCAATTATGATGATTTATATGCCGATCCTATTCTTTGGATGCAGAACAAATGGATAGATTATCTTTTACCCCAACTGTATTGGAGCATAGACCACAAAACGGCTTCTTATGCCAAACTACTAAAATGGTGGTCGGAAAACACTAATGGCGTTAATCTCTATATGGGTAACAGCACCTACAAAATCAAAGGTGACTCAGACAAAAAATGGAATAACATTCACGAAATTCCAAATCAAATTGATTTGACCAGGAGCTATGCTAATGTACAAGGAAATGCTTTTTATAGTGCCAAATGGTTTGTCAATACTCATCAAGATGTGACACAATTGATACAAAACCATCAGTATAAATATCCTGCAATTCCGTTGCCTGTTCCCAATTCAAAACACATTGTAATAGATACACCTGTGGTAAATAAAATTGAAATTGATTCAACCAATTGCACTTTTACATTACCAATGCCTTTGAATACAAAAATTCGTTATGTAGTGGTGTATGGTGCCAAACGAGACTCCAAAATCGACCTTCAAGAAGCTAGTCAAATTATGACGAAATATTTTGTTGACCCAAAAGCAACGATAATCAATTTTAGTATTCCGCTAAGCGACATAGACAAAAACAAAGCTTTTGCCCTTACTTTTATTGACTTTTATGGCAATGAAAGCAAAGAAACTATCATTGATTTACCCCAAAAAGACTAACCCAAACTTTTCTACCATTCTATGAAATCAGAAAAAAATCCTTGGTATTGGATACCACTTTTAAATTTTGCATCAGGTTTTCCGTATGCCATTATCATATCTGTGTCTGTTTTGATGTACAAAAATTTAGGTATCAGTAATGAAGATATTGGAATGTATACTAGTTTACTTTACTTGCCTTGGGTAATTAAACCACTTTGGAGCCCTTTTATCGATTTACACGCGACCAAAAGAAAATGGTTTTTGGCGATGCAGTTAGTCATTTCGATAGCTTTTTTAATCGTTGGATTAACCATTCCTATGCAACATTTTTTTATGGTAAGCTTGGCTCTATTTTGGGTGGGAGCTTTTGCTTCTGCTTCTAATGATGTAGCTATTGATGGGTTTTATTTGTTGGCGCTAACCAAAGACAAACAATCCTTTTTCCTTGGTATTCGCAGTACTTTTTACCGATTATCAATGCTTACTGCCAATGGTGTAATTGTACTTTTGGCTGGATTTTTAGAAGAAAAATACGGAGACAAAAGCAAAGCTTGGTCATACACCATGCTTGTTGTAGCTTTGATTATGATTTTCATCACGGTTTACAACTTTTTTACGACACCAAACCCAGAAATTGAACAGGAATACATAAAAAGTAATGCCAATCATAAAGGAAGTTTTACCGAAGTATTCGCTACTTTTTTCCAAAAGAAACAAATTGGATTAATTCTTACGTTTATATTAGTATATCGATTGGGAGAATCTCAATTGATGAAGATGCTTTCCCCTTTTTTGGTTGATGATGTAGCCAAAGGCGGAATGGGGTTAAGTACCGAAGATGTTGGAATTATTTACGGAACCTTTGGGGTCGCCGCTCTAGTTATTGGCGGAATCATTGGTGGAATCGTCATCTCGAGAGATGGTCTAGGCAAATGGATGCTCCCAATGATTTTAACGATGCATTTGCCAATTATTGGATTTGTTCTCCTATCTCATTTTCATCCAAGCTCTGTACTTTTCATTTACATCACTGTAGTTTTGGAGCAGTTTGGTTATGGCTTTGGTTTTGCGGCTTTCTTAATGTATTTAATTTACGTAGCCGAAGGAGAATCCAAAACCTCCCACTACTCTATTGCCACAGGATTTATGGCCTTGGGAATGATGCTTCCTGGAATGGCAAGTGGTTATATTCAAGAATATTTAGGCTATGGTAACTTCTTTATTTGGGTGTTTTTAGCAACAATTCCAGGGATTATTTTATCTAGATTTTTGATTTTTCCTTATGATTTTGGAAAAAAAGAAACAGAAAAACAGTAACAAAACGAATGACAACCGAACAAAAAATAGGACAATTCTTTTTTCCTGCCGTATTTATCAACGATAGCGAAGAAAACATTCAAGCAACAGAACACTTGATTCGTGAATACAATATTGGTGGCTTGACCTTTTTTCATAGTCGAGCTAGTGCGGCTACCAACTATGAAAGCAATAAAAAAATTGAATTCAATGATGAGAGTTACGAACGATTAAAAGCCTTAATTGTTCGTTACCAAAAAGCAGCTAAAACTCCGCTTTTAATGAGTATAGATGCCGAATGGGGACTAGCAATGCGTGTTGAAAAAACACCTCAATATCCTTATGCTATCACACTTGGAGCTATTCCTGTAGCAGAAAAAGAATTAGTCTATGAAATTGGAAAACAAATTGGTAAGGACTTAAAATCGGCTGGTATTCATTACAACTTAGCGCCTTTGGCAGACATAAATACTGACCCAAACAATCCTGTAATTGGGTATCGTTCTTTTGGAGAAGACAAAAACAAAGTCGCCACCTTTGCTTTAGAATATTTGAAAGGAATGACAGCCGAGGGAATTTTGGGTTGTTTAAAACATTTTCCAGGTCACGGTAATACCAATGTTGATTCGCATTTGGGATTACCTGTTCTAAATGAGACTTTAGACGAATTACTGTCGAATGAATTAGTTCCTTTCATTAAAGGAATTGAAAACAAGGTCGACTCCATAATGATTGGTCATTTGGCCGTTCCAGCTCTAAACAATGGAGCAAACACCTCAGCTACACTTTCAAAAGCTGTGATTGAAGGTTTGCTTAGAGAACGATTAGGATACGACGGTTTGGTGATTTCGGATGCGTTGAATATGCATAGTGTTTCCAAACTGTACCCAACTAAAGGCATATTAGAGTGGGAAGCTTTTAATGCTGGAAACGATGTATTGTGTTTTGCAGAAAATGTGCCAGAGGGGATTCAGGAAATTTTAAATAGAGCAGATATTTCTAGAATTGAAGCCAGTTTTGAACGTATTTGGAAATGCAAAGTACAAGCTGGATTGATTACCGATAGCAAAATTGAAGCCACTGATTTAGACTGGAAATCTACAGCTGTAATCAACAAGAGATGTGCTGAAAAAGCGATTACTTTGGTCAAAAAAGACAGCACCTCTTCTATATCTAATTTTGTCAGCAATGGTGGAAGTGTGGCAAAAGTGAGCGTGTATAGAGAAAGTGACAATCCTTTTTTTGAAGGATTAGAAAATACGATTCAGGGAGATTCTTTTTCGATTGCATTGGGAGACAAGAATCTAGATAAAAAACTAGAAGCATTAAACAAATATGATACTTTGTTCATTGCATTATTTGTACCGAAAGCCAAACCATTGGCTAATTTTGAAATTGAAGATACAATCATTACTTGGTTAAGTGAAGTGGTATTGACTAAGAAAGTAGTGTTCCATTTGTTTGGAAATCCGTATGCGCTGCAAGTGCTTCCCAATATTTTGGCAGCCAAAATTGTTGTCGTAGCCTATCAAGACCTTAGAGAATTTCAAGAAGTTGCCGCTCAAAAAATAACATTGAACCAAGAATACGAAGGAACTTTGCCTGTGACTTTACTTTTGAAATAACTTAATGTAAAAATAATATAGAAACGATAGTGGTAAGCTATCGTTTTTTTTTACTAATGCTCACAAGAATGCCCATTGCTGCTTTTTAGCCCCGATAGGAGCGGCATCCTTGCTTGCCGGGGTTCGGCAAGCAAGATATAGCGGAGAGCGGGACTTTGTTTCCATAAAAGCCAATCGTGAGCCGCTCCTAAAAATTAGCCAAAATTGACCTACAAACCACTAATTATCAATATTTTAAATTATCTACAACGTTTTCGTTAAAAACTGTTATTTTTTTACAAAATAAGCAACTCCTATCCGATTATAGTTAATTATAATTAAAACTTTTAGTAACTCGAATACTTACTAATTACCTTTGCCAAACAGAAATAAACAAAATTTTAAATCATAATCATTATGTCATTAGTAGGTAAAAAATTTCCAAGTATTGCGGTTGATGCTATCTCTGAAATGGGAGATAATTTGAAAATCAACATTTTTGAAGAAGCAGTAAACAATAACAAAAAAGTATTGTTGTTCTGGTATCCAAAAGATTTCACTTTTGTATGTCCAACAGAATTACACGCTTTTCAAGCCGCTTTACCAGAATTTGAAAAAAGAAATACAATTGTAATTGGTGCTTCTTGCGATACTAACGAAGTACACTTTGCTTGGTTGAACACACCAAAAAACAATGGTGGTATCGAGGGAGTAACGTATCCAATCTTGGCTGATACTAACAGAAACTTGGCTAATATTCTAGGCATTTTGGATATCGAATCTACTAGCTACAGCGAAGAAACTGATTCAGTAATCATCGAAGGATCAAATGTACCTTACAGAGCTACTTATTTGATTGACGAAACAGGTAAAATTTTCCACGAAAGTGTAAACGATATGCCATTAGGTCGTAACGTAAACGAATATTTACGTTTGGTAGATGCTTACACGCACATTCAAGTAAAAGGTGAAGTTTGTCCTGCTAACTGGGAAGCTGGTAAAGAAGCAATGACTGCTGACAGAAAAAGTACTGCTGAATACTTAAGCTTAAACTAATAACAAGTTCCAGATTTTAAATTCCAAATTCCAATGTAGTTCGTTTTAGCACTATCAAAAATTGGAATTTGGGATTTTAAAATTGAATTTTAAAATTTAAATTATGTTAATCGAATTAAACGAAGATACGTTAGGTGCATTGGTAGCACAAAACGAAAAAGTAGTGGTTCAATTCTCGGCTTCTTGGTGTGGTAATTGCAGAATTATGAAGCCAAAATTCAAAAAAATGGCCACTGAAAACGAAAACATTACGTTTGTTTTGGTAGATGCCGAAAATTCACCCGAATCTAGAAAACTAGCTAATGTGAGTAACCTACCTACTTTTGCTACGTTTGTTGGAGGAAAATTAGTTAACGAAACACAGACGAACAAAGCAGAAGTTTTAGCCGATTTGGTAAAAGAAATCGCTTAAGAAAACGCGTTACTCCTACTTCCAATTATTTCCAATCTTTATACATTTATTACAATGAAATTACCTGTTATCAAACACCTGACTCAATTTATAGAAGAAAACGATCAAGATTACATCATTGAAACTATAGAAGTTCTAGAAGCACTTACGGAAGTTCCTTCTTTGAAAGACGAAGAGCTGGATGTGATAGGCGAATTGATTTCGAATATGTATGGTGCTTTGGAAGTACATAAAATGGTAAAAACAGGCACTGATAAGAAAGAAGCTTTGAATACGTTTATGAAACGTGTCTTGGGATCAATCGATAAATAGGTTCTGTTTTATACAATATCAAAAAGCCTGCAAAAACGTTGTCTTTGCAGGCTTTTTGATTATATAAAATTAGGAAAAAATTATTCCATTTCTTCAAGTAGTTCCGCTTTTAAGGCTTCGGCTTCGTAGGTATCTGTATCGTACTTTGGTGCTGTAGATGCTTTAAGAGTATTAAAACGTTCTAGCGCCTCTACTTCATCTTCTTCCCCACTAAAATAAGGAAAAACATCCATTATAGGAGATTCAGAAATAGCTGGAATAGTGTACTCGCCCATGGTGTTTTTCATCGCGATTGTAGTATTATCATACGCCTCTTTTACATCATTGGCTTGAACTAAAAGATACATATTGGTTTTGCGCTCTTTGCCACTTTCTTCATCAAAAGCCAACAAAGACACTTTACTTTTAAACCAACGATCGGCATTTTCAAAAGGATGAATTTCGGCATAGTTCCCAACTTTTATGTTGGTTATTTTGAACTCTTCACTGATATACGCTGCCATTTCTTCGTTGATTCTTTTTTCAGCCTCGGTGTAGGATAAGGCATCTACCAAATAAGGTTCGGTGATAATCTTTTGCCCACCCGTTTCATCGGTTTTTCTGTACTTTACTTTACATTCGTACCAAATTGTGCTCATCTTTATTTTTTTTTAGGGTGCCAAAGATACTTTTAAAAGCAGAACAAACTAGGTAATTCTAAAATAGATATTCACAAAATGACACCTGTCTTTTTTCATATTTATACCCCTCTTAATTTCATATTCAGAATTTCTCTTACCTCAAACAATAGCATAATTTTACTAGGTATTTAAATTTTCATCAAAAAGATAATCGAAGTTTATTTGTACTTTTGTAATCCAATTTAAAATCCAATTAAAATGCCAACATTTACTAAAACCCTCTCCTTTCGCTGGTCAGATTTGGATCCCAATTTCCATATGCGTCACAGCGTGTATTACGATTTTGGGGCGCAACATCGTGTTGAAATTTTAGAAGACTTAGGATTAACCCTCAAGGTTTTGAAAAAAGCCCACATTGGACCGGTATTGTTTCGAGAGGAATGTGTTTTCAAAAGAGAAATTCACTTTTCAGACACGATAGTTATGCACACAAAAATAGCCAAAATGAAACCCGATGCTTCTCGTTACTCCATTGTACATGAGTTCTATAGAGAGGATATTTTATGCGCTGTAATTACTGTCGAAGGAGCATGGATGGATACTCAACTTAGAAAATTAGCAGAACCTATGCCCGAAATTGTGGTTAATGCTCTTAACTCTTTCCCAAAGACAACTGACTTTAGTTCACTTTAACTCAACATTATGTTCACTATCCAACAAATTAAAGATGCGCATGCTAAAGTAAAAACAGGTGCTGACTTCCCGAAATACATTCAAGAATTAATTGAATTAGGAGTAATAGGTTATGATACTTTTGTATCGGACGGGCATGTAGAATATTTTGGATCCAATGATTATAGAACTACGGCAACAGAAACTTATGCACCATTAAAAATATCTTCTTCTGTTAACAAGGAGCGATTTATCGAGTTTTTAGTAATGCACCAAGAAGGACAAACTGATTATCTAACCTTTTGTAATCATGCTGCACAATGCGGAATCGCACTATGGACCGTAAGCATCATCGACAAAACCTGTACCTATTTTGATGATAGCCAAAATAGCATTCTAATTGAGAAGATTCCGATTTAGTTAAAACTTTTATTAAAAAAAAAGGACTTGTCATGTACTATGCAAGTCCTTTTAATCTATTCTTCATTGGTTTCGTGCGATTTACAGTAATTTCGCCATCTATCAATACATTCCTGAAAATCTGCTGGTATTTCTGTATCGAAACGCATCATTTCTCCTGTCGTAGGATGAACAAAACCTAATGTTTTGGCATGCAAAGCTTGTCTCGGCAGGGCTTTAAAGCAATTTTCTATAAACTGCTTGTATTTTGTAAACGTTGTCCCTTTTAGAATCAAATGCCCTCCATAACGTTCATCATTAAACAAGGGATGCCCAATGTGTTTCATATGCGCTCTAATCTGGTGTGTACGACCTGTTTCTAACTGACAAGAAATCAAAGTAACGTAACCAAATCGTTCCAACACTTTATAATGAGTAATAGCTGGTTTCCCAATTTCAGGATCATCAAAAACAGCCATTTGCATTCTATCTTTTAAGTGACGTGCTAGGTTTCCTTCAATGGTTCCGCTATCAGCCACAACATTGCCCCAAACCAAAGCAATATATTCACGTTCTGTAGTTTTAGCCTCAAATTGTTTTGCCAAATGTGTCATCGCTGCTTCTGTTTTTGCAACTACTAACAATCCTGAAGTATCTTTATCAATACGATGCACCAATCCAGGGCGCTCGCTACTATTCATCGGCAAATTATCAAAATGATGTGCTAAAGCATTCACTAAAGTACCCGTGTAATTTCCGTGCCCAGGATGCACAACCATCCCTGGATCTTTATTGATCAATAATAAAGCATCGTCTTCATAAACAATATTCAACGGAATCGCTTCTGGAAGAATATGATTTTCATAAGGCGGATGCGATAACATCACCGTTATTACATCAAAAGGTTTGACTTTGTAATTGGATTTAACTGGAATATCATTTACAAAAATATTCCCATCCGTGGCTGCATTCTGAATTTTATTTCGGGTAGCATTCTGAATCAAATTCATCAAATACTTATCGATTCTCAAAATAGCTTGCCCTTTGGGAACCTCAAATCGATAATGCTCGAATAACTCGTCTTCTAAATCTAAGGTTTCTATATTATTGTTCATTCACAGGAGTTTCTGATTCTACTGCAGGAGTTTGTAAACTGTCTTTGGCCGCTTCATCTTCATAAGTGGCTTTACCATCTCCTAATACCAAATCAATTTTTGAAGCTTTCAAAACACGATCGCCAGCTTTTAGATTTCTACCTTTGAAGCGCATCTCAAGAACCATATCTTTCGCTAAATTTGGTATGTATGTAACCGTTCCTGCTTCTAATCCAAGTGCTTTAAGAGTAGGTACTGCCTCGCGATACGTCTTCTCAATTAAATTTGGAATGCGAACAGAAGAAAAACCAGAAGAATTTATTTTGATATATACTTTTCGGCCTACTTTTACTTTAGTTCCTGGCAAAGGGTCCTGCTCAACCACACTAAACTTAGGGTAATCATCTCTATAATCCACACTATCTAAAAGGACGTAATCTAGGTCTAAATCATCTAACTTCTCCTCTACTTGCTCCTCCGTTAATTTAGCTAAATTAGGAACAGCTATCTCATGCCCGTGATCCGTTGTAAATGTCAACCAATGCATAAACAAATACGCCAAAACTGCAATAATAGCAATGGCTATAAATAATTGCCCGAAAAAAACGCGACTAGTAAGATACTTACGTAAACTCATATATTTATTTTTAAGAAGCAACAAAGATAAAGGTATTTCGTTTCAAAAAAAATGATAATTTTGTTTTGAATACGTTTAATCTTTTGATCGATTAAACGGTTAACCGATTAAACATTTAAAATGAAAAATATTGCTATCATCATGGGAGGCTATTCTAGCGAATACAAAATCTCTCTAATCAGCGGAAATGTAGTTTACCAAACTCTAGACAAAACCAAATATAACGGATATAGAATACACATTTTTAAAGAAAAATGGGTGTATGTTGATGCAAATGATGCCGAATTTCCAATCGATCGCAATGATTTTTCGGTAACAGTAAATGGAACTAAAATTACCTTCGACTGTGTATTTAATGCCATTCACGGAACGCCTGGTGAAGACGGTTTACTCCAAGCATATTTTGAACTTTTAGGTATCCCACAAACGGCTTGTGATTATTATCAAGCAGCACTAACCTTCAACAAAAGAGATTTATTATCGGTTTTAAAACCCTATGGCATCAAAACCGCAACTTCTTACTACCTAAATAAAGGTGACCTAATAAATACAGCTGAAATCGTAAAAAAAGTAGGATTGCCTTGTTTTGTAAAACCTAACAAAGCAGGTTCAAGTTTTGGAATTTCGAAAGTCAAAACCGAAGCTGAACTCCCTATCGCAATCGAAGTGGCTTATAAAGAAGATAACGAAATCATTATTGAAAGTTTCTTAGATGGAACTGAAGTATCTGTTGGCGTAATCAATTACCAAGGAAAAATCACGGTATTACCTATTACTGAAATTGTTTCTGAAAATGATTTCTTTGATTATGAGGCCAAATATGAGGGAAAATCACAAGAAATTACTCCAGCTCGTATTTCTGATGAAATGACTCAAAAAGTAGGCGACATTGCAAAACGTGCCTATGAAGTTTTGAAAATGAAAGGCTTTTCACGAAGCGAATTCATTATTGTCGATGGCGAACCGCACATGCTAGAAATGAACACCATTCCTGGTCTAACTACCGAAAGTTTGATTCCACAACAAGCTAGAGCTGCCGGAATTTCGCTCGAAGATTTGTTTACTAATGCTATTGAGTTAGCACTAAATTAAGTATCTGAGTGGCTAAAAATTATAAGCCCCTAGGTTCTTAGCAACACACAACCTTAAAAAATGAAAAAAGCCATATTCCCAGGATCATTTGACCCTATAACCTTAGGTCACGAAGACATCATCAAAAGAGGAATTTCCCTTTTTGATGAAATCGTAATTGCAATTGGTGTCAATGCCGAAAAAAAATACATGTTTTCTTTAGACGAACGAAAACGCTTTATTGAAGAAACGTTCAAAAATGAACCTAAAGTAACTGTGATTACTTATGAAGGATTGACCATCGATTTATGCCATAAGCTTAAAGCAAATTTTATCTTGAGAGGACTGCGCAATCCCGCCGACTTTGAATTTGAAAAAGCAATCGCTCATACTAATCGCCGATTATCCAAAATCGAAACTGTCTTTTTATTAACAGCAGCAAGAACTTCTTACATTAGTTCGAGTATTGTGCGTGATGTCATTCGAAACCACGGAGAATATGAAATGCTAGTCCCAGACGCGGTAAGAGTAAAATTACACAAATAGCAACAATCCAGCTAACAAGTTGTAGAAGCTACTAATTAGCGCTATTTTTGCAAAATAATTAAGAATGTTAAAATGAGTATAGAAAGAGAATTAAACAAACGCAGTGGAGGAAAATGTGAACTTTCAGGTGTTACCGAAAATTTAAAAGTTTATCAAATTCTTCCCACTCGAAAAGGTGGACTAGATGAATGTGTGTTAATCAGCGCTACGCTTGTTGACCAAATAGAAAATCCTGAAAAAATGGATATTAACCTTTGGAGATGCCTTAATGATAGCATGTGGAGCGAACACCTTCCAGTTCAAGTTCTTTCTTGGAGAATGTTAAGCCGTTTACGCAATCAAGAATTACTAGACCAAATGTATCTAGACGAAGATGATTTGGCATGGGCTCAAGCAACAGGTGAAGGAGAAGACGACGACAATAAAATTGTTCATAGAGACAGTAATGGAGCTATTTTGTCTCACGGTGACTCCGTAGTGTTGATTAAAGATTTAAAAGTAAAAGGATCTAGTATGGTGGCCAAACAAGGCACGGCTGTTAGAAACATTCGTTTAGATCATGAAAATGCAGAATACATTGAAGGAAAGGTTGATGGTCAACAAATCGTTATCATCACGCAATATGTAAAAAAGATTTAACTTGTAGTTATAGCTAAACAAAAAAGTCTATTCCCGATAAGAATAGACTTTTTTTGTTTACTACAAATTCAGATTTAGAATTACACTTTTTGGAACAATTTATCTACTTGTTCTGGAGTTAATGGCTCAGAAATATTATTGGAAACACCCTCTTTACTCGACACCATAAACTGTACCGTAACTTTTCCTGGACCTGCGGAGTTGTAATGTAACCAAACATAGTTATTTGGCAATTCTAATTTAATATCACTCAAAGGAGAAGCTACGAATCCGTTGGAAATAATAGTATGTAAACTATTGTAGGCGTTATCCACATCTTTGAATGTAAACTTTTTCACACTAGCCGCTTCTTCATCGTTTTGCATACTAGCGTAATAAACAGTGTACTCATCACCCATTTTTTGGATATAAAAATTAGAATTGACTCTTCCTAATTTTTCTATTGGTACAGTCTGAATTACTTTAATTTGACCAAAAGTCGCTACACTAAACAACAAAACAGCAATCGTAATAATTTTTTTCATAATTAATTTGGGGTTTAATATTGAACCCTAAAAAAACGGATTAATTATCAAAAAATGAAGCCTCTTGTTTTATTTTATTAACAATAAATTATTAAAATTATTAAAAACTCAGCATTACACTGAAATACAACCGTTTAAAGGATCAATCTTCTTCTCTTTTTATCACTTTTCGAGCAACCTCAATTTTGAATTTCTTTCCTTTCATTTTTTCATTTTGTACTAAGCAAAGCAAATCTTTTACTTTATTGTATTTTACGGCAGCAAAAGAGATAAAATCTTTCACTTCAATCAAGCCTAAGTCCCCTTTTTCTAGCTTCCCTTTTTGAGAAAAGAAACCAACAATATCAATCTTATTGAGTTTATTTTTTTTCCCCCCACTTATGTAAATAGTCTGAAATTTAGGAGGTTTTGGTAAAACTACATTAGAACTTACTTCCAAAACAGGCATACTATAATCAATATAATCTAGCTTCTTTTCACTTTCATTTACAATAATATAAGCAGTTCCCGAAGCCAACATACGCGCGGTTCTACCATTTCTATGTGTAAATTCTTCCTCCTTCAAAGGCAAATGATAATGAATTACATGTTTCATTTCTGGAATATCCAATCCACGAGCAGCCAAATCGGTAGTAATTAAGTAACTCATACTTCCGTTTCTAAACTGAATCAGAGCACGTTCTCGTTCTTCTTGATCCATACCACCATGATAGTAAGTCGAATAAATCCCTTTTTCATTCAAGGTATCACTGATGCGCTCAGCAGCATCTCGATGGTTACAAAAAACAATCGCGGCTTCAGATTTCAAAGAGCATATCAACTGAAATAAGGTCATCAATTTATCCTTCTCTTTAGAAATAACCATTTGCAAGGAAAGATTGTTCTCCTCTTTGGCTTCTGGAATAAAATCCAATACCAAAGGATTGACCACTCGAGTATATTTAGGAATTTCAATGCCAGAAGTAGCTGAAACCAAAACTCGTTTGTTGAGTTTTGATAATTTCCCAATTACAAAAGACATTTGTTCATGAAACCCGAGTTGCAAGGACTTGTCAAATTCATCCAAAACGAGGGTCTGAATTTTGTCCAAACGAAAAGTTCCTCTATCGATATGATCAGCAATTCTTCCAGGCGTTCCAATTAAAACAGCTGGTGGGTTACTTAAATTTTTGATTTCGGTATCTATTGAATGTCCACCATAACACACATTAACCTTGTAACCGGTGCTCATTTTTTTCCATACTTGTTCAATTTGTAAACCCAATTCACGTGAGGGAACTAAGATTAAACATTGTACCGAAAGAATTTCAGGTTGCAACAGCTCAAAAATAGGCAATAAAAAAGCCAATGTTTTTCCTGATCCCGTAGGCGAAAGTAACAAGACATTGTTTTCATTGATTATCGCATCATGCGATACTTCTTGCATCTCATTTAAGGCTGAAATCCCTAAACTATCAAGAATTGGTTTAAAATTATGTGGTATATTCATGGTGCAAAAGTAATTAAAATAGTTGGCTATGCCTATTCTCATCAGTTGACAAAGCGATGATCGAAATAAAATAGAAATAAGTATATTTGATTTTTTCTCAAAAACACAAAACCATGAAGTTTATTACCAGCCTACTTTTACTACTTTCATTTTCTATTTTGGCCCAAAAAAACAACAAATACGATACTTTTTTCGAAAAAGGAAATGGAAACCAATCGGCTACTTACGAAGAAACCATTCGATATTACCAACTTTTAGCCGATGATTTCGCTACTATCAAAATCATAGAGATGGGTTTGACCGATAGCGGCAAACCTTTACACATTGTCATTTTCAATCCCGAAAAAGAATTCGATTTAAAAAAAATCACTACTACTAAAGCCGTAATCCTTATTAATAATGGAATTCATGCCGGAGAGCCGGATGGTATAGATGCCAGTATGCAATTATACAGAGATTTGGCACTAGGTAAAATTAAAGCACCAAAAAACACTGTTTTAGTATGTATTCCAGTGTATAACATAGGAGGTGCTTTGAATAGAAATTCAACTTCACGTGCTAATCAAAATGGTCCAGAAGAATATGGATTTAGAGGCAATGCCAGAAACTATGATTTGAATCGTGATTTTATAAAATCCGACACCAGAAACACCAAAAGTTTTGTTGAAATTTTCCGATTGACTAATCCCGATGTATTTATTGACAATCATGTGAGTAATGGCTCGGATTATCAGTATAAATTGACATACATCATGACACAACACAACAAACTAGGAACTGTTTTGGGGAATTATTTAAATGAAGAAATGATGCCTGCTATTGTAAATGATTTACAAAAAAAGAAAATAGAAAGCACTCCCTATGTCAATACTTTCTCCGACACACCCGATAAAGGTTTTGGTCAGTTTTTCGAAAGTCCACGTTTTGCAACTGGCTATACTTCTCTCTTCAATACTATCGGATTTGTTGTTGAAACACATATGCTAAAAAATTATGCCGATAGAGTTAAAGTAACTTATGAATACATGCGTTCAGCTATAGATTATACGGATGCTAATTATCAAAAAATCAAAAGGCTTCGCGTTGAGAATGAAGCGCAATACGCACCCAACAAAAAATACACTATCAAATGGGAATTGGATACCACAAAAAAAACCACAATCCCTTTCTTAGGTTTTGAAGCAAGCTACAAAAAAAGCGACGCTACTACTGGTAATCGTTTATTTTATGACCGTACAAAACCCTACAAAAAAGAAGTCCCTTTTATCAAAGAATTCAAAGCAGTAAAAGAAATTGAAATCCCAAAATATTATGTTATTCCACAAGGCTTCTGGCCAGTTATTGATGTATTAAAACACAACGGAATCAACATGAAAGCAATAGAAAGCGATACCCTAATAACCGTTGAGCGGTATCGAATTGCCGATTTTAAAACCACACCCAATGCATACGAAGGTCATTATTTACACAGAAATACCACGGTAAAAGCTACCACTGAAAAAGTTGCCTTCAGAAAAGGCGATTTTTTAATAGCTACGCAACAAAAAGGAGTAAAATACCTTTTAGAAACCTTGGAACCTGAAGGCGTCGATTCCTTTTTCAATTGGAATTTCTTTGACACATTATTACAACAAAAAGAAGGTTATTCTGATTATGTTTTTGAAGATACTGCCGTTCAACTACTAAAAGAAAACGCGACGCTTAAATCCGAATTTGAAGCTTTGAAAGCAAAAGATGCTGCTTTTAATAAAAATCCAGAAGCACAATTAGATTGGATATATAAGCATTCGCCATACTATGAAAAAGCACACCTTAATTACCCTATTTATCGGGTTTTATAACAACAAAAAAGCTCCTTCTATAGGAGCTTTTCTTCTTCAAATAAGAGTTTTATGTTTTCATAAGAGTTCGTCAAGGCTTCTTTGATTTGCTCGGGATTTAACCAAGCTACTTTTTCAATTCCTTCTTCCAACTGTCCCTCAGGCGTCCCTTCAAACTTAGATTGCATCTCAAACCAATGGGTGACTTTGAGTTTATATTTCCCATTGCGCTTAAAAACATGATAGGTTTTTTGTAATTTTCTAGTAATCGATAATTTATTAACCCCTGTTTCTTCCTCAACCTCTCGCATGGCAGTTACTTCTATTCCTTCTCCTTTTTCTATTCCACCTTTAGGCAAATCCCATTTTCCGTTTCTAAAAATAAATAAAACCTCCCCTTTTTTATTATAAACAAGCCCTCCTCCTGCTTTACAAACTGGAATTTTAGCTTTTAAAGTCTTCATTATCTCCTTTTCGTCTGGATGATACAAATAGGCTTTTTGGATTTTATTCTGAAATATTTTGACTATAACACGCTCTACATCAATACTCTCCAAAAGAAACAATTCAAAATCAGTTTCTTTAGAAATTTGATTTGTCAAAAAAAGTGGTTTGTCGTTAACAAAAACTTTATACATTTGTATTATGATTTTTAATAAAGATACTGCCGAAAAAACAGCCGAATTGCTTTTGCAAATAAATGCAATTAAATTGAATCCCGGAAATCCTTTTACATGGGCTTCGGGCTGGAAATCTCCTATCTATTGTGATAATCGTCTAATTCTTTCATTCCCAGCAATAAGAAATTATGTCAGAGACGAGTTTTCTAAGCACATAGAAAAAAAATTTGGAAAACCTGATGTAATTGCTGGTGTAGCAACTGGTGCCATTGGTATTGGTATGCTTGTAGCAGAAAGCATGGGACTTCCTTTTGTTTATGTACGACCAGAGCCTAAAAAACATGGTAGACAAAACCAAATTGAAGGTTTTTTACAAAAAGGTCAAAGTGTGGTAATTGTAGAAGACTTAATTAGTACTGGCGGAAGTAGCTTACAAGCCTTCGAAGCGCTAAAAGAAGCTGGTGCTATTGTAAAAGGAATGGCTGCAATTTTTACTTATGGATTTGATGTTTCAGAAGAGAATTTCAAAAAGGCCAATTTAGACTTGTATACCTTGAGTAATTATCAAAATCTTCTCAACTTGGCTTTAGCTAAACAATACATTACAGAAAAAGAAGAAAGTACCTTAAGAGAATGGAATGCCTCTCCTTCTACATGGGGAACTTCAAAATAATACAATTTAACATATAAAAAATGAATTTAGAAAGCCCTAAAGTTGCTGTATCAAAGTCTGCCCAAGAATTATTTGATTTATTGACAGATGTCAGAAACTTTGAAAAATTAATGCCTGAAAACATCGCTAAATTTGAAGTAATTGGCGAAGATGCTTTTATTTTTGGATTAAAAGGAATGCCTGAAATCAAACTAAAAATGAAAGAAAAAGTTGCTCCAAACAAAGTAGTTCTTGGCGCAGCAAGTGATAAATTACCTTTCACACTTACAGCTTCAATTGATGCCGTTTCTGACAACAACAGCGAAGTAAAACTAGATTTTATTGGCGAATTCAACCCAATGATGGCTATGATGATTAAAGGCCCTATCGGTAAATTTATAGAAACCTTAGCTACAAATATGACCAAATTGTAAATCATATTTAAAACACTATAAAAATGGCAAAAATTAATTTTTGCCATTTTTTTTAATACAACATCTGTATTTCTTTTATATCAAACTCTGCAATAGTATCGTCTTCCAAAAGCACTTGTAACTTTCCTATTGTAGAAACCCCCTGAATAATACCCATAAAATGCAAACCTTTTTCATCTGCAAAGGGCATTGGAATCCCCTTTTTAAATAACAGCTCTGAATAATCATTCCAAAAAAGAAGTTCATTTTCCTTCCAAATCACAATTTTTTGTTTAAAAGTATCAACAATCAATTGCAACAACAATTCTCTATCGAATTCGACTTCACATACTAAAGACAAAGAAGTTGCCTTTGGTAAATCAATAAAATTGGTTTGATTGACATTTAGTCCTAAACCAATAATCGACTCTATACTTCCATCACTTTTAATGCTGTTTTCAATCAAAATGCCACCAATTTTTTTATTGTATGACATTATGTCGTTTGGCCATTTGATACTTAATTCAGGAACCTTATAGCTATTTAAGGCATCAATAACTGCCAAAGAAAAGACAATATTCAAATGAAATAACTCATTAATATCCTTAAAAACATCTTTTAGCAAAACACTCATTATCAAATTTCTACCTGTCTCAGACTCCCATTTCTGCCCCATTTGGCCTTTCCCTTTTGTTTGCGTTTCTGCGGTAACTACAGTAAAATTAACCGTTTCAGGAAGAACAGAAATACCTTTAAGGAAATCATTTGTAGAATCTATGGCATCGAGTTTGATTAACTTCATGAGCTGTTTTTTGAAAAACATAATTTAATATTATGTTAAGGTTCAAAAATAATCACAAAAAATGGTAACTTTACAAACTTATATAAAAATAATTCATGGCGAAAAAGACTATTAATAATGATGTTTTGTTAGCAAATATCATCAAAGGAATCGAAGAGGTAAAAGGAAATGATATTGATATTCTTGATTTAAGAGAAATTGACACTGCCGTATGTGATTATTTCATAATTTGCAACGGTACATCTAACACACAGGTAAATGCAATTGTCAATTCTATTCAAAAAACGGTATCTAAAGAACTTAAAGATAAACCTTGGCATGTTGAAGGAACTGACAATGCAGAATGGGTATTGATGGATTATGTGAATATTGTGGTTCATGTATTTCAAAAACATATTCGTGAATACTACAACATTGAAAGTCTTTGGGGAGATGCCAAAATAACAACTATCGAAAATAAATACTAAAGAAACTTAACGTCTAATGGCTAAAGAGAATAATCCAAATTCCAATAAATTTAAAATAAGTCCTTGGTTAATTTACGCGGCGATACTTATCATTTTTCTATTAATAAACTTTGCAACCGGAGGTTCTAGCTTACAAGAAGCCTCACAATTGACATCTTCTAAATTCAATGATTATTTAGAAAAAGGACAAATAGAAAAAGTTATCGTTTACAATAAATCTGAAGCAGAAGTATTCTTGAATGCAGCTGCTTTAAAAGAAGCTACCCATCAAAAAGTAGCTAAAGATGTATTTGACAGACCCAACAAAGGACCTCATTATACTTTAGAAATTGGTAATGATCAAATTTTTCAAACCAAATTAGAAAAAGCGGTTAAAGAAGGAAAACTAAAAGATTTCAACTTTTTACAAAAAAACAATTGGTCTGACATTCTAATTAGCTTACTTCCAATTATCATTATTATTGGAGTATGGATTTTCATTATGCGAAAAATGTCTGGTGGAGGAGCTGGAGGTGGCGGACAGATTTTCAATATTGGAAAATCTAAAGCCAAATTATTCGACGAAAAAACAGATATTAAAACTACTTTTAAAGATGTTGCTGGATTAGAAGGAGCCAAAGAAGAAATTCAAGAAATCGTTGAATTCTTAAAAAACCCAGAAAAATACACCAACCTTGGTGGTAAAATTCCAAAAGGAGCTTTATTGGTAGGACCTCCAGGAACTGGAAAAACTCTTTTAGCTAAAGCTGTCGCAGGCGAAGCACAAGTACCTTTCTTCTCCTTATCAGGTTCTGATTTTGTGGAAATGTTTGTAGGTGTAGGTGCTTCACGTGTACGTGATTTATTCAAACAAGCCAAAGAAAAATCACCAGCAATTATTTTTATTGACGAGATTGACGCAGTTGGTAGAGCTAGAGGAAAAAGCAATATGTCTGGCGGAAATGACGAACGCGAAAACACATTGAATCAACTTTTAACAGAAATGGATGGTTTTGGCACCAACTCCAACGTAATTGTTTTGGCAGCTACTAACAGAGCCGATGTGTTAGACAAAGCCTTAATGCGTGCAGGACGTTTTGACAGACAAATTTTTGTTGATTTACCAGATATACGTGAGAGAGCAGAAATCTTTGCGGTTCACTTAGCTCCAATTAAAAAAGTTGAAGGATTAGACTTAGATTTCCTTGCAAAACAAACTCCTGGTTTCTCTGGTGCTGATATCGCAAATGTTTGTAACGAAGCAGCACTTATCGCGGCACGTAACAACAAAACTGCTGTAGATCGTCAAGACTTTTTAGATGCCGTAGATAGAATCATTGGTGGTTTAGAGAAGAAAAACAAAATCATCACGCCTGATGAAAAAAGAGCTATAGCCATACACGAAGCGGGTCACGCCACAGTTAGTTGGATGCTAGAACATGCTGCACCACTAATCAAAGTAACTATTGTGCCTCGTGGTCAAAGTTTAGGAGCTGCTTGGTATTTACCAGAAGAAAGACAAATCGTTAGAACAGACCAAATGTTAGACGAAATGTGTGCAACCATGGGGGGTAGGGCTGCTGAGAAAGTAACCTTTGATAGAATTTCTACTGGTGCCTTGAGTGATTTAGAAAAAGTAACTCGACAAGCTAGAGCAATGGTAACTATATATGGATTAAACGATAAAATAGGGAATGTAACGTATTATGATTCTACAGGTCAAAATGAGTATGGCTTTTCAAAACCATATTCTGAAGACACTGCTAAAATTATTGATGCTGAAATTTCAGAATTAATAGAAGGTCAATATCAAAGAGCAATCAAAATATTAGAAGAAAATAAAGATAAGCTCAACCAATTGGCAGATATTTTGATTGAAAAAGAAGTGATTTTCAAAGATGACTTGGAAGCAATTTTTGGAAAACGTACTTTCGATCAAAATCTTGAGGAAACCGTTTCATAGAAAACAAAAACTTATATAAGCTTTTTTTTAAAATCTTAATTCAAAATCAACTTTTGAATTAAGATTTTTTTATCTTTGACCGATTTCCAATAGATTATTAAGAATAGTAACCCAATATGAGTCTTTTCAGAAAATTTTTTAGTTCTGGTCAAACAAATTCAGATGAAGAAAAAGAGGTGAATAAAATCTCTTTTGAGCAAAACATCCCTATTGATGAACAGTTTATCTTTAATTTTAAAAGGAACGGTGGAAAATTTCTGTATTGTGACTCAATAGCCGAGGTAAAAGAACAATTCGAAAATATTTTAGAAGAAAACGATTGGTTTGAAAGCGAGGCCTTATGCTTCGAACCAACATTATTCCCAATGCTTAAAGAAAATAATATATTTTTCGAAAAACCTCAAAACCCAAAATTTTTATTGGCGACTTGCGAAAATTTAGTTTCTGACGAAGGTTCTATTTCGTTTTCCTCTAACCAAATCAAGCAAAAAAAACCAAATGAATTACCAGTAAACATGGTAATAATTGCTTATACTAGTCAAATCATTCCTGGCAAAAGCGAAATTCTTAGTGCAATCAAAAACAAGTACAAAAAAGAATATCCTAGTAATATTACAACCATAAAATATTTCGAAAAAGCTCAGGAAGAAGATTTTACTCAGTATGGAAGTGCTGCCAAAAATTTATACCTTATACTACTAGAGGATCTATAATAATGAATGAAACGCTTAAACGATCCCTATCTGGAGCAGTATACATTTTCTTATTACTAGCTTCGATACTGTATTCTACTGAAAGTTTTTTTATACTATTTGGTATTTTTTTGACAATTGCTTTATTTGAATTCTGTTCATTAGTACAATTAAAAGCTATACTACCTACCTTGTTCGGCTTATTAATTTACACTACCGTAACTTTGATAAGTCATTACAATACCGAAACTACTGGATTTATTAATAGAGCATTTCAGTCACAAATAGATTTAACTATAAATATTCAGCAGCTAGATTTAATCTTATTAGCCGTAACACTTGTAGTTTCTATAAAATGCATTCTTTTTTTGTTTTATGATTCTGTTCAAAAAGTTAGCACTTCCTCAAAATACCTCTACTTGCTAGGTTATATTACTTTACCTTTTATTTTTATTACAAAAATTTCTTTTGGAATAAATGATTACAATCCAAAAATCATTATCGGATTATTCATTTTGATTTGGACCAATGATACGTTTGCATACATCGTAGGGAAATCAATGGGTAAACACAAATTATTTGAAAAAATTTCACCTAAGAAAACAATTGAGGGATTCCTTGGCGGTATTGCGTTTGCAGTATTTGCTGGTTATTTAATTTCTAAATTATATATAGAACCTAAACCTGAATTTAGTCAAAAATCGATAGTGATCTGGACATCAATTGCTTTAATTGTTGGTGTTATGGGAACAATTGGAGACTTGATCGAATCCAAATTCAAACGAATTGCAGAAGTAAAAGACAGCGGAAGTATTATGCCTGGACACGGAGGCATTCTAGATCGACTAGATAGTGTTATATTTGTAGCGCCAATTATATTTTTATTTTACCAAATTTTAAATTATGTTTCATAAAGAAGGAACCCCGAGCATTTTATTAGGAACTACTTTCACAGCAGTAGTATTGTTATTGTCTGATTATTTTATTGAAACAAATTGGATTAAAATGGCGATTCAAATTGCTACTTTGGTGTTTTTGATTATCATATTGCAGTTTTTCAGAAATCCAAAACGCACTATGATTTTGAATGAAAATCATATTTTATCGCCGGTAGACGGAAAAGTTGTAGTAATTGAAGAGGTTTACGAGGGAGAATATTTTAAAGACAAACGCTTACAGGTTTCTATTTTCATGTCTCCAATCAACGTACACGTAACAAGATACGCCATTAGTGGTATTGTTAAATTCAGCAAGTATCACCCTGGTAAATTTCTTGTAGCATGGCATCCAAAAGCCAGTGAAGAAAACGAAAGAACGACAATAGTTGTTGAAAATGAAACTTTTGGAGCTATTTTATACCGCCAAATTGCAGGAGCATTAGCAAAAAGAATTGTTAATTATGCACAAGAAGGCATGCAAGTTATTCAAGGAACGGATGCAGGTTTTATAAAATTTGGCTCAAGAGTAGATTTATTTTTACCTTTGGGAACCCCTATTAATGTTGAGTTGAATCAAAAAGCTGTAGGAGGTAAAACCATCATTGCAACCAAGGCATAATGACCAACGAAGAGTTAGACATGCAGTTTCAAGAAGCTTTTGACAAAGCTTCGAATATGACACAACCATTACCACCAGATGTAATGTTGCGTTTGTATGCCTATTACAAACAAGCTACTTTTGGCACTTCTAATTACAATAGAAATGACAATAATTTTGATTTAAGAAATGCATTCAAAACTAATGCATGGATTCAGATTAGTCATTTAACTCAAGAAGAAGCCAAAACACTTTACATAGAAACCGTAAACGAATTATTAAAAAATAGTGAATCATGAGAAATTCTTTCTTTTTAACAACTTCTTTTTTATTCGTTTTTTTGTTGACTAGTTGTAATAAAAAAGAACTAGTTGAAGTAGTTGAAGTACCTCTTCCAGCTGCAGAACAAAAAATCACCATAGGCAATCCAGAGGATGTAAAAGCAGATGACGGATCTTTTCAAATAGAAACCCTTCCATATAAATATGATGCTTTAGCTCCATCTATTTCGGCCTTAGCACTAGAACTTCATTATTCAAAGCATTACTTAACATACACCAATAATTTAAATAAAGCCATAAAAGGAACTCCTCTAGAAAACTTAACCATTGAAGAAGTTCTAAATAAACTAGATATCAATAATGCTGATATGCGAAATAACGCAGGCGGATATTATAATCACAGCCTTTTTTGGAAAATAATGGGACCAAAGGGAGGTGGTGTTCCAAAAGATACATTGGCTGGAGCCATCACTAAAGACTTTGGGTCTTTTGAAAATTTTGAAAAACAATTTAAAAACACCGCTTCAAAGCATTTTGGTTCGGGTTGGGTTTGGTTGGTTGTAGATCGCGAAGGAAAACTCCAAATCACTAGCACCCAAAATCAAGACAATCCATTAATGCCTTTAGTTCCAGTAGTTGGATATCACGGGAAACCTATTTTAGCATTAGATATTTGGGAGCATTCGTATTATATTGATTACCAATACAAACGAAAAAATTATATCGATGCCTTTTTTAATGTGATTAATTGGAATAAAGTCAACGAAAATTATCAGGCCACCTTTAAGAAAAAATAAATTACATTTAGTAAGTGAAAATCTATTCGATTAGAGCTTACAAATCAACTCCACAAAAAATGCTCCTATTACGGAGCATTTTTTTATGAAACAATACTAACTTTTATTGCAATTTTAAAATGAAAGATTCTGACGGAGCGATAGCTATTGAAGCCCTACCCTCTCCATTGGTCACTTTTAATTCTGTTTTGTATTTACCATATAATTGATCTACAAGAGTATACGTGCCGTCTTTTACATTCCATTTTTCAAGTAAATCAGCTGGAACTCTCATCTCATAACTACTAGCTGTAGTCGAAGAAAAGTTAGCTACTACAATCAATTGCTCATCCTTTGACCAACGTGCAAAAGTGTACAAATCTTTATCATATCCTTGAACTATATTTCTATTAGCACCTTGAATTTCTTGATAAGCTCCCATCAAAGCAGAACTTTTTAATGAAAAATTTAAAAGACGTTTATAAAAATCTCGCAATTCTTTTTCGCTTGAAGATAATTGACCTCCATCGAATTTACCATTATTCATCCAACGCTGATGATGGGGCACTCCAATATAATCAAAAATAGATGTTCTAGAATGCGTTCCAAATCCGGCGTCTTCTTTACCAGGTTCTCCTACTTCTTGACCGAAATAAATCATAGTAGGTGAAGAACTCAAACTAGTTGAAACCACCATTAAAGGCTTTCCTCTTTCGCCACTACCAGCAAATTCAGGACTAGCCAGACGTTGTTCATCATGATTGTCTAAGAAATGCAACATATGATGTTCGATATCCATCATGTTATATTGAATTCCCGAAATTTCATCAGGCCAAGATCTACCTTGAATTACGTCTTTTAATTTATCATAAGTTTCAACTTTGTCGTACAAATAATCCATTTTACCCAAATGAATATAATTTCTGTATTCTCTTGGATTGTATACTTCTGCCATTAAAAAAGAATCTGGATTGGCCATTTTAATTGCTGAGTTCATATAGCTCCAAAATTCGTAAGGCACCATCTCGGCCATGTCATAACGAAATCCATCAACACCTTTTGCTATCCAATACAGGGCAATATCTTTGAATTTCACCCATGAATTTGGTACATTTTTATCTGCCCAAAAAGCAAAATGTTCTTTATAATCTTTTTTATCAAAACCAGCTGGAAGTTCAGGAAAATCTTTTCCTCCATCAGGACGAATACCGTAATTAACTTTTACCGTTTCGTACCAATCATTCTTGTCGGGTTTTGCCATTCTGGAGCCGTTCCCTGTCCATTTTGCAGGAAATTCATCAAATTTTCCATCTGACAATGGATGATTTTCACCATTGAGCGGTTTCGGAGCATCTGGAACTTCAAAACGAGTATTAGGAATGTAATAAAAATTGTTATCTCTTTTGTATTCTACGCTAACATCGTCATCTGCACCAAAATCTTTAACTCCTTTTGGATTGCTTTTTCCTTCATATTTTCTTGCAATGTGGTTAGGAACAATATCAATAATTACCTTCATTCCTGCCTTGTGCGTTCTTGCAATCAATGCTTCAAATTCGGCTAATCTATTGGCAGGATTGACTGCCAAATCTGGATTTACATTATAATAATCCTTAACTGCATAAGGTGATCCCGCTCTACCCTTTACTACATCAGGATCGTCATTAGAAATACCATAAGCTGTATAATCTCGAATCAAAGCATGATGTGGTACTCCCGTGTACCAAATATGAGTTACTCCTAAATCTTTAATTTCATTCAAAGCTTTATCTGTAAAATCATTGAATTTACCTACTCCGTTTTCTTCAATTGTTCCCCAAGGTTTATTGGTTGTGTTGGTATTCCCAAATAAACGAGTAAATACCTGATATACTACCTTTTTGTGTTCTTCAGTAGTTGCTTTCTTTTCTGAATTCATTTTTACATCTTTTGTTTTGCATCCCGTTGCTAGCACCAGAGCGCCTGCAAAGAAAATTAAGGCTATTTTTTTAATCATGATAGATAAATTTTACTATTTCCTCATAATTATGAAAAATGAAGAAATAACTATTCGAATTTATAAATTTACAAAAAAAGACCTAAAAATATGCCGTTTTAATATTACCTTTAGAATTACTTCTCTTTGTTTTACACTACTACAACGTGAGAGTAAACAAAATTGTTAGTAATTTAAAAAATATAAACAATGCGTTTTTAACAGTAATTTTAACAGACACAAATGGATTATAATAAACCTATCCTACGCTGGTTTTTTATAAATTTGACAAAAATTTTTCCCATTGAAGAAACTAGTATTTATTATCCGTTTTTGTTTGATAATTAGCATTACTCCTCACCTATTTGCTCAGGCTCCAAAGAAAATTGTTGTCGAACATTCAGATTTTTTTAACGTTAATCAAATCGAGGCTCCTGATGCAGCATTGCTTACTGGAAATGTTCGTATGATTCATGATGGTGTAGTTATGACATGCAACAAAGCCTACTACTTTGAAAAAGAAAATTATATAAAAGCCTTTGGAAATGTGCAGTTAGTACAAGGAGATACCTTGTTTTTAAACAGTAAATATGCGGAATACAATGGAAACGTAAAAAAAGCGTTCGCCACAGGAAATGCTGTTATGAGTTCACCAGATGCAACTTTGGCTACCGACACTATTAATTTTGATCGCAATACTCAAGAAGTATTCTACAATACTAACGGAACCATTGTCAACAAAGAAAATACACTTAAAAGTAAATCTGGGAGGTATTACGTAACACAAAAGAAGTTTCAATTTTTGACAGCAGTTACAATTACCAATCCCACTTATGTTATCAAATCCAACCATTTGGATTATTATAGTAACTCGGGGCATTCCTATTTACTGGGTCCATCAACTATAACAAGCAAAGCCAACTATATTTACACAGAGAAAGGGTTTTATGACACTAAGAAAAATTTAGCGCATTTTTTGAATAAATCCTATATCAAATATGACGACAGATTAATCAGGGGAGACAGTTTGTATTATGACCGAAATAAAGAATTTGCATCCGCTACACGAAACGTAAAAATTACTGACTCTATCAACCGTGGTATTGTAAAAGGGCATTATGCAGAAGTTTACAAAAAGCAAGATTCTATGTTTGTGACCAAACGTGCCGTAGCGGTTAACTTTGTAGAAAACGACTCTGTCTATATTCACGGTAAAAAATTAATGGTTACCGGAAAAGAAGGCAATCGAATCATCAGAGCTTTCAACAATGTTCGTTTCTACAAAACGGATATGAGTGGCAAATGCGATTCTATTCATTCGAGTACAAAAACAGCCTTGACAAAACTCATTGGTAATCCGATTTTGTGGAATGCAGAAAATCAAATTACTGGCGACATCATGCATTTGATTGGGGATTCTAAAACCGAAAAATTAGATTCCTTAAAAGTACTCAATAATACGTTCATCCTCTCAAAAGATACTTTGGGAACAGGGTACAATCAAGTAAAGGGGCAAAATCTATTCGGCAAATTCAAAGATGGAAAACTCCACGATGTTGATATTATCAAAAACACCGAAGTCATTTACTATATGCGGAATGACGATAAAGAACTCATAGGAATCAATAAAAACAAGAGTAGTAAAATTAATATTGTTTTTGATAAAAACGCAATCGAAACTATCACATTCTTTAAAGAAGTAGATGGCGATATTTTTCCTGAGAAAGATCTTCCAGAAAATGCCCGAAAACTAAAAGGACTCGTTTGGCGAGGAGACGAAAGAATAAAATCAAAGGAAGACATTTTTCCTCCAGAAGAAAATATTGATAACGAAAAAATTGCCAAACAAACCAAAATAGCAAATGATCGAGCGGGTGTACCAATAAAACCTCGGAAAGAAACATTGAATTACGATAAAAAGAAACCTTCAGCAAAAGCAAAAAAATAGCTAAAGGGGATTTAAGTATTCAAAAAACACCCAAATAAGGAGATTTAAAACTCTTTATTTCAACAAATTAGAATTAAAAATGAATGCAGATTTTATCAAATACCAAGCACAAACTTCACCTTACCCATTAGGAATGGAAGTTTCGCATGCCATTGGTTCCTACATTTACGATACAAATAACAAGAAATATCTAGATTTTGTAGCCGGAGTATCTGCTTGTACTTTGGGACACCAAAACAAAAGAGTGAACGATGCAATCAAAAATCAATTAGATAAATATTCACACGTAATGGTTTATGGTGAATATTCTCAAAGTCCATCTGTGGCTTTTTGCAAATTATTGGCGGAGCATCTACCAGAACCGTTAAAAAAAACATATCTAGTCAATTCTGGCACAGAGGCAATCGAGGGTGCCTTAAAATTAGCAAGAAGAACCACCGGTAGAAGCCAATTAATCTCATGCCATAATGCGTATCACGGAAACACTATGGGTTCAATGAGTGTTATGGGTTTCGAAGAAAGAAAGCAAATTTTTCGTCCTTTAATTCCAGATGTAGATTTTATTACCTTCAATAACGAAGCCGATTTAGAAAAAATAACCACTAAAACTGCAGGAATCATTTTGGAAACTATTCAAGGTGGTGCAGGTTTCATTCAGCCAGAAAATGATTTTCTAAAAAAAGTAAGACAACGATGCACTGCAGTTGGTGCTATGATGATTGTTGATGAAATTCAACCCGGATTTGGAAGAACAGGTAAATTATTTGGCTTTCAAAACTATGATGTAGTTCCTGATATAGTAGTTATGGGAAAAGGAATGGGCGGCGGTATGCCGGTTGGAGCATTTACGGCAGCACCAGAAATGATGGATTTACTGAGTCATGACCCAAAATTGGGGCACATTACCACATTTGGAGGTCACCCTGTCATTGCGGCAGCTAGTTTGGCAACCTTGCAAGAAATTACCGAGACAAGTCTTATGACAGACGCTTTAGAAAAAGAAAAACTGTTTAGAAGTCTTTTGGTACATCCTTTGATAAAAGAAATCCGAGGAAAAGGATTGATGCTTGCGGCAATGACGGAACACGCCGAAATCACCAACGAAGTAATCCTAAAATGTCAAGACAGAGGATTAATTCTATTTTGGTTACTTTTTGAAGGCTGTGCCATACGAATCACTCCTCCTCTAACTATCTCAGAAGAAGAAATTAGAGAAGGTTGCGCCATCATTCTTGAGGTAATGAATGAAGTCGCTTTAAGCAAAAATTTGTAATATCGTTTGAACAAAACAACCAACCAAGATATATTTCTTAACTCAAGTAAGGGATGTTAATTAAATTGTTCACAACAATTCCAAAAAAGCCTCACAATAACAGTAAGGTTGCCTAATTTTAAGAAGGCAAACTCAAAAAACAATTTAAGTATGCAATTAAGCAACGAAGAAGAAGACTACAGCTTATCGCTATCCAAATTTGAGTCGATGTTGAAAACCAACAAAGTATTCTTTTTCGACTCCGAGGAATTTGAAGAAATCATTCTTCATTACCTTGATATGGGAAAAGCCAACTTGGCAAAAAAAGCCTTAAAACTAGCACTAGATCAACATCCTAAATCTACTGGACTAAAACTTGTCCAAGTAGAGATGTTGGTTTACGATGATAAATTAGATTTAGCTGAAAAAATGCTCAACGAATTGTACGCGATTGAGCCAACAAACGAAGAAATTTTTATTCAAAAAGCAAATATTTGGTCTAAAAGAGACCAACACGAAAAAGCAGTTGAACAGCTTAAAATTGCCTTAAAATACACTGATGATTACGCCGATGTGTACAACTTAATAGGTATGGAATATTTGTTTATGGATAATTTAGAATTAGCCAAACAAAGCTTCATCCAATGTTTAGAAGAAGACATAGAAGATCAATCTGCTTTGTATAACGTGGTGTATTGTTTTGAATTTTTAGATCAAAACCAAGAAGCCATAGCCTATCTCATCAAATACATCGATAGAAATCCCTACAGCGAAATTGCTTGGCATCAGTTAGGACGTTTACATTATAGCGTAAAAGAATACGAAAACGCCATTCGTGCTTTTGATTACGCTACACTCATTGACGAAGAATTCTTGGGCGCTTTTATGGAAAAAGCAAAAGCTTTAGAACGTCTAAAAAAATACGAAGAAGCCATTGTCAGTTACACTAGAACGATAGAATTAGACGATGCAACTTCATATGCCTTACTTCGTATTGGAAAATGTTATGAAAAATTAGGAAACAAAGCATTAGCGCTTAAATTTTTTAACCAAACGGTTCATGAAGATCCGCTATTAGATAAAGGCTGGATTGCCATTACTGATTTTTACATGCGTCAAAAAAACTACCAAAAAGCGTTGTTTTTTGTGAATAAAGCTTTGTCTATCGACAATCAAAATCGTTTGTATTGGAAACGCTATGCCACTATAAACAAACAAATGAACTTCTTTGAGGAAGCAGAATTTGGATATCGAAAAGCAGTAGAATTTGGCGATTATCAATTGGACACTTGGTTGTTTTGGGTTGATATTTTGCAATTTTTAGGTGAATTTGAAACAGCCATACAAACTTTGTTACAAGCTGCCGAATTTTTCCCAGAAGAAAATGAGATAGAGTACCGATTAGCTGGACTATATCTTATGATTCAAGAAGAAAGTAAAGGAAAAACCCATTTAAACAATGCTCTACGACTTAACTTCGATAACTACATTTTAATAGAAGATTTATTTCCAGTAGTTTGGAACCGAAAAATGGTTCAAAACTATATAGCAAAACACAAAAAATAACAATGATTGATTCTTTAAAGATGCGTTTTGGATTACTCGGACGCAATATAAGCTATTCATTTTCTAAAGGTCATTTTACAGAAAAGTTCAAAGACCCAATTTTTGAGGGCTATACTTATGAAAATTTTGACATTGAAGACATTAACTATTTTACCGAATTAATCAAAAACAATCCCGATCTAAGAGGACTAAACGTTACCATACCCTATAAAGAAGCTATACTCCCTTTTTTGGATAAAATTTCAAAAAAAGCATCAGTAATAGGCGCCGTAAATACGATTAAATTCACAAAAAGCGGAAAACTCAAAGGGTATAATACCGACTATTACGGATTCAAAAAATCATTAGAACCCTTATTACAACCTCATCACACAAAAGCGCTGATTTTGGGCACAGGTGGTGCTGCGAAAGGTGTTGCATTTGCTCTTGACGAGTTAGGCATTTTGTATACTTTTGTTTCTAGAGAAAACAAAGAAAAAACTATCCGCTACGACTTATTAAATGAAACCGTATTTGAAAACCATACAATTATCATCAATACCACACCATTAGGAACCAGCCCAAATACTGATAACTTTCCGGATATTCCTTATGAGTTCTTTACAGAAAAGCACATTGCTTATGATTTGATTTATAATCCCGCAGAAACTGTTTTTCTAAAGAAAGCCAAAAAACGTGGAGCCCAAACCAAAAACGGATTAGAAATGCTCATACTTCAAGCCGAAAAAGCTTGGCGAATTTGGAATAAATAGAAACTCTTATTATTCATAAAGTAAACATCAAAAGAATTCATTTGATGTTTTTTTTTATGTTTTTGAAGCAAATAGAAAATGTTTTTCAACAACAAGACTGAAAATCAAACCACAAACACCTAACAATCAATATATTTAACTAAATTAGCTCAACATAAATTTATTTTTTTATGAGAAAGCTATTGTTAGTTTTTTACTTTATAAGCTGTTACTCGGGCATTGTGGAAGCTCAAGACAAAAAAACGATTCGTAGCGAACAAAACCCTTTTTCTGAAGCTCGATTTACTTATTTTAAAGAAACGATAGTTTTATTCAATGAGTATTTAGACACTAAAAACGGATCATTTAACACCACTAATTTTCGTATTTTAAAACCCATTGGAAATCGCGCTTGGACAATTCGTTTTGACGCTCCTTTGATTTCTACAAATTCAAATACCAACAATAAAACTGGGCTTGGTGACCTTAGTTTCGCTACTTCATTTATACCCTATTTAACAAAAAAATCAGGTATAGCAACTCGGGTTAAAATAGCTTCGAATTCTGCAAACAACCCTAACTTTGGTTCTGGAAAATGGGTAATTTCACCAGCTATTTTTTATGGAACGTATATCGATACCAACAAAAAACTGCTGTTGATTTCAGACCTAGAATATCAATTTAGTTTTGCTGGCTCAAAAAATAGAGCTGATATTCGAACAACTGTACTTGAGAGTACTTTAGTGTATTCTTTTGCTAAAAATTGGGTCAGTTCAAACATTGCTTTTCGTTACAACGAGACTAGACAAGGTTTTCAAAATAGTGCATTTGTAGAATTCGGCAGAAAACTAACCCCCGATTCTTTGTTTTACATTCATCCAAGTGTAGGTTTCGGAGGGCAAAAATCATACAATTATGGTATTGAACTTGGAGTTGTTATTTTGTATTAATATAAATTTCGATAAAATTATCACAAAAAAAAGCACTTTTTTTAAAGGATAATCGCTATAAACTAAGGAAAAATTTTGCAATTAGCCAATCCTTTAGTACCTTTCGCATTCTTAAAAATTAACCCTAAACATTTCATAAAATGTTAGAAGAAAAGCATGATAACCTGCCCGATGCAGATGGAAGCCAATTATCAGAATCTATTGATAACCAAAACACTATCGAAAGCAACCTTGATAGTGACACAATTCCTGCATCAAGCTCAGAAGAATCTTTCACTGAGAATCAAACTATTTTGGATGCCATTGCTAATACCAATGCAGAAGAAAGCGAAGATGAAACTATTAAAGAACGTCACGATATTCCTATGCTTGACTATGAAGCATTGGACATGGAAACGCTTGTAAATGAACTAAAACGATTAGTCACTACTGAAAAAGTAATGTCTATCAAAGAACATGTTGAGGAGATAAAAAAAGCGTTCTTGGCGAAATATCATCATCTTTTAGAAGAGAAAAAAGAGGAATTTCTAGCAGAAAATACTGATCCAAACGAAACGTTTGAATATCATTTCCCCTTAAAAAGCAAGTTTGATCAATATTACACACAATTCAAAGAGAATAAAAATGCTCATTTTAAGAGTCTACAAACTAGTTTAAAGAGCAATTTAGAAACGAGATTAGCCATCGTAGAAGAGCTTAAAAACCTTATTGATCCGCAAGCTAATATCAAAGACACGCTAAAACATTTTAATGACTTAAGAGAGCGTTGGAAAAATGCTGGACCAATCCCTAAGGACAAATACAACCACGTTTGGAACAACTATCATTTTCATGTAGAAAATTTTTATGATTATTTGCATTTAGATCGTGAAGCAAGAGATATTGATTTTAAACACAACTTGGATTTAAAACTCAAAATTATTGCTAGAGTCGAGGAATTACTTCTTGAAGAAGATATCAATAAAGCATTCCGTGAATTACAAGATCTACATAGAATCTGGAAAGAAGATATTGGTCCTGTTTCCAAAGAACACCGTGATGAAATTTGGAATAAGTTTAGTGAATTGACTAAACAAATGCACGACAAACGTGAAAAATTGTTCGAAAAACAAAGAGGATCAGAGCTAGAAAACTTAGCAACAAAAAAAGAAATCATTGCAAAGATTGAACAATTAGCTACTGAAAAAGTCAATGCACACGCTCAATGGTTGATACAAATAGAAAAAGTAGAAGCGTTAAGAAATGCCTTTTTCACAGCTGGAAAAGTACCTTCTGATGTAAATGAAGCAACTTGGGCTGCTTTTAAGACAGCGGTAAGAAACTTTAATAGTTTCAAAAATTCGTTCTATAAGGATATCAAAAAAGACCAAACTGAGAATTTAAATAAAAAAATAGCTTTGGTGACTAAGGCCAAAGAACTACAAGAGAGTGAAGATTTTGCAACCACTACTCCAATAATGAAACAAATTCAAGAAGAGTGGAAACAAATTGGTCACGTACCAAGAAAATATTCCGATAAAATTTGGAATGAATTCAAAGAAGCGTGTAATCATTATTTTGCAAAAGTAAAGGAGCACCGCAATGAAGAAAACAGCGAGGAAATTGCAGCTTTCGAAAATAAAAAAGCGTACTTAGAAACCCTCAAAGAATTTCAACTTACTGGAGATCACAAAACCGATTTGGATGCAATAAAAAAACACATCGAAACATGGAAAAACTTTGGAAAGGTTCCTTTCCCAAGAAGACATATTGAAGGTAAATTCAATAAAATCTTAGACGCCTTGTTCGAAAAGTTGAGTCTTAGCAAAAAGGAAACCGATATGATGCGTTTTTCTAACCGTATGGAAAACTTATCCGAAAGTAATGACATACGTAAGTTAGATAACGAAAAGATTTTCTTAATGCGTAAAATTGAAGAAGTCCAAAACGAAATCTTTCAATTAGAAAACAACATTCAGTTCTTTACCAATACAAAAAACTCGAAGAAAGAAAATTCAATCGTGCTTGAGGTGAGAAAAAATATCGCTATTCACAAAGAAAGTCTTGAAGTGTGGAAAGAAAAACTGCAACAACTCAAAAATTTAAATTTAGAACAATAATTACTTAAATCCTCAATGTGAAAAAATTGAGGATTTTTTTTATCTGTGCTCTAAAGAATTAACAATCATTTAAGTCTATTAGTTATCCAAAGAAGCAAGAGAATTGTAGTTTTGTCAAATGACTTTCTTGCGTAAAATAGTATTGCTTTCAGGATTATTGTTTCTGTTTTGTCTTGCACAAAGCGAAAACAAAAGTCAGAATGTTTCAATTGAAGCAACACAAAAGGCTACAAATTTACAACAACAGTTTGTCAACTCATCTTATTTCATTCAGCCGACAACTGTTCATTTTACAGGTTTAAGTAACCGTTTTCATACACCAAATTTTGCCATATTCAGTGCGCTTTTTTTTACGCTTAAAATTGTAAAAACCGAAGAAGTTGTTGCTAAAGCATTTTCTTCGAAAAACATTAATAGAATACCTTTCGTATCATTTTTACTCTTTCCTGTCCATTATTTTTGGTGATAGCATTGAAATAATTGCAATTAGATACTCTTTGTATCGCAAAACTGATTTTCAAAAATGAATTTCAGTGTTTCATTATTTACCATTTAAAACAAAAAAGCATGGATACAGCAGTAACAATTATTGGTTTAGTAATAACCCTTTTAATAGCCATACCTCTATACTTTGTTATAAGAGGAAACAACAACAACAAAAAGAAAATTAAAGCAATACAAGCCCTTCATAATCCAAATAATACCTTAGATTTTGAAGAAACCGAAAAGCAGAACAAGAAAGTTTTTTCGATTGACAAAAAGAATAAAGCTTTTCTTTTTATTGATTTTAACCCTAAAGAAACGTTCTATAAATTCTTTGATTTAAATCAAATCGTAGGCTGTCACATGCTTTACACAACAGATCCGAAAACAAATAAAACAGTAAAAATTGAATTTGAGTTGTTGTATAAACATATCAATAAAAAAGAAGTTTTTACTGTTTATGATGCAAAATTCGATCCTATCAATCAAATCTGTCTTTTTGAAGATGAAAAACTAGCCAAAAACTGGAGACAAAAGATTAATTCTTTATTGGTATAACAGCATAATGCATACATAATTAACAACTGAGGAAAGATTTTTTTTATTCTTTTCTCAGTTTTTTAGTGTTTATGATAAATATCATTTCCTTGGGGAGCAATAACAGATATTTTTGTAGTCTAAATTTAAGTTAATTATGAAAAAAAATCTAATTCAAAAATACAACGTGCCAGGACCTAGATATACTAGTTACCCAACGGTACCGTATTGGAATGAATTGCTTTTTTCTAAAAACTTATGGATAGAAACACTAAAACGCTCATTCAAAGAAAGTAATTCTACTGAAGGCATTAGTTTATACATTCATTTGCCTTTTTGTGAAAGTCTTTGCACCTTTTGCGGATGCAACAAAAGAATTACAAAAAATCATAATGTTGAGCATCCTTACATCGAAGGATTATTAAAAGAATGGGATTTGTATTGTGAACTACTAAAAGAAAAACCATTCATAAAAGAGATTCATTTAGGAGGAGGTACTCCCACTTTCTTTTCTTCGGAACATTTAGAAAAATTAATTCATGGTATCTTAAATAAAGCACATAAAGCTCCAAACTATGAATTTAGTTTTGAAGGCCACCCAAACAACACCACTAAATCACAACTTCAATCACTGTATAACTTAGGTTTTCGAAGAGTAAGTTTTGGCGTTCAAGATTATTCAGAAAAAGTTCAAAACGCCATCCATAGGATACAACCTTTTCATAATGTAGCCAAAGTAACTTTTTGGGCCAAAGAAATTGGATATACCTCAATAGGTCACGATATTATTTTTGGTCTTCCGTTTCAAAAACTTGAAGATGTCGTTGATACCATTGAGAAAACAAAATCATTACATCCTGATCGATTAGCATTTTATAGCTATGCGCATGTACCATGGATAAAAGGAAATGGACAAAGAGGTTTTAAAGATTCAGACATTCCAAAAGACGAAGAGAAACGTAAATTGTATGAAGTTGGTAAAAAGTTATTGAGTAAAAATGGTTACCATGAGATTGGAATGGATCATTTTGCTCTAGAAGAAGATAGTCTTTTTGATTCCTTCAAAAACAAAAAACTACATCGTAATTTTATGGGGTACAGTTCCTCAAAAACTCAACTAATGATTGGTTTAGGTGTATCCTCAATTAGTGACAGCTGGTATAGTTTTGCTCAAAATGTCAAAACCATCGAAGAATACTATGACTGTTTACAAAAAGAGGAATTACCAGTATATCGTGGACATATTTTAACTCCAGAAGATTTAATCATCAGACAACACATTCTTAATTTAATGTGTCAATTTCAAACCTCTTGGAAAAATGAAAATACATATTTTGAAGAACTTCCTGAGGTTCTTACACAACTAGAAGAAATGCAAAAAGATGGTCTAATTTCCATAAAGAATCAAAAAATAACTGTCTTAGAGGCTGGAAAACCTTTTGTTCGTAATATATGTATGGCTTTCGACTTACTATTAAAAAGAAAAGCACCTGAAACGGCGCTTTTTTCTATGACTGTATAAACTTACTTTAATGGCAATTGGGATTTTGTTGCACAAATAAGCTTGTTGTATTAGGCGAAATATATGGAATCCCTAAACCTAAACCTCTTAGAATAAACAATACACCAATAACAACAGCAACATAAGGAATTATCTTTTGAATTTTATTCCTAACAGCCAGCGTCAAGAAAGAGTTGATATATACTACTGAACTCATCAAAGGGATCGTTCCCAATCCAAATAACAACATATAAAGTACGCCAAGCTCTGGACTTTGCATAGCAATAGCACCAAACAAAGCTACATAAACCATTCCGCAGGGTAGAAATCCATTAAACAAACCAATTGTAAATAATGATTTGTACGTTTTTTGCTTGAATTGACTTCCTAGTTTTTGCTTCAAACTAGAAATTAATCGATAAATGGGTTTTGAAAAATTGTACTTTGCAAAAATATTTTCTGGAATTAAAACCACTACAATCATTACGATACCGATAACAATAGAAAGTTTTTGCTGAATTCCAGCCATAAAAAAGCCTTTGCCTAATAGTCCAAAAAGCAATCCCATACTTCCGTAAGCTATGAGCCTACCAAAATGATAGGTCAAAATTTGAGTTACCTTCTTAGCCTGATTCGTGCGATCTACTGGTAAAAGCATTGCTATAGGTCCACACATTCCAACACAGTGAAAGCTACTTATTAATCCAAATAAAAAAGCGGTATAAAGCATTTGAAGATAACTTTAAGTATTAAACACTTACTTAATGTAAATCGTTTCTTTGGTCAAATATGCTTTGCCTTCATACTGCCATTCCATATTGATGTCCCAACTTCCTCCAACAAGATTTGTCTTGGGAATGTGCAAAACAGATTCTGCCAAAGCTAATTTTACTTGAAAATCCAATTTCTTATTGGAAGGACGGTATAATGCTACAGTACCCGTAATTTTTTTAGGATCAAAGTTCGCTGGAAAAGTAATTGTAACTTCATTTTCTAATTGTGTTACTAAAGGCTTATTAGGCAAATCTTGCGCATTTTGAACTCTTTGCATTTCTTCTTGATAATGAATATCATGTTTATAATACTCTTCAACCACTAAGTCATTATCGTATTTAGAATCAGATTGTACTTTTACAACAAAGTAGAGGATAAACGTCATAAACAAAGCAAAAGCTACTACAATGTATGTCCCCCAATTTAACTTTAATTTCATCTTTTATAATTTAATAATTAAAAATAGTGCTAATCGAAACTACGTGGTCCTAAAAAATTGGTCGCTGTAGTTTGAATTAACTCATCACCTTCATAAACTTCTATTTCAACTTTTGTTTTATCGCTCTCTAATAAATATTTATTGATTTCGATAAAAAGCGTTCCGCTACTCATACCTTGCCTTGGCACCACAAAATTTTGTTTTCCCACTACATTCAATGTTCCTTTAATATCTTTTAATTTAAAGTGAACATCTTTAATCTCATTATTGGACTTATTGATGATTTTGAAGGTATACACATTACTGATGTTATTCCCTTTGTGTTGAAACAATTGTCCAGGCAAGCGTAAAATAGACGTTTCTATTTCTGCACGTAAAAACAACAATCCAGAGAGAATTCCAATTAAAATTAATAACACAGCACTATAGCCTTTCATTCTAGTTGTAAACTTGAACTTTTCGTTTTTCTCGATTTCATCCTCTGAAGCATAACGAATTAATCCTTTTGGCAAGCCTACACTTTCCATAATTGTATCACACTCGTCAATACAAGCAGTACAATTGATACACTCTAATTGAGTTCCATTTCTAATATCAATTCCGGTAGGACAAACGTGTATACATTGTTTACAATCAATGCAGTCCCCTTTTCCAGTTGTCGCTCTATCTTCTTGCTTATTAAACTTTGCACGTCCTTTTTCTTTTTCACCACGCACAAAATCATAAGCGACATTTATTGATTTATTATCTAATAAAACACCTTGTAAACGACCATATGGACAAGCAATAATACAAACTTGTTCTCTGAACCAAGCGAAGACAAAATAAAATACTCCTGTAAATATCAATAGAGAAATTAAAGTGCTCAAATGTCCTTTAGGCCCATCTTCAATCATTTGAATCAATACATCACTACCTATCAAATAAGCCAAAAATACGTTGGCAATAAAGAAAGAAATCAAAAGAAAGATAAACCATTTTGTAACTTTCTTTCTTATTTTATCGGCATTCCACTCTTGCTTATCCAACCGAATTTGAGCTCCGCGATCACCTTCAATCCAATATTCTATTCTTCTAAAAACCATTTCTAAGAAAATGGTTTGAGGGCAAATCCATCCACAAAAAATACGTCCAAAAATCACAGTAAATAGTATTACAAATACTACTCCCACTATCATGAACAAAACAAAAAGATAGAAATCTTGCGGCCAAAATGGAAAGCTAAAAATATTAAAACGACGTTCTAGAACATTGAACATCATAAACTGATTGCCATTTATTTTTATGAATGGATTGGCAACAAGAATAATCAACAAAAAATAACTCAACCATTTGCGATAGTCGTAAAATTTACCCGAAGGTTTTTTGGGATAAATATACTTTCTATTGCCTTCTTTATCGATAGTTGCAATACTATCTCTAAAAGATTCATCAGGTAAAACTGCCATGGTTTTTTGATTTTAATAGACTTTTAAAACGACTGTGTCAAAGCAAAACACTTTGACACAGGCTATATAATTATTTGAATTATATTATTTAACTTGAGTGCTATCTTTCGCTACAGCAACTGGAGCAGCGGCACCATCTGCTTTTGGAGCAGCATCATCTACCCATATTTCTCCTTCGGGAGCTTTAGCATCTTTAGGATTGCTACCTTGTAACGATAAAATATAGCTCGCAACTTTTTGCATTTCTTTTGGTTTTAATGTACCTTTCCAAGAAATCATTCCTTTTCCGTCACGACCACCATTCATGATCGTATGAAAAACGTTTTTGATTCCTCCCCCCAAAATCCAATGATCATCGGTTAAGTTTGGACCAATTTGTCCTCCTGCATCTGCACGGTGACAAGCTACACAATTCGTAGTGAATATTTCTTTTCCAATAGCTAATTCAGCTGGATCAGTCAACAAAGTAACCGTTTTCTCATCCATCAAATCAGGAGCTGTTTTCATATATTCAGCCACTTCAATTTTGGCTTGAGCGATTTCATTTTTCAATTCTGTTTCTTGATCAGGTGCACCTAATATTTCATAACGAATTAAATATACAGCTGCAAAAACAATACAAGTATAGAATAAATACACCCACCATGGTGGCAAGCTATTATCTAACTCACGAATACCATCATAATCGTGATCCAAAAGCAACTCTCCTTCTTTTTCAATTGGAGCCGATTTGGTCAATTTTTTCATTAGGTTTTTGTACCAATCACTTTCTCCTAAACTTACGGAAGAAGCTTCCTCTAATTTGGCTTTTTGCTCGTCTGTCAGTAAACTATAAGTAATGGCATCAATAGCGCTAACGGTAATCTCGATGGCAATCAATAAGAAAAGAAAAACAAACAAGAACACCGAAACCATTGGAAATTTTATAAAAGCAGGACGATCCCCTGAGTCGATAAAATACTCCATCGCACCAAAAACAGCGAAGAAAATAAGGGGAACCCTAACGTATACTGGAATTAATTTTTTCATTTTTTTACGCTTTAAAATTATACAGAAGGATTGTCTTCAAGTGGAATATTGCTCATTTCTTGAATGGTTTCTTTTTTATATGAAAACACCCAAAAAGCTAATCCTACAAAGAAGAAAAAGAAAATCAATAATGAAAGTACTGGATAAATTGCAATCCCTGCAATTGTCTCCATATTGTGTTTAATTTGTTCAAACATTGTCTTTCTTATTTATTGTCCTTTACTTTGATATCAGTACCTAAACGTTGCATGTAAGCAATCAAAGCTACAATCTCTCTTTCGTTCATCGGAACAAATTTCTCCCCTCTTGCCTCTGCTTTCTTTTTACTTTCCTCGTAACTTTTTACGAAGTCGGGATCATTTTTCAAGCTCTCTTCAATTTTGATAGCTTGTGCTCTCAAATCTTTTTGTCCGTTTGCAATTTGTTCCTCAGTATATGGAACTCCTAAGGTAGCCATGGCTTTCATTTTCTTTTCAGTCATAGAAACGTCCATAGGTTTGTTATCAAACAACCATTTGTAACTTGGCATAATAGAACCTGCTGAAATACTTTGCGGGCTCCAGAAATGGTTAAAGTGCCAGTTATCGTTGTATTTTTGACCAACACGTTGCAAATCTGGACCTGTACGTTTTGATCCCCAAAGGAATGGATGATCGTATACAAATTCGCCTGCTTTGGCCTGAGGACCATAACGTTCTACCTCACTTCTGAATGGTCGAACAGATTGAGAGTGACAGCTAACACAACCTTCACGGATGTACAAATCACGTCCTTCTAGTTCTAGAGGAGTATAAGGTTTAACACTCGCTATGGTTGGAATATTCGATTTAACCATAATAGTTGGAACGATTTGAATAATACCTCCAATTAAAATAGCTATTGTAGCCAAAATTGCCATTTGTATTGGTCTTCTTTCTAACCAAGTATGGTATTTTTCTCCTTTAAAGCGTTTGTTACTTACTTCCTGCAACGCTGGAGCTTCAGCCAATTCATCTTCAATAGCGTCGCTGTTGCGCACGGTTTGTACAATGTTATACACTAACACCAACATTCCCGCTAAATATAAAGTACCACCAACAGCTCTCATCCAATACATTGGTATAATTTGAGTTACTGTTTCTAAGAAGTTTCCATAAGTTAATGTTCCATCAGGATTGAATTGTTTCCACATTGAAGCTTGTAAGAAACCTGCAACATACATTGGTAAGGCATAAAGAATAATTCCTAAAGTTCCAATCCAAAAGTGGAAATTCGCCAATTTAGTAGAGTATAAAGTCCCTTTTGACATTCTTGGGATTAACCAATAAATAATACCAAAAGCCATAAATCCGTTCCAAGCCAAGGCTCCTACGTGTACGTGTGCAATAATCCAATCCGTATAGTGTGCAATAGCGTTAACATTTTTCAGAGACAACATTGGTCCTTCAAAAGTTGCCATACCATAACCCGTCATTGCTACTACGAAGAATTTCAAAACAGGCTCAACTCTAACTTTGTCCCAAACTCCTCTCAAAGTCAACAATCCATTAATCATACCTCCCCAAGATGGAGCAATCAACATTACTGAGAAAACTACTCCTAGGTTTTGTGCCCAAGTAGGCAATGCAGAATACAATAAGTGGTGTGGTCCAGCCCAAATGTATAAGAAAATCAGAGACCAAAAGTGAATGATTGATAAACGATAAGAATAAACAGGACGATTGGCTACTTTAGGCACAAAATAGTACATCAATCCTAAGAACGGTGTAGTTAAGAAAAATGCTACTGCATTGTGACCATACCACCATTGTACTAAAGCATCTTGAACTCCAGCATAAACTGAGTAACTTTTTAATGCTGAAATAGGTAATTCTAAACTATTGAAGATATGTAAAACAGCTACGGTAATAAAAGTAGCTATGTAAAACCAAATCGCTACATACAAGTGACGCTCTCTTCTTTTGAGCATTGTTCCAATCATATTGATACCAAAAACAACCCAAATCAACGCAATAGCAATATCAATTGGCCACTCTAACTCAGCATATTCTTTTGATGAAGTGTATCCTAACGGCAAAGAGACTGCTGCGGCAACGATAATTAACTGCCAACCCCAAAAATTAAGATTACTCAAAAAATCGCTAAACATTCTGGCTTTTAGTAATCGCTGTAAAGAGTAGTAAACACCAGCAAACATGGCATTTCCTACAAAGGCAAAAATAACAGCGTTAGTATGTAAAGGTCTCAATCTACCAAAACTTAACCAAGAAATTCCCTCGGTTACGTTTGGAAACAGAAACATAAAAGCCAAAATAAGGCCCACAAGCATTCCCACAACTCCAAAAACGATGGTTGCGTAAATGAACTTCTTTACAATTTTGTTGTCGTAATAAAATTGTTGCATTTCCATAATTAAATTAGTTTTCTTTTGTTATTGTTGATTTTTGATTTTTTTTGGCTAACTCATCATCAAAGAGCATTCGCACAGAAGGGGTGTAATCGTCATCGTATTGTCCGGTTCTTACTGCAATAACAAAAGCAACAAAAAAGCCTATAGCGACAAAAATACTGATGGAAATTAAAAGATAAATGACACTCATACTATAAGTTTTATATGGACAAAAATACCTTTAAGAAAAATTTCAAAATATGACTTTTATCATATTTAATCTTGTTTTGTTAAAATTATGCAAAAAAAATAATATTACTACCTTAAACTGTTAGTTTTTTTTCGTGCGTAGTAATTACTCATAATCGTTACAAAACTCACTATCGTAATGGTACTCAGAGGCATAATGATGGCAGCAACCAATGGCAAGAGGTTTCCAGTAATGGCAAATGATAGCCCTACTACATTATACAATAAGGACAATCCAAAGCTCATTTTTATGGTTTTTATAGCGTCTTTGGATAGGTTTAAAAAGTAGTTTAATTTGAAAAATTCTGATGCATCGAGAATCGCATCACAAGCTGGTGAAAACACATTTACATTCTCTGAAATTGAAATTCCAACATTACTTTGAGCTAAGGCTCCGGCATCATTTAAACCATCACCCACCATCATCACATTTTTACCTTGCTCTTGCAATTGTTTGATAAAAGCTAATTTTTCATCTGGCTTTTGATTAAAAACCAATTCCACGCCCATAGGAAGTAATTTTTGTAAAGTAGGTCTTTCGCCTTCGTTATCTCCCGATAAAATCTTTATTTCATATTTATTGTTCAATACTTGAAATAAATCCTCTAAACCCGTTCGATATTCATTATTAAACACAAAATGACCATAGTATACCTCATCAATTTTAATATGAACCGCGGTTAGCTGTAACCCTTCCTCTTGTACTTTGCCCACAAAAGAAGCGGAACCAATTTGAATTTGCCTGTCAAAAATCTTGGCTTGAATTCCTTTTCCCGGAATTTCATCAAAAAGAATGACCTTTTCTCTTTTGGTTTCAGGTAAAAAGTCATAGAGCATTCTACTCAAAGGATGGTTAGAAGCTCTTAAAACACTTTTAATCAAAGCTTGTTCTTCAACGCTCAACTCGATACCCTTATAACTAATATTTGATTTTTTATTGGTCGTTATAGTCCCTGTTTTATCAAAAACTATAGTATCGACTTTGGCCAATTGTTCTATTACCAAAGCATTTTTGAGATAGAACTTTTGTTTTCCCATAATTCGTAACACATTCCCCATAGTAAATGGCGCGGTCAAAGCCAAAGCACAAGGACAAGCAACAATCAAAACTGCTGTGAAAACATTGAAAGCAGTATTGGCATCAAAAAATATCCAATACCCAAAACCTGCAAATGCAATCAATAACAAAATAGGGGTAAAATAACGCGAAATCGCATCGGTAATGGTTTTGTGTTTTTGCTCGACTTTCTTCTGAAAAACATCATTGCTCCACAATTGCGTCAAATAACTTTGAGAAACAGAATGCAAGACTTCCATTTCAATAACTTTCCCTATTTGTTTTCCTCCGGCAAAAACCTTATCGCCTGAACTTTTTACAATCGGAATCGCTTCACCCGTAACAAAACTATAATCGATCTCTGCTTTTTCGCTAATTAAAATACCATCAACAGGTATCAACTCTTGATTACGAATCAATAAACGATCCCCTTTTTGGATATCAAAAACAGGTATACTTTCTTCGGAAGTATCAGGATTAATTCTAGTTATAGCGATAGGGAAATAAGATTTAAAATCTCTTTCGAAACTTAAAAAACTATAGGTTTTTATCTGAAACATTTTCCCCAAAAGCATGAAAAAAATCAGCCCACATAAACTATCAAAAAATCCAGAACCGTAGTCCATGATAATATCAAAAGTACTTCTGATAAACATAACCACTATCCCAAGCGCAATTGGAATATCAATGTTGAGCATTTTGGAACGAATACTTTTATAAGCCGAGACATAATATCCACTTGCCGAATAAAAGAAACTGGGTAAAGAAAGGGCAAAAATCAACCAACGAAAAAAACCTCGATATTGATCCAACCAATATTCTTCAACCTCGAAATACTCAGGAAAAGAAAGCAACATGATGTTTCCAAAACTAAAAAATGCTACTCCTAACTTATATGTCAAACTTCTATCGATAATTTCTTTACCCGTCTCATAATTTTCAAGACTTATATAAGGTTCGTAACCTATAGAACTCAAAAGATAAACAATATCTTTTACCGTTACCAAACTTGGATTGTAATTGATTCTAACTTTCTTCTCTGGGAAATTAACCTGCGAAGTATTGATTCCAGTTTGTAATCGTTGCAGATTTTCTAAAATCCAAATACAAGAACTGCAATGAATATGTGGAATATTTAAGGTAATGATTTCGGTGTTTTCTTCTTGGAAATCTAGAAGCTTAGTAACAATGGTTGGATTATCTAAAAAGTCGTATTTTCCTTCAATATCAAGAGGTGTTGCTCCAGGTGATTGTTCAAAATCATAATAGCAAGAAAGGTCATTCGCACTAAATATTTCATAAACCGTTTTACAACCGTTGCAGCAAAAAACTTTAGTGTCGAAATGGATTTCTTCAGCCTTCTCAATGTCTAAGCCGCAGTGAAAACAATTTTGTTTTTCCATATTTTATTGTTACTGTTAAAGTGCCGCAAAGGTTACAAATTGATTAACCTAAAAATATGATTTTTGTCATAAATTTGCTTATTTTTGCCGAAAATTATTCCAAGCACAAATGAGTAAATGTGAGCACTGTATTGTACGTGAATTTAGTTCTTTAAAAGCACTAAATAAAGAAGAATTATTAAAAATTGCTAGCTGTAAAACTTCCTATACTATAAAAAAAGGAGAACCTATTTTTGAAGAAGGAGAAACCATAAATGGTGTGTATTGCATCAAAGAAGGTTTTTGTAAACTTTCTAAACTAAGCACTAACGGAAAAGATCAAATTGTTAAACTCGTTAAAGCGGGCGAACTTTTAGGTCAGCGTTCGATGGTTAGTGACGAACCAGCCAATTTAACAGCAGTTGCACTTGAAGATATGGAAGTATGTTTTATTCCAAAATCTGAAATTTTGAATTTCTTCAATAAAAACAATCAATTCTCATTAGGAATGATGAAAAGTATTTGTGGAGATTTGAAAGAGTCTGATTTACATGTAGTCTCTATGGCTCAAAAAACAGTAAAAAACAGATTAGCCGAAACCTTAATTTACCTACAAGAGACTTTTGGAAAAAATGCTGATAATACCTTGAAAATCCAACTTTCTAGAGAAGAATTAGCAGGTATGATTGGTACTGCAACCGAAAGCTGTATTCGTATTTTATCCGAATTCAACAAAAGCGGCTTGATTGAATTAGTGGGCAAAAAAATCGCCATTAAAGACTTGAATAAACTAAAAAAAGTAGCCGAATAAACGCGTTACTCTTTCTTAAAAACAGCATAGTAAATAGGAATTCCCAAAGCAACAATAGCTAGACCGATACCAGTATTTACTGTCTCATACACTAAAAGTGTCAAGCATATCCCTGTAGCAACTAGAGTGTAAAGTGCAGGAACAATAGGATATCCCAATGCTTTGTATGGTCGCAACGCGTTGGGTTCTTTTTTTCTTAAAACAAAGACACCTAATATCGTTAAGATATAAAACAACAGGGAAGCAAAAGTGGCATAGGTCAACAAATCGCCAAACTTTCCGGAAACACAAAGTACAGATGCCCAAATACATTGTACCCAAAGCGCCTTCGCTGGTACTTGATGTTTGTTGAGTTCGGTAGCTTTTCTAAAAAACAATCCTTGATTAGCCATTGCGTAAAACAACCGACTACCTGATAGAATTAATCCACTATTACAACCAAAAGTGGAAATCATTATTAATGCCGTCATCACGAAAACGCCCGTATTTCCCATAATCATACTAGCAGCCGCAGCCCCTACTCTATCATTAGAGGCAAACATAATTCCATTTGCAACTACATCATTACTATTAGGAGTTCCGTGTAATGGCAATAACGATAGATAAGCTAAATTGGCCAAAACATAAATCACAGTAACTATCAAAGTTCCCAAAAACAAACTTCTTGGAATATTTTTCTTGGGATCTTTTATTTCACCCGCAATAAAGGTGACGTTATTCCATGCATCACTAGAAAATAATGAATTAATCATTGTAGCAGTGGCAGCTCCTAAAATTGCTGTACCAACTAATTTTGTCACGGTAACAGAACCATCAGGATGCACAACTGTCTTACTAGCCTCCCACATATTGCTAAAATTAGCCGACAAAACATCTTTTTGTAAACCAACATAGATTCCTAATATTATAAGCGCAAAAAGAGCTATTAATTTGGCCGCTGTCAAAACTAATTGAATCCACTTGCCGTTCTCGATTCCCTTAGTATTAATATAAGTCAAAATAAAAATACTAAAAACCGCAAGTACCTGTTTATTAGAAAAAACAAAACTCCCAGATTGAAATAAAACGGTATCCAAAACAGGAAAAAATACAGCACTGTAATTCGCGAATGTAACAGCGATAGCAGCAATTACGCCCGTTTGTATCACCGAAAAAACCGTCCAACCATAGAGAAAAGAAACCAAGCGACCATAAGCTCTTTGAATGTAAACAAACTGACCTCCGGCATTAGGCATCATTCCAGCTAACTCTCCGTAACTCAAAGCTGCTGCAACGGTAATCAAACCGGTCACAACCCAAATCAATAGCAACCATGCGGCAGAACCAACATCTCTGGCCATCGCTGATGTAACAATAAATATACCTGAACCAATCATAGAACCAGCTACTAAACTTGTTGCATCAAGTAAGCCTAATGATCGTTTTAATTCGGTTTTGTTTTCTGACATGTAAAGTAGAATTTTATAAATGAGAGGTTATTTTTCTTTAAAGCTTCTTGGCTTCATTCCAAAAAACATCCATTTCAGCCAAAGTCATATCCATTAGTGGTTTCCCTAGTTCTTCTGCTTTGCTTTCTAGGTATTGAAATCGCTTGATAAACTTTTTGTTGGTTCGTTCCAAAGCATCTTCAGGATTGATATTTAAAAAACGGGCATAATTAATCATTGAAAATAAAACATCTCCAAACTCCGATTCCATTTTGTCTTGATTTCCCGATGTCACTTCTTCTTGAAGTTCTTGCAATTCCTCTTGCACTTTGTCCCAAACTTGATGGGGTTCTTCCCAATCAAACCCAACTCCTTTTACTTTATCTTGAATTCGGCTAGCTTTCACCAAGGCTGGTAAACTTCTAGGAACGCCTTCTAAAACTGATTTTTTTCCTTCTTTCAATTTAAGTTTTTCCCAATTTTGCTTTACCTCTTCCTCATTTTCTACAACAGTATCGCCATAAATATGAGGATGACGATGAATGAGTTTTTCACAAATTTCATTGCAGACATCGGCAATATCAAAATCTTGTGTTTCGCTTCCTATTTTGGCATAAAAAACCAAATGCAACAGCAAATCGCCAAGCTCTTTTTTGACTTCATTCAAATCATTGTCTAAAATAGCATCGCCTAATTCATAGGTTTCTTCAATGGTTAAATGACGTAAGGATTGCATGGTTTGCTTTTTGTCCCATGGGCATTTTTCTCGCAAGTCATCCATTATGTTCAATAATCGATCAAAGGCTTCTAATTGCTTGGCTCTATTATTCATGGTCATTGGTTTTTGGTAAAAATAAAAAAATCCTGTCAAGAAAACGACTCAACAGGATTTTATATTGGTTGTAATTACTACTACTCTTTTTTAGTTTTTGCTTTTTTAGGCTTTGCTTCGGCAGCTACTTCCTCAGTAACGGATTCTTCTTTTCCTACAGCTGATGGAGCATCATCTGTAACCAAACCTCTTTCTTGTAATATATTGTACCAGTTCAAGATTTTTTTAATGTCTGATGCGTATACTCTTTCTTCATCATATTCAGGAAGCACTTCTCTAAAATAAGCATTCAAAGTAGCGTTGTCTTCTTTATGAGAAATAGCTTTTCCGTTGTTCTCTTTTTTAGCAATATTCGACATTACTTCGGCCAATGGCTTCTCAGCATCATAAGTATAAACAGAAATTTCAGTCAACAAACTCACGTTGCTTTTTAAACTTACTGTTACTTTTTTTCCATCTAATAAAGATTCAGCAACAAAACCTGTTCTAGTTTGTACTTTCAATGCAAATAAACCTGGTTTACCTGAAATCGCTAAAATTTTTTCTAAATTCATTGTATCTATTTTTATTGTTGGTTGTTCATAGTTTGGCTTGCAATATTTTGAAAACAAGCCGCAAAACTACACCCTAATTTATCTTCCTTTTTTGGCAAAAAATTTCATTCGATAATCTTGAAACGTTTTCCCTTCTGTAATATTTTTGAGTTTCTTTTGAATTAATCTTTTTTTCAAAGATGATATTTTATCAGTGAACAAAATCCCCTCAATATGATCGTATTCGTGTTGAATAACTCTTGCAATTAAACCATCAAAAACTTCGGTTTTCATCACAAAATCCTCTTCACAGTATTCTATCGTCACAATCGGTTTTCTGTAAACGTCCTCGCGAACATCTGGAATACTCAAACAACCTTCATTAAAAGCCCATTCTTCACCTTCTTCTTTGATGATTTTGGCATTAATGAAAGTTCTTTTAAAACCTTTTAGCTGTTTTTGAGCCGCTGTTTCTAAATCGTCATCATCACTAAACGGAGTGGTGTCTACAACAAACAATCGTAAAGGTAAACCTACTTGCTCTGCAGCCAAACCAACTCCAGAAGCATTATACATGGTTTCGTACATGTTTGCAATTACTTCATTTAAGTTAGGATAATCTGGAGTAACTTCTTCTCCAACTTTTCTTAAAACCGGATCACCGTACCCTATAATTGGTAAAATCATTGTTATCGTAATTAAGTTTATGCCACAAAAGGGTTCTTTCCTTTTTTATTGGTTGGCAAAAATAGTAAAATTTCAACAATGCCGAATTCCTAATGAAGAATAAGTTTCGTTTTTCCTGAATTAACCAAATTCGAAGTACAATTGTATCCTTTAAGAAGTGCACAATTCTTACCTTTGACATGAAATTACCACCATGATTGAAGAAATAAGAAAATTTGCCGATAGTACGCATTTCACCAATGCTCTGAAAGTTACCATAGCTACAGTAACTCCTGTGTTGTTTTTTGTTTACTTGGGACATTTTGAAATAGGCTTTACAATTGCGCTTGGTGCTTTTTTCACCTACCCAAGCGATATTCCTAGCAGTTTAAAACACAAAATCAATGGTCTTATTGTGACTGCCATCTTGGTGGCTTTTGCTAATTTATTGGTCAACCTAGCCTATCCTTACGGCATTATTTTCTATCCTCTTTTTGGGCTTCTTATATTTCTATTCTCGATGATTTCGGTATATGGACAAAGAGCAACAGCAGTTTCTTTTTCGTGCTTATTGTCTATTTGTTTGGCTTTTGCTCATTTGCATTCAGGATGGGAAATGCTACAATATTGTGGATTAATGTTTGCTGGAGGCTTATTTTATCTTTTGATTTCGTTGCTTTTTTATTATCTAAATCCTTATCGATTTATTGAATTACAACTGGCTTCGTGCATTGATTTGACAGCCAAGTATCTAAAACTAAGAGCCGATTTATGGAAAATTGACGCCGACAAAAAAACGATAACCGAAAAACAACTGGCCTTACAAGTCGAAATCAACACCAATCACGAAAACATTCGAAAAGTGCTGATAGGCAATCAATCGCTTTCTTCGGATTCGGCTCAAAACCGAAAACTCTTGATTGTATTTGTGAATCTAGTCGAAATATTAGAGTTGGCATTGGCCACTGCTTTTGATCACAAAACACTACACGAAAAATTTGATGCGCATCCCCAAGTTATCAAAAGCTACTCGACAATTGCTACAAATTTGAAAAAAACATTAAAGCAGCTGAGTAAAAACATCGAAAACAGAACACAATACCGTTCCAAACATTCGTTAGTAGATGATTTGAAAAAATTTGAAGCTACTATTTTAGAATATGAAAAAAATCTAGGAGAAGATTTAGCAAAAGAAGGAGTGATTATGTTGACTACCATGTTGCATTATGCCGAAAGTCAGGTCGAAAAAATAAAGATTATTGAGCGTGCTTTTAATCTAAAAATAAAAGAGGAAGATGTGAAGGTACATCGAAAAGAGTTGGAAAAATTCCTAACACCTCAGTACTATCCTTTGTCTACATTTATTAATAACTTGAGCTTCTCCTCTACCCTTTTTAGACATTCCCTACGACTTTCTATTACCTTATTATTTGGCTTTTTGATTGGAACCTTTTTGCCTTTTCAAAATGTTTTTTGGATTTTACTCACTATCATCGTAATCATGCGACCCGGATACGGGTTGACCAAAGAACGATCTTTTCAGCGAACTTTTGGAACTTTCCTTGGAGGCTTCATTGCTTTTGGCTGTATTTATTTCATTAACAATAATGTAGTCTTGAGTTTGATGGCTATTTTATGCGTTCTTTTAGGTATGTCTTTTACTAACATTAGCTATAAAACGAGTGCTACTTTTGTGACGATGTATGTGGTTTTCTTGTACAGTATACTTACACCCAACATTGCTAATGTGATCGAATTTAGAATTATTGACACCATAGTTGGAGCTGTTTTGGCTTATACTTTCAATCATTTTGTTTGGCCTTCTTGGGAATTTATAAATACCCCCAACCATATAGAAAAAGCCATTCGAGCCAATAGAAAATACTTGAATGAAATTGCTCTTTTCTATAACAAAAAAGGAAGTGTTACCACGGTTTATAAAGTCGCTAGAAAAAATGCCTTTATTGAGATTGGAAACCTTATGGCATCGTTTCAACGGATGAGCCAAGAACCCAAATCACAACAAAAAAAGATTGCGCAAGTATACAAATTGACCGTTTTGAATCATACCTTACTTTCTTCCATTGCTTCAATGGGAACGTACATTCAATCACACCAAACAACGGCTGCTTCTAATGCTTTCAATCGTGTGATGGCGACTGTTTTACAAAACTTAGACCAGGCATTGCTTGTTTTGAATCCTTCGTATTCCTCTGAAACCAATCCGATTTCAACCTCTGAAAAAGCAAAAGGATTTACGGAACTTATGGCTATTCGCTTAAAAGAAATCACAGAAAAAGACACTTCTGACGCCGCCAATAAAATTTTGATGCAAGAAGCCCAACTTATTATTGAACAATTGATTTGGTTGATTAATCTTTCTGAGAATATTCTAAAGAACACGAAATTATTAGTAGAAAAAGAATAAAAAAGCCTCAATTTCTGATTGAAAAAGAGGCTTTCTAAAACTATTGTTATTTTATAATTTCAACACTTCAGCAGCATTTGCTCTAACTTCGGCCAACAAAGCTGGATTTTCATTCAACGCTTGACCATAAGAAGGAATCATTTTTTTGATTTTCTCTTGCCATTCTGCAGATTGCATTTCTTCGACAAAACATTTGCTAATTAATTCTAGCATAATACTTACGGCAGTAGAAGCACCAGGAGACGCACCAAGTAGCACGGCCAAACTTCCGTCTTGAGTATTGATTACCTCTGTTCCAAACTCCAAAACACCACCTTCTAACTCATCTCTTTTGATTACTTGCACACGTTGTCCAGCTTTCTCTAAATGCCAATCTTCGGAAGAAGCATTTGGAAAATATTCTTTTAACGCTTCGATACGCTCTTCTTGAGTAAGACGTACTTGTTCGATTAAATATTTAGTCAATGGCCAATTTTTTAATCCAGCAGAAATCATCGGGTAAATGTTATCCAACTGAATTGATTTTGGTAAATCAGTATAAGAACCATTCTTTAAAAATCGGGTAGAGAATCCAGCAAAAGGACCAAACAACAAGGCTTTTTGTCCATCAATCATTCTTGTATCCAAGTGAGGAACCGACATTGGAGGTGCACCAACACTAGCTTTTCCATAAACTTTAGCGGCATGCTGCGCAATAACTTCAGGATTAGTACACTTTAACCATTGTCCGCTAACTGGGAAACCGCCGTATCCTTTTCCTTCTTCTATTTTTGCTTTTTCTAACAACGGTAAAGAACCACCACCAGCGCCGATAAATACAAACTTAGTGTAGGCTTTTCTTTTTTGTCCAGTAGCTAAATCTGTGATTTTAATTCTCCAGCGCTTGTCCTCTCTTTGTTTTAACTTTCTAACTTCGTGGTCAAAATAGATAGTCACTCCATCCAATTGCGTAAGATAATGCAACATCTTCTTGGTCAATTCACCAAAATTCACATCGGTTCCAATATCCATTTTGGTAGCTGCTACCTTCTCTGATGCTGTTCTACCATTCATAACCAATGGCATCCATTTTTTTAATGCTTCAAAATCAGCAGCATACTCCATATCCTTGAATAAAGGACTTTTTTGAAGTAATTCAAATCTATTTTTGAGAAACTCTACATTTTTTTCTCCCCAAACAAAGCTTAAATGAGGTACTTTGCTAATAAACTCTTCGGGAGTAGTAATTTTATTTTGTTGAATGAGATAAGCCCAGAATTGCTTAGAAACCTCATACGATTCGGCAATAGCAATTGCTTTTTTATCCGAAATATTGCCCTCTTTATCTTCAGGTGTATAATTCAACTCACAAAAAGCAGAGTGTCCAGTCCCAGCATTGTTCCAAGCATCAGTGCTTTCTAATGCAGCTGCATCTAATCGCTCAAAAATTTCAATTTGTAAATCGGGTTGTAATTCTTTCAGTATCAAACCTAGCGTGGCACTCATAATTCCTGCACCAATTAAAACCACATCGCTATTGGTACGTATTGTTGTATCTGGCATAATCATTATTTTTTTTAAAGGTGCAAAAGTAGTCTTTAAAAAATCAAAATAAAACCAAATTTGTAAAGAGTTAATTTACAAAACCAACAATAGAAATAAAGTATGTTATAAGTCAAACTAAAGAAAGATAACTACTTTCGGTTCAGATAATCTTGTAGCATTATTGTAGCCGATATTTCATCGATTAGCGCTTTGTTTTGGCGTTGTTTTTTGCTTAATCCGCTATCAATCATGGTCTGAAAAGCCATTTTGGAAGTAAATCTTTCATCGACACGAATAACTTTCATATCGGGAAAATGATTGGTAAAATGCGTCACAAATCCTTTGATGATAGAGGCGCTTTGTGAAGGCTCTCCATTCATTTGTTTAGGCTCACCAATTAAAACTGCTTCGACTTTTTCTTTGGCAAAATAATCCTTCAAGAAATCAATTGTAGTAGCCGATGGAATTGTTGTTAAACCTGAAGCAATAATTTGCAACTCATCAGTAACCGCTATTCCAGTGCGTTTTTGTCCGTAATCTATGGCGAGAATTCTTGGCATTTGTAACTTTTTTATTGGAGCAAAGATACACAAAGAAATGTATCGAGTAAAAAAACACAAACCGCTCCATAGAGTGAAAGCGGTTTGGATATTGTAATGCAAAAAAACTAAAGAATACCGAAAAAACGTTTAAAGAAACCTCTTTCTTCTTCAACCGCGATTGGAGTATCTGGTTTTTGAGAACGTTCGTAATCGGTAAATAAATCATTAATGTATTCTACGTATGAACGATTTTTTTCTTCTAAAAAACCTATTAAATATTTTTCGCTGTATTCAACCCCGCTTGCCTTCTCAATTTGTAACAACTTTCTATATAATGGTTCAATATGATTAGTGATAATTTCTTGAGGAACCGCTCTTCTTCTGCCAAAGTAATGGGTAATTTCACCTTCTTCATTTTTGGTTGATTCAAAATCAGTAACCACCCAATAGTATCTTCCTGATTTTGCTAGATTTTTAACCACTGCGTGAAAATTAACCCCTTGTTTTAGATTTTCCCATAGAACTTTAAAAAGTACTTTGGGCATGTCTGGATGCCTAATAATGCTATGAGGTTGCCCCATAAGTTCGTAATCTTCGTATCCGCAAACATCTACAAAAACCTCATTAGCATACTCAATGATGCCTCGATGATCGGTTTTACTCATAATAATTCTAGACTTGTCCCATACTACTTCTTTGTCAATAATTACTGGTTGTTTAAATAATTCGTTGGTTTCCATTTTTAATAAATATTTTGTTGGTTTCTTGTTGAGTGCAATGCTAACGGACTACAATGCATGAAACAAAATTATGTATATCACATTTTTTAAAACATGATTTTTATCATTTGCCTTTCCGATATCGATATCGACACTAGATTTCGCTTTATTTACAGGCCTATAATTCAGTTTTTCTTAATTTTTTTTCACAAAAAGATTAAAAATGTTACTATTAATTGAACAAAGTTAGATTTACAAAAAATCGAATTATCTTTGCAAAAAATATTTTCACATGAACAAATTACAAACTATTATAGAACAAGCTTGGGAAAACAGAGCTTTATTACAAGAAACCACCACAACTGATGCAATTAGAGAAGTAATCGAATTACTTGACGCAGGTAAACTTCGTGTTGCAGAACCTGTAGGTGATGGATGGCAAGTAAACGAATGGGTAAAAAAAGCAGTGGTAATGTATTTCCCTATTCAAAAAATGGAAACTTGGGAATCTGGAATTTTTGAGTATCATGACAAAATGTTATTAAAAAGAGGATATGCTGAAAAAGGAATTCGTGTGGTTCCCAATGCCGTAGCTCGTTATGGAGCCTATATCTCTAGTGGTGTGATTTTAATGCCTAGTTATGTGAACATTGGAGCTTATGTAGACGAAGGAACTATGGTAGATACTTGGGCTACAGTTGGAAGTTGTGCACAAATTGGTAAAAACGTACACTTAAGTGGTGGTGTTGGAATTGGTGGTGTGCTAGAACCTTTACAAGCAGCTCCAGTAATTATTGAAGATGGTGCTTTCATTGGCTCACGTTGTATAGTTGTTGAAGGTGTTCACGTAGGAAAAGAAGCGGTTCTTGGAGCTAACGTTTGTCTAACTGCCTCTACAAAAATTATTGACGTTACTGGTGATGAACCTGTTGAAATGAAAGGCTTTGTTCCTGCACGTTCAGTGGTAATCCCAGGAAGTTATACTAAAAAATTCGCTGCTGGTGAATTCCAAGTTCCTTGCGCTTTAATTATTGGAACTCGTAAACCTTCAACAGACTTAAAAACCTCACTAAACAATGCACTTCGCGAATATGATGTAGCGGTTTAATCTCAAAAAGATACTACTGAAATTCCAAATTCCAATTGACTTCAAGAGGAATTTGGAATTTTTTATTTCTAGAACAAATTAGCAATATTTGTTTTTTTTGCTTCAATTTGTAGCTGTAAAAAAGATGCCGAAATAAAATGAAAATATTAGTCATACAACAAAAGATGATTGGTGATGTTCTTATCAGTTCTATCATTTGTAATAATCTAAGAAAAGCCTACCCGAAAGCTCAAATTGATTATTTGGTTTATGAAACTACAACTCCAGTTTTGGAAGGAAATTCAAGTATTGACAACATCATTTTATTTCAAGAAAAACATCGTAAAAGCAAACGTGCTTTGTTACAATTAGGACTTTCCATCCGAGCTACAAAATACGATATATTAATTGATGCGTACTCAAAACTAGAAAGCTGGTTAATTGTAGCCTTAAGTGGTGCTAAAAGAAAAATATCCTATAAAAAACCAGGACGCACTTTTTTATACACTGATAATGTTCCGTTTGAAGCTTATCCAGAAACCAATCTTGGTTTAGCTATCGAAAGACGCCTTTCGTTACTTAAACCGTTAGGATTATCAATATGCATAGATCCTTTACCTCAATTATTCGTAACAGATGAGGAAACCAATAAAGCAAAGACACTTTTAGAACAGCATCTTGTAAAAAGCGATAAAAAGAAAATTATGATTAGCCTTCTGGGTAGTGAGAACTTAAAAACCTATCCACTGCACTATATGGCTACAGTAGTAGATAGCATTGCTACTAATAGAGATGTTGCGATTCTTTTCAATTATTTTCCAAAACAGTTAGAAGCTGCCAAAACCGTTTACAATGCTTGCCAAAAAGAAACCCAACAAAAGATTTATTTTGAGGTATTAGGAGGAGATTTGCGCTCTTATATAGCCCTTATGAACGAATGTGACGTGATTATAGGCAATGACGGAGGGGCGATCAATATGGCAAAAGCGTTAAACAAACCTTCTTTTATAATCTTTTCGCCTTGGATAGAAAAGAAAATCTGGGCCACTTTTGAAGATGGCATTCGACACTGTTCCGTTCATCTTCAAGATTTTAAACCTGATTTATTTGCTTCAAAATCAGAAAAAGAGCTTAAAAAAGAGGCGCTTGAATTGTATCAAGAATTCAAACCTGAATTTTTCCTAGAGCAGTTAAATCAATTTCTAGATCAAAATATAACTGATTTTGAAAAGTAGTGGTTACATTTCTGCAAAATTAGAAAAGGGTTTAAGTGCTTTAATAATTACTTTCAATGAAGAAAGTAATATAAAAAGCGCCATCGAAAACTTGGCTTTTGCTGATGAAATCATTATTGTAGATTCGTACAGTACAGATGCTACAGTGAGCATTGCGTCAAGTTTTGAACATGTAAAAATCATCCAACACAAGTTTGTCAACTACGCCGACCAACGTAATTTTGCTATTAATTTGGCTTCCTATCCATGGATTCTTTTTATTGATGCCGACGAAAGAATCAACCCAGCTCTCGAAGAAGAAATAAAAAACATCATTCAAAAAGAAAACGCTATTGTGGCCTATGAATTCAGTCGAACTTTCTTGTTCAATAATGAACCCTTACATTTTAGTGGCTGGCAAACCGATAAAATTTATCGCCTTTTTCGAAAAGAGAATGGTTACTATGATTGTAACAAAATAGTTCACGAAAAACTGATTGTAAATGGAAAATCAGGCATAGTTAAGAATAAGCTCCTGCACTATTCTTATACTGACTATTTAAGTTACAAAAACAAAATGGCACAATATGGAAAAATGAAAGCTATTGAGGAATTGAACAAAGGTACGGTTCCAAATATTTTTCATTTTTATGTTCGACCAGCGTATCAATTCCTATATCAATACTTTATTCGATTAGGAATATTAGACGGAAAGAAAGGAATGATTATATGCTATTTGAATGCTTACAGCGTGTATATACGCTTTAAAGAATTAAAAAAATTACGTTCGAACAACTAAGCCTTCCAAAATTTTAATTTCTTTTTCAATCGCTGCTTTTTGGCGAATTTTTGTTGAAATTCTTGGGTAAAAAACCACATTTTTTCAAAAACAATTTCTTTAGGTTGGGGATAGAACTTTGCATATTCCTCACTCATTACAGCAATCATTTCCTTTTTGGGTGTCAATCGACTTAGGTTTTTCATTCTCATATCAAAATCCATAGTGGAATGAAAATTCATTCTATTCAAGTCAACCAAATAAAAAGCATAGTGCTTCTCTCCTACTTTTTTAATTAAAGTATTCCCTGGCGAATGGTCCAAAAACTCAACCCCATTCTCGTGTAAGTCGAAACAGAATTTTGTAAATTGTCTTAAAATAATTTCGTTTTCAGGATAATCTGGAATTTCAACCAATTCACGAAACGTTAATTCTGTAACCAAATGTTCGCTTACGTAAAAACTTGTGGTCAAGCCAAGCCAATCATAGTTTTCTAAAAAAGCTATAGGTTGTGGGGTACCAATTCCTTTTTCTAGCAAAGTCGTTGCGTATTCAAAAGATCTTCTAGCTTTTGACTTTCTAAAATAACGATATGCTATTTTATTAATTAAATGAGGAGATTTGAAAGACTTTATATTCAAACATAGGTCACCAATAGAAAAGAGTTTAATAACATTTCTTTTGCCTTCAACAAACGAAACACCAGATGAATCAAAAGATTGTATACTGGAAATAATTTCATCTTTAGATAATGAAATAAACTTTGAAAAGGAAACAATATTTTTCAACGAATAGAATTTATAAATTAGACTTTACCTTTTAACTTTTTCATAAAGAACTTGAAGCGCTGTCCTAAATTTTTAAAAAACACCTTCTTCTTAGAAACCCTCAATGAGCCATGGGTTTCTAACCATTCTTTAACTTCTTTAATATCTTTGGTAGGCAAGAAACCTAACTTCTTCCATCGTTCAGGTTCAATAAAATAAAAGTTTCTATATTCTTTGTAATTATGCTCATTTACAACTAACCATTTATCCATAAACTCTGAGTTTATCTGAGTATTATGTCCCCAATTTTGAAGCTTAAATCGCAATTCTTCTTCACTTCTTGACAAGGATTCGTGCAATACAATAGAATCGGTATAAATCTGACGACCTTTGATTCTTCTTCCATTTTTATAACTTGGGTAGTTTGTAGCAAATACAGCCTTTAAAGGCTTGTCTACATATAAAATTCCATTTTCTGTATATTTATATAACATAACCCAAAAGGCAAAAATTTGAATTGGTTTCTCTTTGGGATTAATGAGGTAAGAATCATATTTTCGTAAGGTAGTTACAAATTTTTTAAAATCAACAAAGTATTCATCTGCATCAATTTGTATCAACCAATTGCCTATTCCCATTTTCTCTGCAAGCATTTTTCGCTCTCTAATCTCACACTGCATAGTAGTAAAATGGCTTACAAAAAAATCGTCTTCATAAATTACAATTTTGCGATCTTTATCATAAGTGTCTATCCATTCAAAAAAAGATGGGTCAATAAAAATGTCTTCCCCTTTCCAAGTTTTTCTGTTGATATCAATAGCCAAAAAAACAGAATCGGCCTCAGAGTAGACTGTGGGTATAGCAGTTTTCAGCAATTCATAATCATAAGAAACCAAAAAACCAACTTGAATTTTTCCTGCCATTTTTATCATATTAAAAGTGGTGCAATTTAGGATTTAATATCTAATTTTGCTTCATGAAAAAGAAATATGATTATCTAATAGTAGGCTCAGGACTATTTGGAAGTGTTTTTGCTCACGAAGCAAATAAGGCTGGTAAAAAATGCTTAGTTATTGACAAAAGAAATCATTTAGGAGGTAACGTGTACTGCGAAAAGGTAGCAGACATTAATGTACATAAATATGGTGCACATATCTTTCATACCAATGATAAAAATTTGTGGGATTATGTTAATCAATTTGTAGAATTCAATAACTACATCAATGCTCCACTAGCTTATACCAAAGGAAAGTTGTACAACTTGCCGTTCAACATGAATACTTTTTATCAATTATGGGGCACCAAAACACCTGAAGAAGCACAAGCAAAAATTGATGAACAAATCAAAACTTATGGAGTACAAGAACCCCAAAATTTAGAAGAACAGGCGTTATCTTTGGTAGGAAAAGATATTTACGAAAATTTCATCAAGGAATATACAGAGAAGCAATGGGGTCGAAAAGCATCGGAATTACCAGCTTTTATTATTAAAAGATTACCTGTACGATTTACTTTTGATAACAACTATTTTAATGACAAATATCAAGGAATTCCAATTGGTGGTTATAACAAATTAATTGATGGTTTACTAGAAGGTATTGAATGTAAAACCAATGTAGATTTTTTCAAAGAAAAAGAATACTACAAAAGTCTGGCTTCTAAAATTGTATTTACTGGAAAAATAGATGAGTACTATGATTTTCGATTAGGGGTATTACAATACCGATCCTTACGCTTTGAAAATGAAACTTTAGAGGTTAAAAACTTTCAAGGAAATGCAGTTATAAATTACAATGACGCAGCATACGACTTTACCCGTATTATTGAACACAAACATTTTGAATTTGGAAATCAAGCACAAACGGTAATCACAAAAGAGTATCCTCAAGAATGGAATCGGGAAAACGAACCCTTTTACCCTATAAACGACCATCAAAACCAAACAATCTTTGAAGCATACAAACAACTTTCTCTACAAGAGAAAAATGTGATTTTCGGTGGAAGATTAGCCGAATATAGATATTATGATATGCATCAAGTAATCGCATCTGCTCTACATAAATCAAAAATAGAACTTCAGAATGACTAAAATATTTATCGTTACACACGAAAAAAATCCAATCTTAGTAAATGATATCCTTGAGCCTTTTCAAGTTGGGAATAATAAGGACATAAATCCAGGAATAAAAAGGGATAACACTTTGGATAATATTGCTAGTAAAAACAGTAATTTTTGCGAATTAACTGCAGCGTATTGGATTTGGAAAAATTATAATGAAGCAGATTATGTTGGCATTTGCCATTATCGAAGATATTTCAACTTCTTTAATCCTATTTATAACTTAAAACCTTCCGCTCAAAAAAAAATAAGTACATCAATGTTTAAACAAACCAAAACATGTACTAGCTCAAGTGAAACTTTAGATAAAAAAATCAATGCCATATTTAAGGATTACGACATCATCCTAACAAGACCCTATACCTTTAAAAAAACCACACTAACGAAAAATTACTGTGACGACCATCGCCCTGAAGACTGGGAATTGACAAAAAAAATAATCATTGAAAAATATCCTGACTATAAAGATAGTGTAGGTCTGTTTTTAGACAATGGGGTTCTTTTTCATATGGGAAACATGATGATTTGTTCGAAAAAACTATTCGATGAATACCACGAATGGCTATTTTCAATCCTTTTCGAATTGGAATCAAAAATAACCATTCCTGAAGACCCCTATCAAGCCCGAGTTTTTGGTTTTATATCTGAAAGACTTATTAATCTTTATGTCTACCATAATCAATTAAGAATAAAAGGAATACCAAGCTATAAAATCATTGATCTTTAAATAGCACAAACACATTTAAGGTTAAGTTTACAAAAAAGCTACAGAATATTCTTTTACCGTTTTTTTTAATCATGTGAAATTTACTTACAAAAAAATAATTGTATACAAAGTAAATTGCAATACTATTTTCTAAAAACACCAAGCTTTATTTGTAGTTGTCCTCTTCTCATAATAAGAATTTAATCAAATATGCAGATTTAGATAGAGCGCTAGCAATAAGACAAGATCTATTAATCTCTTTTAATCGAAACTGAGAATTACATGAAAAAATTATCAACAGTTTAATTAAAGTAATTTTTTTAAAATATTTTTTTCTTAATTTTATGCTAACAACCTAAAAATCAGATAAAATGAGAACAAGTAAAAACTTTATGTTACAAGTTGCAGTATTATTTATTGTTACTTGTTTTGGATTTGCACAAAACAATTTGCAAGATTTAGTTGGTGACAAAGCAACGTATTTAGACCAATCTATGCGAGACAAAGGATATAAGTTTATAAGCACCTCTAAAGGTGGAGATAGTTCTTATCAAAATTGGTATAGTAGTAGTAGAAACAGATGTGTAACCGTAAAAATTAATGACGGAAGAATTGAATCTATAGTCAATTCAACTTTAGCAGATTGTGGCAAAAGTAATTATAACAACAACTACAACAGCTATAACAATAACTACAACAATAATCGATACGATGATAATCGATACGATGATAATCGCTATGACAACAACCGCTCAGATATGGTAGTCGTTTATAGAGATGCCAACTTCAGAGGACAAAGTTCTAACTTAAGTATGGGTTATCATGATTTTAATGATCTTGGAGTTGGCAATGATAGAATATCATCGATAAGAATTCCCAGAGGATTCTCAGTAACCGTATATAGTGACGCTAACTACAGAGGTAGAAGCAGAACATTTACCTATGATGTTGATAATTTGCAAGATTTTAACGACAAAGTTTCTAGCATTATCATAAATAAAAACTACGGCCAACAAAACAGAAAAAAATATTAACGCCTAGTTCAAGTAAACCCTTACTACAGAACCGTAAGTATTGAAATTCTTTCTTACGGTTTTTTTATTTTTAATTATTCTTACTCTTTACAATTATAGATAAAACTATATCTTGTATTATTTAATCTTTCCAAATCAAGCTAAACCAAAATTATAATAATAAATCTATTTTCTCCTTTGGAATAAATTACAACAATTGACAGAAATACTTAAAAAAAGTATGTATAATTAAATAAAGAAATTCTAAATACTCATAAAATACAATTTGTAAACATTGCATAAAATCAAAAAAAGCCTTGTAAAAGATAATTTTACCATAGAAAAGGTATTACTTTTCAAAATTGATTATAGCATATCTATAATTTTAATTAAAAAAAAGACTTAAAATCAAAACGATTTTAAGCCTTTTCAACTAAATCAACATATATAAAAAAAACCTACTTACTCAATGGGTAAAACTAATGTTGAAGTAACTGCCTCGAGTACCTGAAATGCCGTCTCAGCCATCTTGTTCCCTTTAGTATCCAATAACGGATTCACCTCAACTACTTCTATACAAACTACTTTTTTGGTTTTAATGATTTGATCAATTATAGCAATCACTTCATATTGATCAAATCCTTTGGCTACTGGTGTTCCTGTCCCGTATGAAATTAAATCGCAATCCATTGAATCAACATCAAAGGATATGTACAAAACTTCGCAATGAGACAGCTTTACCAAAGCTTCTGCCACACAAGTTTCTAAACCTCTGTAACGTACTTCGTCTACTTTATAATTGCGAATAGACAATCGTTCCATTTGTTGATCTTCGGCTTCTTCGGTATCGCGAACTCCAAAATACACCAAATTCTCAGGCTGTATTTTAGGTCCTTTGTACCCAATTTGCTTCATATCTTCCCAATACTTTTGAGTATCAGGATCTACATCATTTGTTTTAGAATCCAAATTATCATTTGCCAATGCTGCCGCCAAAGGCATACCGTGAATATTCCCTGATGGCGAAGTATAAGGTGAATGCAAATCGGCGTGCGCATCAATCCAAATCACACCAACATTTTGCTCAGGAAATGCAGATTTTATGCCACTAATCGTTCCTAACGCCGAGGAGTGATCTCCTGAAAGCACAATAGGAAAATAATCTTTTAAATTTTTCTGAATCGAGTTATTCAAACGAACACACTGCTCCACTACGTGCTCAATACGCTTGGCTACTGTGCTTCGATCTTTATCATAAATCGATTCGTTATGGGTTTTGATATCTTCAAAGGGAAACTGATTAAAATAATCACTCCCTTGATTGATAGCTGCAATTTCAATAGCGTCTACACCCAAATCAGAGCCACGAGTACCCGCTCCAATATCGGATCTATTTTTAATTAATTTAATGGGCTTCATACAACTTCCTAGATAAAGTCATTTAACGCTTTTTCAATAATAGCTAAACACTCTTTGATTTGCTCTTCGGTAATCACCAATGGTGGGGCAAAACGAATTTTGTTGCCATGAGTAGGTTTAGCCAATAAACCATAATCTCTAAATCGCAAACAAATATTCCAAGCTAAATCAGATTCCTCATCGCTGTTGATGACAATTGCATTCAACAAACCTTTTCCTCTCACCAATTCAATCAATGGATTTTTGGCAGCTATATCATTTAAACCTTCTCTTAATATATTTCCTAGACGATCAGCGTTAGCAGCTAAATTCTCATCTTTTATCACCTCCAAAGCAGCAATAGCCACAGCTGCAGCCACTGGATTTCCGCCAAAAGTAGAACCGTGTTGCCCAGGTTTGATCACATTCATAATCTCATTATTGGCCAAAACTGCCGAAACTGGATACACTCCACCAGAAATCGCTTTTCCTAGGATAAGAATATCTGGTTTTACTTCAGGCATTTTAGAACAACCTTTTTCACAAGAACAATTTCCGCAAGTAGCCAATAAACGACCGGTACGAGCGATTCCTGTTTGCACTTCATCGGCAATAAAAAGAGCATTATGTGCTTCACAAAGCGCTTTAGCTTTTGCCAAATAGCCTTCGGACGGAACATAAACCCCAGCTTCACCTTGAATAGGCTCTACTAAAAATCCAGCAATATTTGGCGAAGATTGCAATGCTTTTTCTAAAGCATCGATATCATCATAAGGAATTCTGATAAATCCTTCGGTGAATGGACCAAAACTTTTACGCGCTCCTTCATCATTAGAAAAAGAGATAATTGTAGTAGTTCTTCCGTGAAAGTTGTTTTCGCAAACAATCACTTGTGCTTGATTTTCTGGAATACCTTTCACCTCATATGCCCATTTACGGCATAATTTCAAAGCAGTTTCTACCGCTTCAGCTCCAGTATTCATTGGTAATACTTTATCGAAACCGAAGTAATCCGTAATGTATTCTTCGAAAACACCTAATTTATCATTGTGAAAAGCACGAGAAGTTAAGGTCAACTTTTGTGCTTGCTCTACCATTGCTCCAACAATTTTTGGATGACAATGCCCTTGATTCACGGCTGAATAAGCAGACAAAAAATCAAAGTATTTTTTCCCATCAACATCCCAAACATAAACCCCTTCCCCTCGCTCTAAAACTACCGGTAACGGATGATAATTATGTGCGCCGTATTGGTCTTCTTTTGCAATCAAAGCTTCAGATTTTGAAGAGAGAATTTGTTCTGTATGTATCATTTTATAGGTCTTTAATTAATATTTCAGATACAAAAGTAATATAATTAATTTAAATATTTCTAAAAAAAGTAAATTTTGACTTAAATTTTTCTTTAAAAAAATATTTTTTGATTTTTTTTCGACTTATTAAAGTCATTTTGTTATTTTTGAAATCGAATTTGAGCTTTCATTTTGAAATGAAATAAAAATAATTACTTTTATAAATGAAATAAAAAGTGATTTTAACTTAAATATACATGAAAAAATGGAAGTATTAGACGAATTTGACATCAATATTATTAAGGAATTAGAGAAAGACGGAAGAATGGCTTTTTCAGCTATCGCCACTAGTCTCAAAATTTCAAATACAATGGTGCATCAACGAATTAACCGATTGATTGAACACGGCGTGATTACTGGTATTAAACCCGTAATTAACGAGAAAAAAATTGGTTATGACTGGGGTGCTTTTACCGGTATTACCTTAAATAAAGATGCCGATTCAAAAAGAGTTATTGACGAATTGAAAGAAATTCCAGAGATAACCGAATGTTATTTTATTACCGGCTCCTTTACCTTATATATAAAGTTGATTGCAAAAGATCACGAACATATGAGAAAATTGCTGTATGAAAAAATAGATAACATTCCGGGTATAGCCAAAACCGATTCCATTATCGAGTTAGGCTGTGCCTTTAAGCGCAATGTAACCTTATAAACCACGTAATAATGTTCCCTGATTTTCTAACCAAACCAACCAAAAATGGCATTTTACTAGCTTCTTCTTTTCTTTTATCATTCAGTTTACTGGCTTGTAGTAGTGATTCTAACGAATCCGAAAAACCAACTCCAACTCCTGCTTATAGCCCTATCCCCTCTTCTATAGGAATGGTAGGAGACCCAAAAGATGTCACGGTAGCGACTAGCGCTGGGACAGTTTTAATGGGGGGCTCTACTGATGTAGACAGTGCAATGAAATGGATGATCAACAAAAGCATCGGAGGAGATGTAGTAATCATTAGAGCATCAGGGGCAACAGGTTACAATCAATACTTATACGATTTAATAAAAGTAAATGGCATCAGCCAAGTAAATTCTGTCGAAACCTTACTTATAAACAGTGCCGAGCTTGCCAACAATCCAAAAGTAGCTGAACGCATCAAAGAAGCCGAAATGCTATTTATTGCTGGTGGAGATCAAGCCAATTATATCCGATTCTGGAGAAATACTCCTGTAGAAGAAGCACTGAATTACCTAATTAATGTAAAAAAAGTACCCCTTGGAGGAACTAGTGCTGGTTGCGCCATTCTTGGCGAAGCTGTTTTTACCGCCGAAAACAATACCATAACTTCCGAGGAAGCGCTTTTAAATCCTTTCAATTCAAAAATTACTTTAGCAAAAAGCGATTTCATCAACAATCCTTTTCTTAAAAACACAATTACCGACACCCATTACAACAATCCAGACAGAAAAGGCAGACACATTACCTTTTTAGCTCGTTTAGCCACTGATTTTAACTGGCAACAACCCAAAGGAATCGGGGTGGAAGAAGAAACTGCGGTTTGCATTGACGAAAACGGAAAAGCAGTAGTTTACGGAACTGGAACTGCTTATTTCTTGAAAGGCAGTAGTGAAAAACCTGAAAAATGTAGTCCAAACAATAAACTCAATTGGATCAATAATAAAAAAGCCATTCAAGCCTACTTAATCACAGGTAAAGAAAATGGAAATGGTTCTTTTGATTTGACCAATTGGAGCACTGTTTCTGGAGGAACCTCCAAAAATATGTATGTTACAGATGGTGTTCTATCGATAGAATAAATCAGATAACATCATCTCATCCTGAATACGTTTTCACTATTAATACCATTTATTATGCAATTGCCAAAAGTAAGATTATCACAACTTTTTATTACCCTACTTTTACTATCAACCACTATAGTTGAAGCTCAAAAAAACAAAGGAAAATTATTCATCATTGGTGGCGGAAAACGCTCCGATGTATTGATGAATCAGATGCTAAAAGTAGCTGACTTAAAAACCAAAGACTTTATTGTGGTGCTTCCGATGTCTAGTGAAGAACCTGATAGTGCTTATATTTATTTCAAAAAACAGTTAAGCAAATTAACCCCACACCCTATCGTGATGCTCAATTTTGACAAAACCACTAGTCAAAATAAAGTTCTTACGGATTCGTTGCAAAAAGCCAAACTCATATTCATAAGCGGTGGAGATCAGACCCGATTTATGGGAGTCGTTCGTGGTACTCCGATTTATGATGCCATTCACAAAGCCCATCAAAACGGGAGCACTATTGCAGGAACTAGCGCAGGTGCGGCGGTTATGTGTGAAAATATGATTACGGGGAACCAAAAATTAGAAACCAAATACACTGAAACTTTTGATAATATCCGTTATGACAACCTTGAAATCAACTCAGGTTTGGGCCTTGTAAAAAACGTAATTATTGACCAGCATTTTCTAAAAAGAAGTCGTTACAATCGCTTACTGACAGGCTTAGTCGATTTTCCAAATCACGTTGGAATTGGCATTGACGAAAGTACCGCCATTGTTGTGAGAGACAAAACTGTCGAAGTCGTAGGCGAAAGCGAAGTCATCGTGGTTAAAAATCCTAAAGAAATCAAGAAAGCATCCAAAAATCATCTTGTGAGCATCAAATCTTTAGAAATGAGCGTTTTGATTGAAGGTCAAAAATTTAATATCCAATAAAATGAAAACACAACACTATTTGGCGATTGTTTGGATGCTACTATTGAGTCCACTGACATCAATTTGGGCACAACAATTAACTGCTGCCGAGGTAAAACGAATGGAGCAACAAGCCAAACAAGTTACTATCATCAGAGACAATTGGGGCATTGCTCACGTATACGGAAAGACTGATGCTGATGCGGTTTTTGGTATGTTGTACGCGCAATGCGAAGACGACTTTAAACGTGTCGAAATGAACTATATTGATAAGTTAGGACGTTTGGCTGAAATAAAAGGCGCTAGCGTTTTGTACAACGATTTAGAAACCCGTTTACTTATTGACGCCGAAGAAGCCAAAGCCGATTACAAAAAAGCGGCACCTTGGCTCAAAAAATTAATGAACAGTTATGCCGATGCCATCAACTATTACTTGTACAAACATCCTGAAGTAAAACCATTATTGCTGACGCGTTTTGAACCTTGGTTTCCTTTACTTTGGACCGATGGCAGTATTGGCGCGATTAGCACAGCCGATTTAACCACTGGTGAATTGAAAGCTTTTTACTCTGGCAACAACGACAAAGTCGCTTATGTAGAACGAGACGTGAATGTCCAAACGGGGTCGAATGGATTTGCCATTGCGCCTTCAAAATCGGTAACGGGTAATGCTCTTTTGTACATCAATCCACACACTACTTTTTATTTCAGACCCGAAATCCAAATCAGTAGTCAAGAAGGATTAAATGCCTACGGAGCCGTGACTTGGGGACAATTTTTTATTTACCAAGGTTTTAATGAAAACTGTGGCTGGATGCATACGTCTTCGAATGTAGATGTAGCTGATATGTATGCCGAAAAAATAGTCGACCAAAAAGGGAAACTTTTTTATGAATACGATGGAAAATTATTGCCAGTAAAAGAAAAAAATATCGTTCTAAAGTATTTGGATAAAGGACAAATGGCCTCCAAAACCATCAAGACCTATTCTACAATTCACGGTCCGATTATGGCTAAACGAGACGGAAAATGGATTAGTTTGAAATCCAAAAACCGCAATATGGAAAGTTTGGTCCAAAGTTGGGTTAGAACCAAATCAAAGGATTTCAAGGACTACCAAAAAGCGATGGATTTAAAAGCCAACACCTCCAACAATACAGTGTATGCCGATAACAAAGGCAACATAGCCTATTGGCACGGGAACTTTATTCCGATGCGCGACAAAAGCCTCAATTGGGCAAAAGTAGTCGATGGAAGCACCTCCAAAACCCAATGGAAAGGTTTGCATCCCGTTGCTGAAACCGTGCATTTGTACAATCCAAGTAACGGTTGGTTACAAAATTGCAACTCTACACCCTATTCTGTAGCAGGCAAAAATAGCCCAAAAGAATCCAACTATTTACCATATATGGCGCCTGACGGAGAAAACTTCAGAGGAGTTAATGCCGTTCGTATTTTCAGCCAAGACAAAAAATACACGCTAGACGATTTAATTAAGGATGGTTACGATACCAAACTTTCGGCTTTTGAAGTGTTACTTCCTGCTTTGATTGCTAATTTTCAAAAAGACGCACAAACTCAAGAACCCAAATTCAAAGATTTGGAAGCTCCAATCCAAGTGTTGAAAAATTGGAATTATTACTCCAATGTAAATTCTGTGGCAACCACCTTGGCCAATGAATGGGCGTTCAAATTGAATCCAATTTTACAAAAAGTCTACATCGACGAAGGCGAAAAAGACCAAGTAGAGAATATGACCGAGTTTGCCAAAATAGCTGGCATTGATGATATGCTACCACAATTAAGAGAAGTTATACAAGAACTGCGAACTAAATTTGGGAAATGGGAAGTTCCGTGGGGCGACATCAACCGTTTTCAACGTCCTTCGGGAGATATTGACTTAACGTATGACGACAATAAAGAAAGTTTAGCAATGGGTACCGCTTCTGTATTGTGGGGAAGTTTACCTGCTTTCAAAAGTTCGTATCAAAACAACAGCAAAAAACGATACGGTTACAACGGCAACAGCTTTATTTGCGCGGTTGAATTTGGTCCAAAGATAAAAGCCAAGTCTTTATTGGCAGGAGGAAATTCAGGAGACCCCAACTCGAAACACTTTTTTGACCAAGCCAAAATGTACCAAAACGCCCAATTCAAAGACGTTTTATTTTACAAAGAAGATGTCCAAAAAAATGCTGAGAAAACCTATCATCCAGGTGAGTAATCTCAATCTATAACTCAAATGCCCTCGTAAATTTTTCACGAGGGTATTTTTTTTGACTAATATTACTGATATTTGTTAAAAACTAACCCTATGAAATCGCCATTAACAAAAGTTTGTTGCAAACAAACACCAATAAGAAAAAGCGATTCCATATATGACCGTTAACAAATAACTTTTACATATATGAAAAATATAACAGTCCTTTTCTTTGCATTACTTTGTACCCTGTCAGGCAATGCCCAACTAAAAGCCATTTCCTATCAAGATGGCAATCAAAAACTAAACGGCTTTGCGATTCAACCTAAGAAAAAAAGCAGCCAAAAACCAGGCATCCTGATTCTTCCCGCGTGGAAAGGTATCGATGACCATTCCAAACAAACCGCAATCGAATTATCAAATCTTGGGTATCACGCCTTTATTGCTGATATTTATGGCGAAGGAAACTACCCAAAAGACAATGCCGAAGCTGGGAAAAATGCAGGTTATTACAAAAAGAACACCGATTTGTATCAAAAAAGAATTAGTCTAGCCTTGGCACAACTCATTCAATCAGGCGCTAATGCTGATAATATTGCCGTGATTGGTTTTTGTTTCGGAGGAACAGGTGCTTTAGAAGCCGCACGAGGCAATATGAACATCAAAGGAGTGGTGTCCTTTCATGGTGGCTTAGGTAAAGATGCCGCTCGTACCACTACTCCAATCCAAGCTAAAGTTTTAGCTTGTCACGGTGCCGATGACCCCTTTGTACCCAAAGAAGAAATTGCAGCCTTTCAACAAGAAATGCGTGACGCCAAAGCCGATTGGGAAATGATTTATTATGCCAATGCCGTGCACTCCTTTACCGATCCAAATGCAGGAAACGACAACTCCAGAGGAGCCGCATACAATGAAAAAGCTGCAAAACGTTCCTTCGAACACATGCAACTTTTCTTAAACGAAATTTTAAAAAAATAAAAAAGTTAACCGCAGAATACTTCGTCTATTCACCTTCGCTCGAGTCACAAATTAAACTATGCCGATGTAAACATATTTTTTGAATTTGCTATAAAAAACACAAAACTTGAAAAAAATCAGCGAATCTGCGGTAATCAAAAAGCACGAATAAAGTATAATTTGCGTTAAATAAAATCCTTAAAAAATGATACAAAAAGCATTAGTATGTGCTGTACTTGTTAGCCTTTCCTGTACGGCACAAAACAAACCCAAAGCAGCACCCATAGAAAAGTACCTGGCTACCATTACCCAAACCGACCTCAAAAAACACCTGACTATCGTAGCTTCCGACGAAATGGAAGGACGCGACACAGGAACCGAAGGTCAAAAAAAAGCCGGTCGCTATCTTATCGAACAATACAAAAAAAACGGCATTTCCTTTCCCGATGGTGCTACCGACTATTACCAAAAAGTACCCGCCGAGTTCATGAACACCCGTTACGGATCAAAACTCAATGACTCCGAGAACATTTGGGCTTTCATCAAAGGAACTGAAAAACCAGACGAAATCTTGGTTATTTCAGCCCATTACGACCATGTAGGTGTTAAAAATGGTGACGTTTACAACGGTGCCGACGACGATGGCTCAGGAACCGTGGCGCTTTTAGAAATCGCACAAGCCTTTCAACTGGCAAAAAAACAAGGTCACGGACCAAAACGTTCCATTTTAATCTTGCATGTAACAGGCGAAGAACACGGCTTGCACGGTTCTCGTTTTTATGCCCAAAACCCATTGTTCCCCTTAAAAAACACCATCGCCGACATCAATATTGACATGATTGGACGTCGTGATTTTGACCATCCCAAAACCAACAATTACGTTTATGTCATTGGTGCCGATAGATTGTCGAGTCAACTACACGAAATCACAGTGGCCGCCAACGAAAAATACACCAAATTGGATTTGGATTTCAAATACAACGACAAGAAGGACCCCAATCATTTCTATGAGCGTTCCGACCATTACAACTTCGCCAAAAATGGCATCCCGTCGGTATTTTTGTTCAATGGTGTGCACGAGGACTACCATAAAAAAACCGATGAAGTCAGCAAAATCGAGTTTGATGCCCTAGCCAAAAGAACCCAATTGGCCTTTGCTATGGCTTGGGAATTGGCCAACAGACCCGAACGCATCGTAGTAGACAAACCTTTACAATAGTTGACTTCTAAGGAGCAGGAAAAATAGGCTTTTTGGCCAGCATAGGTCCCGCCATCCGCTATATCTTTGCTTTTTTAAAGAAAAAAAGCAAAGGATGCCGCTGCTGTCGGGGCTAAAAGGAAACATTTTTGATGATTTGAGAAAAAAATAAAGCGAAACGAACCTTCTAGTTGTATTGAGAGAAAGTTTGATTCGTATATACACAAGTTGGCAGTAATATTGCCACAAAAACAGAAAAATGAGTATTACAAAAAGACATCATTATATTCCTGAATTCTTTATAAAAGGATATGTTGGAGACGATAATATGGTTTCTGTTTATAATAAAATAACTGGAAAATTGGACAATTTACGTAAAAGTCCAAAACAAGTTTTTTTTGAATGGAATAGAAATACATTCAAAATAAATGGAGAAGATAATGATCTAGTTGAAAAACTTTACCAATTCGGAGAAACCAAATTTTCTGAAACTTATAGAAAGATAATTGGAAACCAAGAAAATTTCGAATTTAATGCTTTCGAAAAACTCCATCTAATGTATTTTATTTCACAATTACATTGGCGTGTTCCTAATCAAGACATTCAATTCCTTGAAAATTTAAATAAACTAATTCCCGAAAATTCAATGATCCAAATTCGAGATAAAAATTCTGGAAAAAGTGTATCGCCAAGGTTGTTTAGTGATTTAATTAACAATCCACCAATTTCTGAAGCTTTTAAGATGATAAAAGCAATGGAAGATTTTGAAGAAATCGCAAAAGAAGTCATTATTGAAAACTGGAAATTATATTCTGTTGGAACAAATCTTCCTCAATTAAATTTATTATCAGACAATCCAGTAATAATAAGAAATCCTAACAGCAATATTCTGAAATCTGAATTAATTTTTTCTCTAACAAAAGGAATTACTATTTATCATACGAATGGTAAAAGTTTAAATGAAATTCCTGCAGAAAATCGATTAAGAGTTGATGTATTAGCTTTTTTACAATCAAATAAATTTGTTTGTGGGCCAAAAGGTGAATATCTAAAAGATATAGCTGAATATGCAAAGTTTTATGATACTGCAAATAAAATTGAAAAATTAAAAGAAAATGTATTCGATATCTTTAAATAAAAAATACTACTGCCAACACACGCTACAACGGATTTGGGCAATTGGCTTAATGGAAAGTTGGTTTTGTATTTGTGATGATTTGGTAAATCTGTGAATACGCGCATTTTAGTCTCAAACCGAATGTAGCAATAAGATGCTAACAATATTTTAAAAAACAAAATGACTACAGAACAAGTAATAGGATTTACAAAATTGCTAAGCAAAATAGTTTTTTTGGCAATAACTTGTTTATTATCATTTGCGTATGGTACAGCTTTGTCAATGAAAATTGAACATCCAAACTTTAAAAATTTACCAGTAAGTGATTTTTTTATTTTTGGTACTATACTAATTATTATGATTTTTATTAATCTTAAAGTCTTTGGAATTTTGAAAAGCCGCTCCGTAACAACTAGCTAATTCATCGCTCAAGCTGCGAATATCTCCAACTTCCCACGATTCTAAATTTATGTTGTAATTCTTGTAAATTCCAAAAATACCCCTACCATTTATTTGCTCAACTTCAATTGGAATGGGCTTTAGCCCATTCATTAAAATGAGTTTCTTATTCGGCTTTAGCCAAAATCTATAGTGATTTTGGCTAAAGCCAATATGGAGCAAATGCTAATTTAATTCCTCCAGATAAATCTGGAGGCAATTAAAAATGAAAAAACACAGTCCTAAGCTAAGTTCCAATCAGAAAGATTTTCTACTATAAAAAAACACTTCCCTCAAAAACATAGAAAAAAAGCAAAGCCTTCACTACAACCCACAAAAAAAGCCTTGAATTTCTTCAAGGCTTTTTATTTTGGGTGGCTGACCGGGTTCGAACCGGCGACCCGCGGCACCACAAACCGCTACTCTAACCAGCTGAGCTACAACCACCATTTTGCTTAGCGGTTGCAAATATAGAACAATTGTTTGCTTCTGCAAAGATTTTTTCAAAAAAAATACTATAATTTTACTTCAAATCACTTAAGCTATTGACAGCCAAATACCTTTCGGCGGTAAAACCTTCGGCGTGTTCGAGTCCTGTTAAACGTCCTAAATCTCGAGAACGATAATTCAAGCTTTCCAAGAAGTTTTTGCTAGAAATGGGCGATTCGGGTTCTTTGGAATTAGGGTCGTAAAACTGAGAACTATAGGCCAAAATAGCCGCTGTTTTTTGCTCCACGTAACCTGTAATATCGACTACGAAATCTGGCACAAGGTTTTTCCACTGCATGTAATGGTAAACGACTTTGGGGCGCCACGCTTTTTGTTCTTGACCATCTAAACTGGTCGAAATCCGAATCAATCCTGATAAAAAGCAAGCATCCGAAACCAGTTGGCTTCCTTTGGGATGGTCGATATGGCGGTCATCAACGGCGTTACACAACACGATTTCGGGTTGGTATTTGCGAATCATTTTTATGATTTCGAGTTGGTGAGCTTCGTCATTCACAAAAAAGCCATCTCGAAACGCTAAATTCTCACGCACCGAAACGCCTAAAATTGCCGCGGCTGCTGCGGCTTCTTTGTCTCTAATTTCGGCCGAACCTCGTGTGCCCAACTCCCCTCTCGTCAAATCTACGATGCCTACTTTTTTTCCTAAAGCGACTTCTTTTAAAATTGTGCCAGCACAGCCCAACTCTACGTCGTCTGGATGGGCACCAAAAGCTAATATATCTAGTTTCATATATTTAAAAATTTAAACAGCTAAGGCTGCTGTTGACTTTGTATGATTAAAATTTTTTCTTTTACCCCAATAACGACTCACAAAATGGAACCCAAAAAATCACTTTGTTGCTCTCTAGCCCCGATGGTAGTGGCATCCTTTGCCTTTTTTCTTTAAAAAGGCAAAGATATAACGGACAGCGGGACTATTGCTGGCCAAGAAGCCTTTTGTTGCTGCTCCTTAAAATGCTACTTTTCAATTTTACCTAAGACGCTTTTCATTGTCATTGATTTGTTGACACTTTCCTCCCATTCTTTCTCTGGAATGCTTTCTAAAGTAATGCCGCAACCCATATATAAATAAGCTTTTGCTGTATCAGATTTGTCTTCACTTTGCTTAATTTGCATACAACGCAAATTTACAAATAAATGAGATTTTGGTTTATTCAGATAATCTCCTTTTACATTTAGCTCACCCAAAAAGCCGGTATAATAACTACGGTCGTAGCCTTCATTAGCCAAAATAAAATCTTTGGCTTGCTGCTTGGGTAATCCGCAAACGGCGGGGGTTGGATGCAAAACTGAGACCACTTCTTTTAAACTCGAACTTCGTTTTAGCACGCCTTCGATATCTGTGTTGATATGTAGTAACTTTCCTGCTTGAATTGTATATGGACTAGAAAGTACAATCTCAGCAGTATGGTTTTTAAGACTATCTAAAATAGAATCTGTAACATATTGTTGCTCTTTTTGTTCCTTACTTCCCCATACTGCTGTACGTTTTTTGGGGTCAACGATTTGTGTTCCAGCCAAAGCAGTGGTGTAAAACTTAGATTTGTTTGCCTTCAACAATCGTTCGGGTGTAGCGCCCATCCATAGCCCTATTTTGGGATGAAACCAACAATACGTTAAAGCAGTAGGATACAAAGAAATTAATTTTTCGAAAGTAGAAACTACATCAAAATTGGATACATTGACCTCTTCTTGTCGAGACAACACTACTTTATCAAAAACTCCTTTTTTAATCGTTTCGACTCCTTTTTCAATTAGTGCTAGAAAATGATTTTTCGCCTCCTGATTTTCATCTGAAGAAGTAACTTTTATTTCTTCAAACTCAACGGTTGGCACAATCGTTTCCCATTTAACAGACTCCTTGAGTGGAATCAAAATCACCTGATTCCCATTGAAAGGAGAAAAAACAAAGCCACTTTCTTTAAAATCATCTACGAAAAACAAGTGGTCATTTTTTTGAAAAAAACCTATTAACTTACTTTTATTAGGTTTGTGATAGATAACGAAAGGTAAGTTTAAGGCAATTTGCTGCTGTACTTTTATAAAAAAATCAATCATAACCGCAATTTTATGGTTCGTAAATAATTAAGCCTTTTTTTGCAAAACCATATTGGTCAATTTGCATAAGGAAATCAAATTTCCGGCTTCATCGGTGATTTTTATTTCCCATAAATGCACCGTTTTACCTTTGTGAATAATTTTGGCAGTGCCGAAAACTACGCCTTCGCGTATGCTTTTTAGATGGTTGGCCGAAATTTCAATCCCGCGAACTTCTTGCTCTTTAGGATTGATAAAAAAGTGGGAAGCCGCACTCCCAACACTCTCTGCCAAAGCAACCGAAGCACCGCCGTGCAACAATCCCATAGGCTGATGTACTGCTGAATTGACTGGCATTTTGGCCACCAAAAAACCTTCGCCAGCATCTATATATTCTATATTTAAGGTCTCCATCAACGTATTCTTCGAAAAGTCATTGCAAAATTGGAGCATTTTTTCTTTGTCTATTTCCATTGTCAGTATATTTCCCGTAAAAATAAGCGAACTAATTGGTCAGTACAAACCTATCACTGTTTTTTAGTATAATTGACTATATTTAAAGGCAACAGCCATCACCATCAAATTTGTAGGATTTGCGATGGCATATTCTAATTAATCGTTATTTTTACCAAAAAAATAAGAAATGCGCTCCATTGCTACCGTATTTATTCTTGGAATTATACTGCTTCTGGCTTCTTGCCGAGCTGATTTTGAAACTGTGGCTAGCACAGGTGATTTGAAATTTTCTAAGGATACGGTGTATTTAGACACGGTTTTTACCAACATTGGCTCGAGTACTTATCAACTAAAAGTCTACAATAAAAGCAAAAACGACATCAATATTCCGATTATTCAATTTGAAAAAGGACTCAATTCGAAATACAGAATGACCGTAGACGGACAGCAAGGAACTGCGGGTAAAATTTTCAAAGACATTACGTTGTTGGCCAAAGATAGCTTGTATATTTTCATAGAAACCACAGCAAATATCGCTGATGCCAACCCTACTGATTTTTTGTATACGGATAAAATTCAATTTGATAGTGGCGCCAATTTACAAACGGTTGAATTGGTTACGCTAATTCAAGATGCTATTTTTCTTTATCCACAACGATTCGCAGATGGCACGACCGAAACCCTCCCGATTGGAAGCGAAAAAATAGAAGGTTTTTATTTGGACGAAAATGACCCAATCAATGGCAATGAGTTGCATTTTACCAAAACAAAACCCTATGTTATTTATGGTTATGCCGCAGTTCCTTCTGGAAAAACAGCTGTTTTTGATGCAGGTGCTCGGGTGCATTTTCACGCCAATTCTGGATTAATCGTAGCCAATCAAGGAAGTATTCAAATCAACGGAACCACCTCGACCACAAAAGCTTTAGAAAATGAAGTCATTTTTGAAGGCGATCGTTTAGAGCCCGGATTTTCTGATGTTGCAGGACAATGGGGAGCGTTATGGCTAACCAACGGAAGCACCAATAACCGCATCAACCATTTGACTGTAAAAAATGCAACCATCGGACTTTTGATTCAAAATAACGATGGAACTACAGTACAACTAAAAAATACTCAAATCTATAATTCTAGCAACTACGGCATTCTGGCTCAAACTGGAAAAATCGTAGGCGAAAATGTAGTAATAAACAATGCAGGTGTAGCGAGTTTGGCTTGTTTGTATGGTGGTGAATATCATTTTACCCATTCTACTTTCAATAACAATTGGAACAGTTCTTCACAAGTCGCAGTTTTGGTCAGCAATTTTATTACTGGCGCCGTTCCTGAATCTAAAGATTTAACGCAAACTACTTTTAACAACTGCATCATTTATGGTTCTTATGCCAATGAAATGTTGTTGAATAAAAAAGCTACTTCGGTTTTCAATTATCAATTCAATCATTGTTTGCTCAAATTCAACAATAGCAATAATTCATTTACTAATGACCCTTTGTATCAGTTTGAAACGGATGCTACACACTACAGTGGGATAATATTAAACAAAGACCCAAAATTTTTCAAAGTCAATCAAAACCAACTCAACATAGACAACACTTCTGCGGCATTCGCCAAAGGAAATTCTAGTTATTTAATTCCGCTAGATATTTTAGGAACAAGCAGAACCTTACCTCCTGATTTGGGTGCTTATCAAAATAAAGCGTTTCCTAAAACCAATTAATACATTCTTTTCTAACAAACTAATTCATCAGCTTATTCATTCTGCTGATGCAACTACTTGTACTTATCCGTTAATGCATTTTTTCAAAAAAAATCATTAATAACTTTCCAATTCCTCAAAAAACAATACAATATTCTACTTCATTTAAATAAATAAGAAAAACCATATTTAAATTACTTTTTCTTAACACATTGTATAACAAAAAAAGTTACTTTTGTTAAGAAACCTATTTTATTTCATTGAAAATCAACAGTATAAAATCCCTAATCTTTTAACTTAACTTAAACTATTACTTATGAAAAAACACTACTTTTTACTTCTTATTTTCTCGTCTTTGATTGGATTTGCGCAAATCCCTTCTGGTTATTACAGCACCGCTACTGGGACTGGCTATACTTTAAAAACCCAACTGTACAACATCATCAAAGGTCACACCGACAATGGCTACGCTGGACTATACACGACCTATCAAACCTCTGATATCGATTCTTTTTATGAAAATGACGGAACCATTTTAGATATGTATTCCGAAAAACCATCTGGTACAGACCCATACAATTACAGTTCGGGGTCTACACAAAGATGTGGCACATATGCCGTGGAAGGTGACTGCTACAATAGAGAACATATTATTCCGCAGTCTGTCTTTAACTCTGCTGCACCAATGGTTTCTGATGCGCATTTCATTACTCCTACTGATGGAAAAGTAAACGGACAGCGTTCTAATTACCCACACGGAAATGTTGCTACAGCAAGTTGGACATCATTGAATGGAGGAAAACTAGGCTCAAGTGGTGTATCTGGGTATAGCGGAACTGTTTTTGAACCAATAAATGAATTCAAAGGCGACATTGCTAGAATGTATTTCTACTTCGCCACTCGATACGAAAATACCGTAGCAGGCTATCCTTTTGCAATGTTTGATGGTTCAAGCAACAAAGTTTTCACCACCGCTTTTTTAAATCAGTTACTAGCGTGGCATACACAAGATCCTGTAAGTGCAAGAGAAATCGCCAGAAACAACGCCATTTATGCCAGACAAAATAACCGTAACCCCTATATTGACCACCCTGAATATGTTCAAGCAATTTGGGGTTCTGCTCCATCTTCTGATACGCAAGCACCAACTATTCCAACCAATTTAACAGCCTCTGCTATTACAACTTCATCTGTTACCTTAAATTGGACTGCTTCGACAGACAATGTGGGAGTAACTGGGTATACTATTTATATGAACAATACTCTCAAAACTACTGTTACTGGCACAACTGCCTCTATAACAGGATTGACTGCTTCTACCGCCTACTCTTTTTATGTAATTGCAAAAGACGCTGCAGGAAATAGTTCAACAAAAAGTACTACCATTACTGCAACAACTAGTAGCGGTGGATTAGCTGCAACTGATTTACTTTTCTCAGAATACATAGAAGGTTCATCAAACAATAAAGCAATAGAAATTGCCAATAACACAGGAGCTGCAGTAAACTTATCGAGCTATACCATCAAGAAACAAACCAATGGTGCTGGAGCTTGGAGCACGGGACTAACTTTGTCAGGAAGTTTAGCTAGCGGTAATAAATTTACTATCGTGAATAGTTCAATTGCATCTGCTTGTTACCCAAAAGCTTCCGCCAATATTTCAACAGCCGCAACCGAATTGACCTTTAACGGAAATGATGCTGTAGGTCTTTTTAAAAATGGAGTTTTGATTGATATCATTGGTACTTTCAATGGAGGAACGGCTAATTTCGCTGCCGATGTAACTTTGAGAAGAAAAGCAACTGTAACTTCACCTAGCACGACCTTTAATCTTTCAAGCCAATGGGATTCATTCACAACAGACACTTGCAACAACCTTGGTAGCAAAACTAGCGCTAAAGTGAACAAAGAAGAAGTAACTGATGTCGATGTAATTTCTATTTACCCAAATCCTTCTCACGGTGATTTTACGATTAATTACAATAATTCTAACAAAAACTATTCTATTCAACTTATCTCATTGTTAGGACAAATCATTTTTGAGAAAGAAAACATTACGCAACCTTCGGTGACCCTAAACACTATTCCAAAAGGATTTTATTTGGTCAAAATAGAAGACACTACACAAACGGTCTATAAAAAGATAATTATCAACTAATTACAATCTGTTTTAGCATAAAAAACGACACAATTGTGTCGTTTTTTATGTTAACTGTAAACTTTTTTCTCCATATAAAGAATAAAAACCAATCCACTAATATTTAAATATTTCTTAACCTAGGTTCCATTTGTAAAGAATAGCTTTACAAACTGTAAACATCTTATCCCATTTCACATTATGAAACAAATCTACTCCCTACTTTTATTAGTACTCTTTTCAGCGAGTTTTGCCCAAGCTCCAGCTGGATATTATTCCACCGCAACAGGTACAGGCTACACGCTAAAAACTCAATTGTACAACATCATTAAAGACCACACTGTTATTGATTATGCAGGGTTATATGTCACCTATCAAACTTCTGATATTGACAATTTTTTCGAAAAAGACGGTTCCGTTTTAGATATGTATTCTGAGAATCCTGCAGGAACAGACCCATACAACTACAGCATTGCTGCCACTCAAAGATGTGGTAATTATACTAATGAAGGTGATTGTTATAACAGAGAACACATTATTCCGCAATCCGTTTTTAATGAGCTTTCACCAATGGTTTCTGATGCCCATTTTATTACGCCAACCGACGGAAAAGTAAACGGAATCCGTTCTAATTATCCGCATTCTGTGGTTGTAACACCTTCACAAACTACATTAAATGGAAGCAAACTGGGAACAAGCACAACAGCAGGTTATAGCGGACTTGTTTTTGAGCCCATCGATGAATTTAAAGGAGATATTGCAAGAATGTACTTTTACTTTGCTACTCGATATGAAAATACCGTAGCAGGTTATAACTATGCTATGTTCAACAATACCAGCAATCAAGTTTTTACCACTGCTTTTTTAAATCAACTATTAGCTTGGCACAATCAAGACCCAGTAAGCGCAAGGGAAATTGCAAGAAACAACGCCATTTATGCCAGACAAAACAATAGAAATCCATTTATTGATAACCCAAACTATGTAACCGAAATTTGGAAAGCAGGCACCGTTGATACTGAAGCACCAACTGCTCCAACCAATCTAGTAGTAAACGAAACCACTACCAATTCTGCAACGCTAACTTGGACTGCTTCAACAGATAATGTGGGCGTTACAAGTTATGATGTATATTTAAATGGCACCTTGAAAACTTCAGTAACTGGGGTAACCACAACTATCACTGGTTTAGCCGCAGAGACAACTTATACCTTTTATGTAATTGCTAGAGACGCTGACAGAAATTCTTCTGTGGCGAGTACTTCTGTAACTGGAACTACGAAAGCACCTGCTGCAGGAACAACCGCTTGTGCTTCTGAAGATTTTCAAAACATTCCAGCCAATGCTACTTCTTATGCTACTCAAACCTGGACTAATGCTGGAATCACTTGGACTGCAACCGATGCAAGAACCGACCAAACTTTAAATTCTAGAGCTATCACTATAAGAAATGGTTCACTCACTTCTTCTTCTGTGGCTAATGGAATCAAAGATTTGACAGTTACGACTCAACTAATTTTTACTGGAACGGCAGGAACTTTTAAACTCAATGTAAATGGTACCGAAGTAGGAACAATACCTTACAGTGCTACAGCGACAACCACAACCATTTCTGGTATCAATGTAACAGGAAATGTTGTCATCAGTATAACAGGAAACAGTACTACTTCAAACAGAGTACGATTTGATGACCTTTCTTGGAGTTGTAACACAGTACTTGCGGTAAATGAATTAGAAAAAGAAAGCTTTGCCATTTATCCTAATCCTTCCAATGGAAATGTTAAAATAAATTTTGAAAGTTCTAATGACAAACACACAGTCGAGGTATATTCAGTTTCGGGACAAAAAGTTTTTGAAAAAGAGTACAATAATACCCCTAATGCTTCTGTAAGTAATCTTCAAAAAGGATTTTATTTGATTACCGTAACAAAGGAAGGAAAATCAACAACCAAAAAACTAATTGTAAATTAATTAACCACAAAATAATTTTATTTAAAGCGGCAGCAATTGCCGCTTTTTTTTTAGGCCTTAATTAACTAAATTTGCACCGCAATACAACAAACCCTACAACAATGATTCATTTCTTTGAAAACCAAAGTAACACTGTTTTTGCCGTACAAACGCAGAACGAAATTTCGGCTCAAGACATCTCAAAACTCAACTGGCTATTTGCAGATGCCACTAAAATAGAAAAATCCGTCTTGTCGGATTTTTTTGTTGGACCACGCGCCACTATGATTACGCCTTGGAGTACCAACGCAGTAGAAATTACTCAAAATATGGGTATTTCTGGTATCATCAGAATCGAGGAATTTCAACGTGTTACCGAAGATTTTTCGGATTTTGACCCTATGCTTTCGCAAAAGTTTAGCGAACTCAATCAAGATATTTTTACCATCAATATCCAACCAGAACCTATTTTGGAAATCGATGATATTGAAGCCTATAACCAATCCGAAGGATTAGCCTTAAGTCCAGAAGAAGTGGAGTATCTTTCTAATTTAGCCACTAAATTAGGTAGAAAATTAACCGACTCCGAGATTTTTGCGTTCTCGCAAGCGAATTCAGAGCACTGTCGCCACAAAATTTTCAACGGAACTTTTGTAATTGATGGCGAAGAAAAACCGACTTCTCTTTTCAAATTAATTAAAAAAACGTCAGAAACGAATCCAAACGATATTGTTTCTGCCTATAAAGATAATGTGGCTTTTGTAAAAGGACCAAAAGTGACACAATTTGCACCAAAAAGTGCCGACAAACCTGATTTCTACGAAGAAAAAGAATTTGACGCTGTCCTTTCCTTAAAAGCTGAAACCCACAACTTCCCAACTACTGTAGAGCCTTTCAACGGAGCGGCGACAGGTTCTGGAGGAGAAATTCGTGACCGTTTAGCTGGTGGACAAGGTTCGTTGCCTCTAGCTGGTACAGCGGTTTATATGACTGCCTATTCTCGATTAACTTCCTTCGACTCCGCTCAGGATGACAGACCTTGGGAAAATGGAATGGCAGAAAGACCTTGGTTGTACCAAACACCAATGGATATTTTGATTAAAGCATCCAATGGAGCGTCTGATTTTGGAAACAAATTCGGACAACCATTGATTACCGGTTCTGTTTTGACTTTCGAACACGAAGAAAACAACCGTAAAATTGGTTATGACAAAGTTATCATGCAAGCGGGTGGAATTGGTTACGGAAAAGCAAATCAAGCAATTAAAAAGAAACCTACCGCTGGCGATAAAATCGTTATTTTAGGTGGAGAAAACTATAGAATTGGAATGGGTGGTGCTGCGGTATCTTCAGCTGATACAGGTGCTTTTGGCTCTGGGATTGAATTAAACGCTATCCAACGTTCTAATCCTGAAATGCAAAAACGTGCCGCGAATGCCATTCGTGGACTAGTAGAAAGTGACCACAACCCTATCGTATCCATTCACGATCACGGTGCGGGTGGACACCTAAACTGTCTTTCGGAATTGGTAGAAGAAACTGGTGGATTGATTGACTTGGATAAACTTCCAGTAGGTGACCCAACACTTTCTGCTAAAGAAATCATTGGTAACGAATCGCAAGAGCGTATGGGATTGGTGATTGGCGAAAAAGATATGGACACCTTACAACGTATTGCTGACAGAGAACGCTCTCCAATGTATCAAGTAGGTGACGTGACGAACGACCATCGTTTCACTTTTGAATCCAAAACTACAGGAGTAAAACCTATGGATTATGCTTTGGAAGATTTCTTTGGAAGTTCTCCAAAAACGATAATGACTGACAAAAAAGTAGCTGTAAATTACACAGAACTAAATTATACTACTGAAAATATCCCTAACTATCTTAATCAAGTACTGCAATTAGAAGCTGTTGCTTGTAAAGACTGGTTAACCAATAAAGTAGACCGTTGCGTGGGAGGTCGCGTGGCCAAACAACAATGTGCAGGTCCATTGCAATTACCACTTAACAATGTGGGAGTTATGGCTTTGGATTTTAAAGGCAAAGAAGGAATTGCGACCACTGTAGGTCACTCACCAGTAGCTTCGTTGATAGACCCTGTAGCAGGAACAAGAACTGCTATTGCAGAAGCACTTTCAAATATTGTTTGGGCTCCTTTAAAAGACGGTTTACAATCGGTTTCTTTATCGGCCAACTGGATGTGGGCTTGTAAAAACGAAGGCGAAGATGCTCGTTTGTACGAAGCAGTGCAAGCGTGTTCTGATTTTGCCATCGAATTAGGAATCAATATCCCAACGGGTAAAGATTCGCTTTCTATGAAACAAAAATATCCTAACGACGAAGTAATAGCACCAGGAACAGTGATTATTTCGGCAGCAGGAAATTGTACCAATATTACCAAAGTTGTAGAACCTGTTTTACAACGCAATGGGGGCAACATTTACTATTTGAACTTATCTCAAGATAGCTTCAAATTGGGAGGTTCTTCGTTTGCTCAAATTTTGAATAAAGTTGGTACCGATGTGCCAAGCATTACCGATGCAGCTTATTTTAAAACAGCTTTCAATACCTTACAAGACGCTATCAAAAACCGCCAAATTAAAGCGGGTCACGACGTAGGTAGCGGTGGTTTGATTACTACTTTGTTAGAGCTTTCGTTTGCCCAAGTAGACTTAGGCGCTACGTATGACTTGAGCGTTCTTGGCGAAGCCGATACGGTTAAAACATTATTTAATGAAAATATTGCTGTAGTGTTCCAAGCCGATGCAGCCATTGAAGCCCTTTTTGCCGCTCAAAATATTGAAATTTTCAAAATTGGAACCGTTACCGAAGGAGATTTGGTGACTATCAAAAACAATGCAGATACGTTTACTTTTAATGTAAATGAAACAAGAGATACTTGGTTTAAAACGTCTTATTTATTAGACGCTAAGCAATCTCGTAACGGCATGGCTGAAGCGCGTTATGCGAACTACAAAAACCAACCATTAGACTATCAATTCCCAGCGCATTTTGACGGAAAGAAAGCTACCATTGACGCTAGCAAACCTAGACCAAAAGCAGCCATTATCCGTGAAAAAGGAAGTAATTCTGAGCGTGAAATGGCCAACGCAATGTATTTGGCTGGTTTTGATGTAAAAGATGTACATATGACCGATTTGATTTCAGGTCGTGAGACCTTGGAAGACATTCAGTTTATAGGTGCTGTGGGTGGTTTCTCTAACTCGGATGTTTTAGGCTCTGCCAAAGGTTGGGCAGGTGCTTTCTTGTACAACGAAAAAGCCAATACTGCATTGAAAAACTTCTTCAAACGCGAAGATACTTTATCTGTGGGGATTTGCAACGGTTGTCAGTTATGGATGGAATTAGAATTAATCAATCCAGAACACAAAGTTCACGGAAAAATGCACCACAATACTTCGAACAAACACGAGAGTATTTTTACCTCGGTAAAAGTGCAAAAAAACAACTCGGTTATGCTTTCTAGCTTAGAAGGCGCTACACTTGGGGTTTGGGTGTCACACGGTGAAGGAAAATTCCATTTACCTGAACAGGAAGCCAATTACAATATTGTTGCAAAATACGGTTACGAAGGCTATCCTTCTAACCCAAATGGTTCGGATTACAACACGGCCATGCTATGTGATGCTACTGGTCGTCACTTGGTGATGATGCCGCATATTGAGCGTTCTATTTTCCCTTGGAACTGGGCACATTACCCAGACAACGGACAAAAAGATGAAGTTTCGCCTTGGTTAGAAGCTTTTGTAAACGCTAGAAAATGGATTGAAAAACAATAAAACATTTTTTACTTTTTTATAAAAAGCTCATTCAAACAGGAATGAGCTTTTTTTATCAAAAGTTAAAATGATAATGGCAACAAGAAAGAGATAATTTTTCCTCTTAGCCCCGATTACTATGATATATACAAACTAAAAATTTATTTATTTTTTAGTTTAAAAAAAGACATAACAAGCCTTCGAATAAGAATTACACGAAGGTTTGTTGTGCCTTTCATAAGTTATTT
>NZ_JBVHCY010000025.1:0-1013 GCF_057922445.1 Flavobacterium sp. UM26 | reverse complement strand
GGGAACGTTACCAGCAATTATAAACGAAATGAAAAAAATAGCAATTATAACATTCATAATGACAACTTTATCTTGTTTCTCACAAGAAAACAGAATTGATTTTGAAAAAATAAAAGAATTAAAAATCAAAGCAATAACTGGTAGTTCTGTTTCCATAAAAAATGGATTTGTAAATACCGAAGACAGTAATACTTTTATAAATCTCTATAACAGCGAAGGAAAATTGACGGAACAAATCTTTACAAACTTAAAAGGTGAAAACAATACCAAATTAAAGCTGTTTTATGGGAAATGTAAAAATTTTGAGAAATCGGAAGATATCGAAAGAATAAACGGCAAGGAAAAAACCACAAGGACAGTTAAAATAGTTTATGATGATTTTTGCAGAGAAAGTAAAATAACCTTTATAGATGAAGACAATACTATTAAGGAAATTGAGGAAATAAATTACAATAAAGAAAATCAAAAAATCTCTAGTATTTCTAAAGATTCGGAAAATAAGATAAGTAGTAAAATTACATTTTCATACCCTGAAAAAAACATTGAAGAAGCTAAAGCGTATTTTTCGAATAATGAGTTTTGGTACCATCATAAAATTAAAAAAGATGAAAACGGAAATGAAATAGAAAATATATCATTTAATGAAAATGGAAAAATAGACAATAAGGAAACAATAAAGTATCAATATGATAATACTAAAAAAATACTTGAAGAATTACATTTTGACGAAAATAATCAATTGAAATATAAAAAGGACTATTTATACAATGGTGATAATTTAATAGAGAGAGTCACAACAACAAAAAAAGAAGTTGGAATAAATATGCCAAACTTAACTGAAAATATAAATATCACGATATACTATTACACAAAGGAATAACTGCTGGTAACAGCCGTTACACGAGATTTGGGCATTAGGTTGAATTTAAAGATGGTTTTGTACTTGGGAAATTTGTGTTTAACTGAAAAACCTCGCATCTTTAATCCCAAACCTCGTGTAGCGGCGGGACGTT
>NZ_JBVHCY010000024.1:0-1093 GCF_057922445.1 Flavobacterium sp. UM26 | reverse complement strand
TTTAATTCTTTTATTTTTTCAAAATCAATTCTGTTTTCTTGTGAGAAACAAGATAAAGTTGTCATTATGAATGTTATAATTGCTATTTTTTTCATTTCGTTTATAATTGCTGGTAACGTTCCCGCGCTACAAGCAGTTTGGGACTAAATTAAGCCCATTATTCGGATTTGCCAAATCTTCCAAATACAAAACCAATTTCAAATTAAGCCTAATACCCAAATTGCTTGTAGCGTGTGTTAGGGTGTGTAGCGACACGTTTGAAAATCACGAAAGTTCATCCGTTCCAATTTTCCATTCCAATTGCATAATCTATTTCGCCTTTCGATTTCCGCTTCTGAACTTCAAACTTCATTTAATTTATAATTGGCGGAGGCGGAGCATTAAGAATTTTGTTAAAAATACTTAAATCAAATTTTTTGTTTGTTCGAGTGAATTCATGTAGGTTCTTGATTTTGACCAATGATTCTCCAAAAGACAAAAAATGTTTTGGTCCCATGTGACCATGAATCATTAGTTTTTTGGTTTGTTTCTCAATTTGTAGATTAAAAGCATTAGTTTCTCCATCTTCGATTAAACTATTTGTAAATTTTTCTTCCTTCGGAAAAGTTATTGTATCTAAAATATTTTGAATATTTTCTTTTTCTTCACTACTTAAAATTGTAAATGAAGTTTGTTCTTCATATGGATAAGAATTAATATAGTAAAGCGTATCAGAAGAATTAAATTTTAAATAATATGATTCATGAATGTTCCCTTTATAAAAAGTAAAATCGTATTCTTTTTTTGGAGATTGACAATTTGAAAAAACTACTATTAAAATTATTGTTAGTATTCTCATTTTCTTCGGTTCTTTATAATTGCCAATGTTGGTTTAGTATTCGGTCAGCAGGCTAACTAACTTATTATTATTTTCATTTGTAAAACGTCTGGTTGATGTCGGCTGTGTCTTTTCAACGGAGCTATATACCCTAACGTCCCGCCGCTACACGAGGTTTGGGACTAAAGATGCGTTATTTTTCCATTATGCACAAATTTTCCAAGTACAATACCAACTTTCTATTCAGCCCAATACCCAAATCTCTTGTAACGGCTG
>NZ_JBVHCY010000023.1:0-1159 GCF_057922445.1 Flavobacterium sp. UM26 | reverse complement strand
ATAACGTTCCGGCGCTTGGCGAGGTTGCGAGCTTCGGAACCGATTATTTTCTGTTAAAGATATAATTTCTTGCGAAATGTAAACGTGTATTTACTACAAAATTCGCAATCTTGCCAAACGCCTGTTAGCAGCTGGCATTTTTACTTTTTTAGAAATTTAGTCAAATTTTCGAAAGCACTTTTATAAGTTGAATTTTCAATTTTATTTTTTTCAACTTCAACTGTCGATTCTCCTTTTTTTAGAATAAAATTACGTTCTGTTTTGGAAAGTTCAAGTAAAATTTGAGATAACGAACTGTCGTCGTTTACTAACATTGATGTTTTCAAAGCCAGAAGTTTGGATTCTATGTTCGTTCTTTCATTAGTTAAATATTTGATTTCATCTAAATTTCTGCGATACATTTTTAAGAAGAAGAAAGAGAACAATTCTATAAATATACTAACAGTAAGTCGAGGAAGAAATTTTACCAAAAATATTGAAAGTATAATTTTTGAATCTGCATTGTTTTTTATTTCTTCATTTAGAATTTGTGTTGTGCTATCAGTTAATAATAAAGAATAAATAAGATATGTTATTGCAAATATGGTAGTTGCAAAACCAAGAGCTAAGTTAATGTTAGCAATAGAAGTAATTCTTTTGATGTCAGAATTAAAACGGTGTTTAATGTCTACAACATCTTCGATTAAAGAATTAATTTTTACATTTTCATATAAATCATTTTTGTATTTTTTTTCTACTGCTTTAACAATTTCGCTTTCTGAAAGCTCGTGTATTTTTGTTTCTAGAGTAATTTTTGAATCAATAGGAATTTCCATTTTTTGGATTTCTATAGTATCTTTTTCAATTTTTGTAACTCTATCTAATATTTCATCATAGCTTTGTTCTCTAGATTTTAAGATATTGCCTTGTAGATATAGAAAAACAATATTAGAGGCTCCAGTAAGTAACAATATCAAACCTGATATTGTAAGTCCAAATGAATATAGAGGATATTTTGGATCTTTTTCAAAAAAATAAACTCTTAAGAAATCTGCTTTAATGATTAGGATTGATAATCCTATTATAATTAAAATTAAAGATAGGGTAATTGTATAAAGTCTTGATTTCATTTGTCTAAAGTTATAGAATTTACGGTTTCTGTTAATGCTTGCTGCTAACG
>NZ_JBVHCY010000022.1:0-1415 GCF_057922445.1 Flavobacterium sp. UM26 | reverse complement strand
TAATGATTAGGATTGATAATCCTATTATAATTAAAATTAAAGATAGGGTAATTGTATAAAGTCTTGATTTCATTTGTCTAAAGTTATAGAATTTACGGTTTCTGTTAATGCTTGCTGCTAACGGCTGATGCTACACGATGGCTGGGACAGGCACAAAACCATACATCGATTTAAAACTAATAAATGCAAGTGCAAAACAAACTTTAAATTAAACAATTAACCCAGCTATTGTGTAGCATATGTTACCAGTAGTTACTTAACACACAAAATTATGAGCGGAGGAAGCTACAATTATTTATGTTATAAAGAAGCTTATGACATACACGAAAGAATCAATGAACTTCACGAAATGCGTGACAGATTAACTGAACTAGATATTACAGACGCAGCTTTGGAAACAGAAAGCGTAATATTAACTCTAAAAGCCTTTGAGATTAGATTACAAGCTAGAATAAACAGACTAAGAAACGTTTGGAAAGCTGTTGAATGGATGGACTCAGGGGATAGCGGTATTGACTATGTTAACGATGAAGTTGAAAAGTATCGTGAATCATAATTACTGGTAACGTTCCCGCGCTACACGCAGGCTGGGATTAAAGATGCGTATTCTTTCGGTTAAAAACAAATGTATCAAACACAAACTATTTTCAAATTAAACCCATTGCCCAGCTTGCTTGTAGCGTGTGTTACCTGTAGTTTTTATTTCCATAGTTGACAGTAGTCATGATAAGTCCGTAACTCATGGTCGGTTATACTTTTGGCTATTTCCTTGTCTTTTTCTGCATTTGTAGTGTCGCCTAAAATATACCTCATTGCACCTCGTTCATAAAATGCGTTGTTTATGTATTCATATTTTCTTGTCTTGTCAAGCAGAATTGCTTGATTAAAATCGTCAAATGCTTCTTTGTGCTTTTTTAATTCTTTTCTGCAACCGCCTCTTCTAAAGTAAAATTCAATGTCGTTTGGGAAAGTCTGCAAACCCAATGAAAAAACTCTCTCAGCATTTTGTTTGTCACCATTTAATAGTAAATAACTCCAAGTTAGTTTGTCAAATACATCTCTTTCCATAAATCCTTTTTCAATTGATTTTTCAAAATAAAATATCGCTTTACTAAGCCCGTCATGGTCGTGATAGTCGCCATGGTCAGCAGATTTAAAATGTTCTAAACCAATTTTATAAAGTTGTTGTCCAGTTTGAAAAGAGTTACAACTGAATAAAGCAATCGTCACTATCAAACAGAGTAGAAATGATGATATTTTGTTGTGTCGTGTCGTCATTTAAAATTACAGGTAACGTTCCCGCGCTACACGCAGGCTGGGATTAAAGATGCGGAATCTTTCGGATAAAAACAAATGCATCAAACACAAACTATCTTCAAATTAAACCAATTGCCCAGCTTGCTTGTAGCGTGTGT
>NZ_JBVHCY010000021.1:0-1448 GCF_057922445.1 Flavobacterium sp. UM26 | reverse complement strand
CCATCCTTTAGATTTGCTAAATAAATTTAGAGTACTTTTAATCAACAACCAAACTGACAAAGTGAACCTTATCTTCCATCAAAGTTAGCTACTTATGCCCCGATTAGGACTTTGTCAGTTATATTGAATAATCTTCAGAATAGTAATTAAGGATATAATGCCTATTATCAAGGATATGAATGTATTCAATAGTTGGTTGCTAATTTTTAAAACATTTTCTTATGAGCAAATTTAAACATTTTCTAGGCATCGATGTATCCAAAGAGTATTTTGATGTAGTTTTAATTATGAATGGAGAAAAAGAAAAACCAATTCATAATCAATTTGTAAATGATTCCAAAGGAGTAAAAGCATTAAATCAATGGCTTAAAAAGCAAAGGGCTACAAATCTAGAAACCCTTGTTTGCTTAGAACATACGGGTATGTATGGGAAATTAATCATTAAATATTTAATGCTTTTTAATTATTCTCTTTGGGTGGAGATGTCTTTAAAAATTATAAGAAGTATGGGACTTCAAAGAGGTAAAAATGATAAAATTGATGCAGAAAGGATTGCTATTTATGCGATGAAAAACCTGCAGGATGCCGTAATTTATAAAGCTCCCAGTAAAACTCTTGAAAAAATTAGAAGTCTAATGTCATTAAGAGAAAAGTTGATTCTTACAAAATCTACTTTAATGCGAAATACAAAAGAAATAAAATCTTTAGATCCCGAATTATCAAAACTCTCTGAGAAATTTCAAAAGAAAACCTTAAAAGGGATTACTTCGGATCTAAAAGAAATAGAGAAACAATTAGATGTATTGATAAAGGGAGATGAAAACTTAAACAAAATTTATTCGCTAGCCATTTCAGTTCCTGGAGTTGGTAAAGTAACGACTTTATATTTAATCTGTTTTACGAATGAATTTAAAGCCTATTCATCACCACGACAATTAGCTTGTTACGCGGGTGTGGTTCCTTTTGAATATACTTCAGGAAAAAGCATCAGATCAAAACCGCGAGTTCACCATATGGCTAATAAAAAACTTAAAAAGCATTTGCATATGTGTGCTCTATCAGCTGTGAATCACGACCCCGAGATGAAAGAATATTTTAAAAAAAAAGTGGCTGAAGGGAAAAACAAAATGCTTGTAATTAATAATATAAGAAACAAATTAGTACATCGTATTTGTGCTTGTGTTAGAGATAACAAAACATTTGAAGTTAGAAAAGCAGCATAAAAAAACGTTCATTTTTTACAGTTTTGCCTTCATTAGGCTAAGAGCAGACAGGTTTATTTGAAAAGAAACCTATCTTGATAAATTTATGATGTTTACGAATAAAAATAACTTATGAAAGGCACAACAAACCTTCGTGTAATTCTTATTCGAAGGCTTGTTATGTCTTTTTTTAAACTAAAAAATAAATAAATTTTTAGTTTGTATATATCATAGTAATCGGGGCTA
>NZ_JBVHCY010000020.1:0-1834 GCF_057922445.1 Flavobacterium sp. UM26 | reverse complement strand
GTATTAAGAGTCTAATTTTCATATTTCGATTTTCTGTGTTTTTTCGGTTGCTTGCCACTAACGTTCCCGCGCTACACGCAGGCTGGGATTAAAGATGCGTAATCTTTCGGTTAAAAACAAATGTTCCAAATACAAACTATTTTCAAATTAAGCCAATTGCCCAGCTTGCTTGTAGCGTGTGTTAGTAGCTGGCGGGGTTAGCACAAAAGTTCTTCGTTATTTATGTTTTTTTGCGCAATATTTACCGCTTTCTGCTTTTCAGTTTTAGTTTTTACTTTTCTAATAGATTTATGCTATAAATAATTTTCTCATTTCTGTAAACTTGCATATCAGTTGAATTTTTTCGCTTTATCAGACTGTCTCCAATATTCAGTTCAACGTTTTGTTTTGGAAAATAATTTATCATTTCATTTCCGTTACCTAGTTTAAGCTTTGGCGTCATATGATTACTTTCGTCAACATATTTTCCGATAATGCTTGTTTTAAATTCTTCATTTAAAACTTTGTCTCTTCTTGAGTTTTCAAAATATCCAAAGTGATTTAATAGAATCATTAAAATGACAATAAATAATAACATTGTTCCAATGATTATTTTATCTTTTCTATTAAGTATTTCGTCAATTCCTCTTGCGCCAACCATATTTTTTTCAATTTATTTCTGCATTGCAACTCAATTTGAGAATACTTTTTTTAACTTTTTTCAATTACAATTCTTTATGCGGAGTTTTTTCGTCAACTGCTTGCTACTAACGTTCCGGCGCTTGGCGAGGTTGCGAAGTTCGGAACCGTTTATTTTCTATCAAAGATAAAATTTCTTGCGAAATGTAAACGTGTATTTACTACAAAATTCGCAATCTTGCCAAACGCCTGTTATGTGTAGCTGTTTTATTCTGCAAGTTCGGTTTTCAATTTTTCAAAGTCTTTAATGTGCTTGTCAATTTTCGCTTGGTCTTTGGTTGAGAGTAAAAATGATTTCTTTCGTCCTGTAACCATTGTGTCCCACACCAATTTATTGTCAGCCCCCACAATGTGACAAGAGTTTGTTGCTTGGAACATTTTGCATTTTGTCTTTGGAAGTCTCGTTACTAACCAAGCGTATTCTCTTGTTTCAAATTGATTTGACAAAAACAGAGTTTCTAAATTTTTCAGATTTCCTAATGGCTGTAAAGTATCGTCTGCAATTTTCAGATTTTTCAGACTGAGAGTTTTTAAGTTTGTCAAATTCTTTAGCGGATTAATTGACTTAATTTTCAATGGTTTGTCGTGTCCGCCACCAAGTGTCAAGTCGCTTATTTGAGTTGCTAATGAAAGCTGGTCGATTTCTTCTAGTTTTGAAAAGTCAGTTATTTCAAGTGTCTTTAAGCCTTTATTTTTGCTGATGTCCCAAAGTGATGTTGATTTAGTATTCCAATTCAAAATTATCGTCTCAGTCTTGTCAAGTGTTTCAAGAATTGTCAAGTCTTTTGCTAATACTTGATATAAGTTTAGGTACTTTAAATTAACTAATGGAAGTATTTTTCTTAATTCCTTGTCATTAGCTCCAATTAGCCATAAGTTTTCAATTGACAATTCTTTTAGCCTGTCAAGGTTCTTAGCAGAAACAGGCATATGTAACGACTTTTCGTTCTTGTCAAAGTCGTTCAAGTCTGTTATAAATGCTTTTGGTTTCTGTGGTAAATTGTCTGTCATTGTCGTCTTTTACAGTTACACATAACGTTCCCGCGCTACACGCAGGCTGGGATTAAAGATGCGTAATCTTTCGGTTAAAAACAAATGCATCAAACACAAACTATCTTCAAATTAAGCCAATTGCCCAGCTTGCTTGTAGCGTGTG